>JAUIEM010000146.1 GCA_030428695.1 bacterium
CATCCGCCGCAGCAGCTCTTCGAGCGCGCCGATGTCCATGAAGTCCTCGAGGCAGTCGCGCATCGTCTCGCGCACGATCGGATGCTCGGGGATCTCGATGTCCCCGACGACGTTCTCGAGACAGGCCGCCGCCTGCGGGAACAGCGCGGCGAGCAGATCGTCGGACTTCATCCGCTGGATCTGCGGCGGCACCTTCTTGCCCCCCCGCATCCGCAACAGCATCAGCGCCCGCGCCGCCGTCCAGCGCCAGCGCGTGCCGAACACCGGCGCACCGAGCACCGCCTGCTCGAGCACCTTGCGCACCGTGTTCGCGTGCAGGAAGCCGAACACCGACTCGAGGGGGAAGCTGTGCTGGGGTCCGAGCGACAAGAGCAGCCCATCGTCGGTCGCCGTCGCCTGCAGCTCGAAGTTGAAGGAGCGGCAGAAGCGCTTGCGCAGCGCGAGCCCCCAGGCCTTGTTCAGGCGCCCGCCGAGGGGCGCGTGGATGATCAGCTGCATCCCGCCCGCCTCGTCGAAGAAGCGCTCGGCAACGAGCTTCGTCCGCGTCGGCAGGCAGCCGAGCACCGCCCGGCTCGCCGCGAGATAGCGCGAGAGCTGCACCGCGTCCGCGCGCTCGAGCCCGGCGGGCGCGCAGCGCTCCGCGACCTCGAAGACCGCCCGGTCGACCGGTACGCCGCGAGCCTGACAGGCGCCGAGCGCTTCGTCGAAGACCGTCCGCAGCTGGCCGACCTGCTCGCAGAGCTCGACGCTGCGGGCCGGCGCCTCGCCGCGCCAGAAGGGGATGGTCGGCGGCGCCCCCTGGGCATCGCTGACCTCCATCGTGCCGAGGCGCACCTTCTCGACCCGCCAGGAGGTGTTGCCGAGCTGGAAGATGTCGCCGACCGAGCTCTCGACCGCGAAGTCCTCGTCGACGGTGCCGATGAACAGCCCCTCGGGCTGCGCGATCACCCGGTAGTCGGCCCGGTCGGGGATCGCCCCGCCGGAGGTGATCGCCGCCAGCCGCGCCCCCCGCGTGCCCCGCACCTTCGCGTGCACCCCGTCGCGGTGCAGATGGGTCGGGCTGCGCCCGCGCGCGGTCAGGGTCGGCTCGCTCAACGCCCGCAGCACCCCCTCGAGCTCTTCCCGCTCGAGCCCCGCGTAGGGGGCGGCCCGGCGCAGCATCCCGAACAGCTCCTCTTCATCCCAGGGCTCGCTCGCGCAGGCCGCGACGACCTGCTGGGCGAGGATGTCCATCGGCTTGCGCGGCTGCACCAGCCGGTCGAGCTCGCCGACCTCGAGGGCGCGCATCAGCGCCGCGCACTCGACGAGCTGGTCGCGGGTCAGGGCGAGCAGCCGCCCCTTCGGCGTCTTCCCCAGCGAGTGCCCGGAGCGCCCGACCCGCTGCAGCAGCGTGCTGATGCGCCGCGGTGAGCCGATCTGCACGACCAGGTCGACCGAGCCGATGTCGATGCCGAGCTCGAGAGAGGCGGTCGCGATCACGCACGGGATCGTCCCCTCCTTCAGCCCCTGCTCGGCCCGCATCCGGCTCTTGCGCGCGAGGCTGCCGTGGTGCGCGGCGACGTTCTCGGGGCCGAGGCGCTCGGCCAGCTGGTGGGCGAGGCGCTCGACCAGGCGCCGGGTGTTGGTGAACACCAGGGTGGTCGTGTGCTCCTTGACCCAGGCGGCGATGCGGTCGCAGACCTGGCTCCACATCTCCGTCGATGTCACCGCCCCGAGCTCGTCCTCGGGCGTCTCGACGGCGAGGTCGATGCGGCGCGCCCAGCCGGTGTCGACGATGTCCGGCAGCCCGCGCCCGTTCCCGACCAGCAGCCGGCCGACCGCCTCGATGGGCCGCTGGGTCGCCGACAGCCCGATGCGCGCCGGCGGCGCCCCCTGGGCGAGCTGGTCGAGGCGCTCGAGGGACAGCGCGAGGTGCGCCCCCCGCTTCGACTCGGCGACCGCGTGGATCTCGTCGACGATCACCGTCCGCACCCGCCGCAGGAGCTTCCGGCTCTTCTCGGCGGTCAACAGGATGAACAACGACTCGGGCGTCGTGATCAGGATGTGGGGGGTGATGCGCAGCATGCGCGCCCGGTCGCGGCTCGGCGTGTCGCCGCTGCGCACGAAGACCCGCACGTCCGGCTTCTTCCCCAGGCTCGCCTCGAAGCGCGCGGAGATCTCCTCGAGCGGCCGTGACAGGTTCTTCGCGATGTCGTTGCCGAGCGCCTTGAGCGGCGAGACGTAGACGACCTCGATGCTCCCGCCCAGCGTCCCGTCCAGCGAGGCGCGGAACAGCCGGTCGAGGCACCAGAGGAAGGCGGCCAGCGTCTTCCCCGAGCCGGTCGGCGCGGCGATCAGCACGTCGCGTCCCGACGCGATCGCGGGCCAGCCGCGCGTCTGCGCCTCGGTCGGCGCGCCGAGCTGCTCGCGGAACCAGCCACCGACCTCCGGATGGAAGGTCGAGAGAACATCCTGTGTCGCGGGCACGACACCCCTCCCGCGCTGATGGCGATCCCGGAAGGATAGGCGAAAAGTAGACAAATGTCTATGGGATTCTCGGGGAAGATGCGGACCCTCAGCTCCACATCCACCAGCCGAGCGCCCCCGCGAGCACGACCGCGCTGGAGCACAGGCCGAGCACCAGCCAGGGCCGCCGCGGCGGCGGTTCCCAGGCCGGAATCTCCTCGCTGCTCATGCGGCGCGTCGGGGTCTCGGACGGACTGTCGGACAGGTCGACGGGCTCGAGCGAGCCGGTCGGAGCCTCCGACGGCATCACCTGCCCGCACGCCGCGCAGCGCCCCTCGTCGCTCGCGGTGCCTCCGCACAGCGGGCACGCCCCCATCGCACCTCCTACAGCGGGGAGACCCGCAGCCAGTGGGAGGTCTGCCCGGGCGCGTGGTACACGTCGACCAGGGGCGTCCCCGGCACGGCGTGCCAGGACCAGCTGCCGGCGGCGTCGCCGGACTCGATCAGGTAGCCGTGCGGATAGACCGCCGCGGGCAGCGCCAGGCGCGTGGGACCGCCCGCCCCGTCCGCATCGAGAGAGAGCTCGAGCACGCCCGTCGCGGGGTCGAAGGACAGCGCCGTCGGCGTGCCGGCGACCCGCTGCGCGCGCGCCCGGACCAGGTCGGGGAAGAAGGGCTCGACGTCGAGGCTCGGGTGCCAGTCCCAGTAGGCGGCGCCGAGCAGCCGCGCGTCGGCGAGCTGCTGCATGTCGCGGGCGAGCTCGCGGTGCCCCCCCAGGGAGGCGCGGATGAAGCCCCACTCGCCGAGCCACAGCGGCGCGTCGACCGCCTCGGCGTTGGCCAGCGCGCGGTCGAGCCCCTCGCTCGCCCGGCCGGTCTCGCCGTCGTAGGACAGGGTCTCGGCGATCGGGTCGTAGTAGTGCTGGGCGAAGACGATGTTCCCGAACGGCTGGCCGCTGCTCGCCATCAACGGCTCGAGCCCAGTGCGCAGGCCGATGCCGACCAACCCGGCCGGCTCGACCAGGATCAGCTTGTCCGCATCGACCGCCCGCACCGCCTCGGCGCACCGCTCGAGGAAGGGCTGCAGGGCGCTCTTCTCGAAGGCCTGGCTCGGCCCCTCGAGGGCGTCGAGCAGGGGATAGAGCGAGGCGGGATCGGCGAGCTGCGCGAGCATCCCGCTCGACAGGTTGCCGCCGTTGGCCAGGCCGGCCAGCAGCAGCCCCGGCAGCTGCTGCACGGCGGCCCACACGATCGGCAGGAGCGCGGTTCCATAGAAGGGCTCGTTGAACAGGTCGTAGCCGACCACCGCCGGGTGGTCGCCGAGCTGCTGGGCGACCGCTGCCCACATCTGCGCGTAGTGGTCCTGCAGCCCGAGACCGGTGCCGGTGACGGTGCGGTTCTGCCAGAAGCTCTCGAAGGCGGCCATCACCCGGGGCTGCAGGTAGATGCTCTGCCAGGGCAAGGCGGCGGGCACCTGCAGCGACTGCCAGCCGTCGTCGAAGGTCGCCCAGGCCGGCGCGCCGTTGCCGCCGACCGCCGCGCCGTAGGCGTCCTGGTGCATATCGAGCACGACCGCGATGCCGCGCGCCTCGCACCAGTCGAGACGCTCGCGCACCTGGTCGAGATAGGCGCTGTCGATCACGCCCGGGCTCGGCTCGACGGCGGTCCACTGCAGCAGCATGCGGACGACGTTGAAGCCGCTGTCGACCGCGAGGTCGTAGTCGCTCTCGGCCTGCCACGACAGGTACGGCGGGCTCTTCGCCGCCTGCGCGACGTTGAGCCCGGTCAGCAGCACCACTCCGCCGGCGTCATCGCGGATCCAGCGCCCATCCGTGTAGAGGTGCTGGTGGGGGAGGAAGGGCGGGGGCGCGCTCGGCCCGGTGTTCGCGCCGGCGTTGCCCGTGTTGCCGGTCGTACCGCTCGCCGCGCCGGAAGCGTCGCTCGAGCTCGAGCCGTCACGGCAGCCGGGCGCGAGGGCCGCACACAGGATGAGGAGGGAGGCGATGCGTCGCATCGGAGGTCTCCGGGATCAGACGAGGCCGCCGTTCTACCGCGATTGTCATCGTGAGACAAGGTCTGTCCTGCCGCCCCCGGTGCCGCGCGGGCTCCGGCCGCTGGGCGGCGCCACTGAACGGTTGCGGCGTGCCTCCGGGGCCGGTACCCTCGGCGCTGCCTCCGGGACTGCGTGTTCCGGAGGACTCACTGAAAAGGTGAGGGAACCAGGCCCCGATCCGGCGCGAGGACGCGTCGGATCTTCCCCCTAAGGAGAAGTGATGAAGACCCTCTTGCGCCACGCGCTGTGGCTGACGCTCGTCCTGTCCCTCGGTTTCGGGATGGTCGGTTGCGGCGACTCGGAGAACCCCGAGACCCCCGAGACCCCCGAGACCCCCGAGACCCCCGAGAATCCCGAGACCCCCGAGACTCCCGAAGTTCCTGAGACCGGTATGAACCCGGTGCCCGGCGAAGCTGTCGCGGTCTCGCTGTCCGTCCCGGGCATGACCTGAGGCGCCTCGTGCGTCGCTGCCGTGCGCAGCGCCCTCGAGGGACTCGAAGGTGTGTCTGATGTCGACGTCGACTTCGGCGCCAAGACGGCGACCTGCAAGATCGACCCGACCACGATCGACACGGACAAGGTCCTCGCCGCTGTCAAAGGGGCCGGAGAACAGTTCGGTGAGACCAGCCTGATCCAGTAGCTCTCTCGAGGGAGAACGCACAGGCGCGCCGCTCGCGGCGCGCCTTTTCATTGCTGAGACCAGCCTGCCCGGAGCGCGAACAACATCCGCGCCGCGGGTTCCCATGGAGCGAGGGCGCGCGGCCCGGGCTCCGCACGCTCCGCTACAATGCGAAGAACAGCCCCTGGAGGTGACCGATGCGCGCGCTCTGGACCCTGACCTGTGCCCTGCTCCTCGCCGGCTGCCCGACCACGCCGACCGAGGACGATCCCCCGCACGACCCGCCGCAGGCCGGCCGCCACCCGCGCCTGGCCGAGCTCGACGCGGCGGAAGGCGACGCCCGTATCTACGCGCTGGTCGACGCGATCGGCGCCGACGCGAGCCTACCGCGCGCGGTGCAGGTCGAGGCCTTCCTGATCGCCTGCGAGAAGCTGTTCGCGCTGACCGCGGCGGACGATCACGAGGGCCTGTGGGATGTGACCGAGCTCGTGCCCTACCGCGAGGCGACGCCCGCGGAGTTGCTGGAAGCCCGGGACGCGCTCGCCCGCCGCCTGACCACGGCGGGCCTGGACGGCGCGGCCCGCGCCGAGCGGCTCAGGGACCGCGCCGCCTTCCTGTGGGCGGTCTCTGAAGTCGAGGGCCCGTGGCTCGAGCGGGGCTCCGACGATCCGCTGCGCGAGCGCATCGGCGCCGCCTGGAACGCGCTCGGCGCGGCCGCCTGCGCCCGGCTCGAAGAGGGCACCGAGGCTCCTGGAGACGACGCCGCAGGCCTCGAGGAGGCCCAGGAGATCGTGCTCGACGTGCTCGCCCTGCTCGGCGAGCGCGGCCTCGACAGCGCCGCGCTCGCGGGCCGCTACGCGCCCCTGGCGAGCCAGGGCAGCCGCGACGAGGTCGAGGAGCTGCGGCGCGTGCTGGCGCACAACGCGACGGACGAAGCCGCGCTGCGCGCCCAGCTCGAGAGCGGCAGCCGCGACCTGTTCGACGCCTGGGTCCGGCTACAGGAGCTCGAGGTGGACGCCGACCCTCTGCTGCGCGCCGAGCTGAACGCGCTGCGCGAGGAGATCGAGGTCCAGGCCGCGCAACGGACCGCCGCCCTGTACCAGGCGGGCGGCCTCGTCCAGGCCGAGGAGCTCGCCCGGCTCGCCGTCGCCGTCGCCGCCCCGGAGCGGGAGACCGACCACCGGTCGCAGCTCGTCGCGCTGCTCCAGGCGACGGGCCGGTACGCCGAGGCCGACGCCGAGCTCGAGGCCTGCCAGGCCGTGCTGAAGATGCAGCAGCCGCGGCCGCTCGCGACAGTCGCCGAGTTGTACAACTGGCGGGCGGTGCTCCACCTCCAGCTGAGCTCCGAGGCGCTGGAGGAGAGCGGCTTCGACGAGCTGAACGAGGCCCGGCTGGCGCAGCTCGAGGCCGCCCTGACCCTGGTGAAGGCCGGCCTGCAGCTCGTCGACACCGCGCCGCCGGACCTGCCCGCGGCCGACAGAGCGCGGCTGGACGGCGCTCGCGCCCTCCTCGAGGCGACCAGCCACGACGTCTACCTGATGCATCCGGGCCTGGCCGAGGAGGGCATCGCGGCCTTCGAGGCGGCCCTCGCGAAGGAACCGGACAGCGCGGTCTTGCGCACGTTCCTCGCCCAGCTCCTCGCTGGCCGCGACGCCGAGCGCATGCTCGCGCTGCTGCGCGAGGCGGTCGAGCTCGATCCGGGCCAGTTGACGGCTCATTGGATGCTGGCATCGCACTACATCAATCTGGTGCTTCCCTTGCAGCAGCAGGCGATGGAGGCCGAGGACTACAAGCAGGCCGCGGAGCTCGAACGCGAGATCGCGGAGTGCTACGTCCTCGCCCGGCCCCACCTCGAGGCGGCCCACGCCCTCGAGCCGAGCATCGATCTATTGCGCCAGCTGTGCTCGATCGCGCTCTTCCTCGAGGACCAGGAAGGCTACGAGCGCTACGCGAAGGAGCTCGAGGCCCTGGAGGGCCGGTAGTCGGGTCGGGGGTTCGCAGCACGTCCAGTCACGTACGCCTTTTCCCGCTTCGCGGGAGGGGGTAAACCCCTCCCCTACATTCGGACAGGACCATCAGCCCAAGCAAGGCATGGCTCGCATGCCGTACGTCCGAGATCACCCGTGGACTGGGTCGGAATCCAATGTAGGGGCGGGGTTTACCCCCGCCCGCCGCAGGCGTAGGGACGTGCGTCAACGGTTCCGTGAGACAGCCCTCGTAAACCCCGCCCCAACCTACGGATGGAGACTCCAGTCCCGTTGAGAAGACCTCCTAGTCCCCAGCGCCGCTCCCCGGCGGCGCCGCTCCCTGCCCGAGCAGCTCCTTCTTGAGCAGGTCCTGGACCTCTTTGCTGTTGTACAGCCCGCCGTGGCCCATCCGCTCCTTGACGACATGCGCGAGCAGCACCTGCTCCGGCCCCCAGGGCATCGCGCTGAAGGTCGGCACCGTGCCGTCCCCGCCGGTGTGGATGATCTTGCTGTCGTCGTCCTGCAACGTCTTCGCGGCGGTGTCGAGCTCGTAGTACAGAGCCTTGTTGGTCTGCGTGAACTCATCCTCGTAGATCACGATGGTCTTGCCCGCGGGCGGGGGATGGGTCCCGAGGGTGCTCGTGAACAGCCGGTCGGCTGCCTGCCACAGGGCGGCGTTCGGCCGCACGTCGGGCAGGGCGGCGCCGGTCACGCAGCTCTCGACCAGCTGACGCAGCTCGTCGTTGACCTGCCCGGCCGCCGCCGCGCCCTCGGCCTTCCGCAGCGTGTTGCTCCCCTTGTCGAAGACCTGCAGCTGCGGGCCCTGCGCCTTCGGCCAGCGCGGGAAGAGGACGTAGGTGCACGGCAGTGTGCAGGCGAGGTAGCGCAGGGCCGGGTCGTAGAACAGCGTGTCCGTGCCGTCGTCGACGCGGTGCCCGGTCAGCGCCGCGCCGAGGGTCTCCGCCGAGCCGAGGTGCGGCCCGCCGGCGAGCACCAGGCGCTCGATGGAGTCGGCGTGGGACTTCGCGTAGCAGCGGCCGACCAGGGTGCCGAGGCTGTGGGTGACCAGATGCACCTTCGGCCGTCCCGTGTAGGCCTTGACGTTCGCGACGAAGCCGGCGAGCTCGGTCGCGACCGTGTCCGGGCTCTGGCGCCAGTCGTAGGGGAAGAAGAACAGGTCCTCGGGAACCCCGGCCGGCGGCGTCGCCGGCGGCTTCCGGTCGGCGGCGAGGAGCGGCGCTGTCGCCCCCGGCCGCAGGTAGACCTTGTAGCCGAGGTCCGTCTCGAGCGCCTTGACCATCGGCCCGTAGTGCCACTGGTCCAGATCGGCCCCCTGGTTTTGGAAGTGCCGCTGCAGCAGCCAGGACATCGTGCGCTTGACGTCCTGCACCAGGTCGCCGATCTCGACCGTGAACGCCCCTGGCCCCGGCGTCCCTAGCCCCTTCGCCGCGTAGAGATCGGCGAGCCCGCTGCGCTGCAAGCGGCGCAGCCGCTCGGCCGCCTGCCCGTCCGGGTGGGTCGCGTGGGCGGCCAGCGCGAGCAGGTACAGGTGGCGGTCGCCGCGCACCCGGCTCTGCATCCAGTGCGCGTCCGCCCCGGGATCCGCGGAGAGCGCGAGCTGCCCGACGTTCGGCCAGACCTCGAGCGTGTGGCCGCCGTGCTTGACGTACACTTCGCTGCCGAACACGCCGTGCACGAACACGACCGGCACCCGCGCCGCCTGGAGCTTGACCGGGGCGTTCCCGGGCTGGAGCCGCACCTCGCGGGTGGGCGCGGCGCCCGTCGGCGGATTGTCGACCTCGAGCACGTCGAGCTCGGGGGTGCGGACGGCGTAGCTGCCCGGCTGCAGCTTGTCGAACACCACCCGCCCCTGCGCGTCGGTGCGTTGCGAAGAGGCGGTGCCCGGTCCTTCGAGCTCGACCCGCTTGCCGACCAGCGGGGTGCGGCCGTCGGCGCCGAGCAGGACGACCGTCAGGGTCTTCCCCGGCACCTCGATGCGGTAGATCTTGCCGGTGCGCAGGGGGATCGGTTTGTCGCCCTCGGCCTTGACGGGGATCGGATCCATCGCGTCCTCTAAAGGTGAAGTTCCGTTTATTGTAACGGGCGGCGCCGCGTCGAAAAATTCCGGGATTCCCCCTTTCGCTTCTCCCCCCTCGTGTGTCTGAGAGGGTGGAAAGAGGAACCGCATGAGCCGGGACGAAGACATCTATCGCGAGGAGATCACCGCCCACCTCGGCGCGATCCGCTCCCAGGTGCGGCGCGTGGCGCGCTCCTGTGACGAGGCCGACGAGCTGACCCAGGAGTGTGTCGCCCGTCTGCTGGAAAAGGAACGCCTGTACCAGCGCAAGGGACCGATCGCCCACTGGATCTCGGTCGTGGTGCGGCGCTTCGCGCTCAACCGCGTCCGCAAGCGGCGGACCTGGGAGCGCAAGAAGGTCGAGGTGACGTCGATGGATGCCTTCCCCGAACAGGAGCCGCCCCGGGACTACAGCGAGGACGACATCCGCACCGTCCTGCAGCAGTTCGTGCACCTGACGCCGGCCCAGCGCGAGGTCCTCCAGCTGAAGTACTTCGAAGGCCTGAGCCGCAACGACATCGCCGAGCGCCTCGGCATCACGCCGCAGGCCGTCTCCCAGCGGGTCGGCGGCGCCGTCCGCCGGCTCCGCGACCGCGCCCGCTACGCGCAGCTCGCTCCGTGGCTCGTGCCCTTCGCCTGGTTCCAGGACACCGCGGCCTACGCACTCGCAAAAGGATGGAAGATGTTCGGATCACACAAACTCGCCGGCTTCGGCCTGGTCAGCCTTCTGGTCATCGCCTTCGCCGGCCTGAGCTGGGGTGATGGAAGCGCCCTCGCCACGATCTCTGACGCCCAGGGGCTCGCCCACCGCAAGGGCGTCACCGCCGACCGCTGGAGCGCCGTCCACATCGACGACGTCCTCGATGTCGGCGACTGGCTGAAGACCTCCGCCCGCGGCGCCAACCTCGTCGCCCTGAGCGCCGCGGACGGCGCGGCGCTGATCCTCGGTCCCGGGAGCCTGCTCGAGGTCACCGGGGCCGCAGGCTGCACCCTGAGCCGCGGGGTGCTCGACGTCGGCCTGGCCGGCGGCGGAAGCTTCACCGTCACCGGCCCCGGCGGCGCCTCGATCACCCTCGCCGAGGACGGCGTGGTGCGCGCGACGGAGACCGGGCTGGAGCGGCTGGAAGGCCGGCCGAAGTGGCTGGTCGACTACGTCAAGGACCGGCCCGAGGCCCTCGGCGAGCTGCTGACGATGATCGACGGCCGCAACGTCGCCCTGAGCATCGGCTACCACAAGGTGACCGTTGACATCCGCGACCAGATCGCGCGGACCGTGATCGAACAGTCGTTCATCAACCACACCGACCACACCCTCGAGGGCGACTTCGCCTTCCCGCTGCCGGCCGGCGCCTCGGTCAGCAGCTTCGGGATGTGGATCGGCGGCGAGCTGGTCGAGGGCGACATCGTCGAGCGCGAGCGCGCCCGCCAGATCTACGAGCAGATCAAGCGCGAGGACGAGGACCCCGGCCTGCTCGAGTGGGAAGGCGGCAACATCTTCCGCGCCAAGGTCTACCCGATCCACCGCGAGAAGCGCATCCGCATCGCCTACACCCAGGTGCTGCCGAAGTCCGGCGACGGCTACCGCTACGCCTACCGGCTGAAGAGCGAGCTGCTGCGCAGGAACCCCCTCGCCGAGCTCGCCATCGAGGTCAGCATCGCCTCCACCCAGGCCCTGGCCGGGGTGACGAGCCCGTCGCACACGATGCGCAGCCGCGTGCAGGAGCACACCGCCACGCTCGACTTCTCGGCGGAGGAACACACGCCGGAGCGCGACTTCCAGCTCGACATCCGCACCGTCCCCGGGGCGCCGATCACCTTCGTGCCGCACCTGCGCGACGGGGACGGCTACTTCCTCCTGTGGTTGGACGGACCGGAGGCGAAGGAAACCAAGGAGCTGCCGGCCAAGGAGCCGCAGAGCTTCGTGCTGCTGGCGGACACCTCCGCCTCGATGGATCCCGGCAAGCGCGCCCAGCAGGCCGCCTTCATCGACGCCCTGCTGTCCTCGCTGAGCAAGGAGGACCGCTTCAACCTCGCGGTCAGCGACTACGACACCGTGTTCGCCTTCGACGCCCCGCGACCCGTGACCGACGCCTCGATCGCCGAGGCCCTCGGCTTCCTCGGCGCCCGCCATTCCCTCGGCTGGACCGACCTCGACGCGGGCGTCAAGGCCGCGGCCGGGCAGTGCGGCCCGGGGGCGCACCTGGTCTACGTCGGCGACGCGATCCCGACCACCGGTGACGCCGAGCCCGCGGCCGCCGCCGAACGCCTCGGCCGGCTGCTCGCGGGGCGGGACGTGCGGGTGCACGCGGTCTCGGTCGGGACCAGCTACGAGGACCGGGTGCTCAAGGCGCTGGCCGCCCACGGCGGCGGGCTCCATCAGGTCGAGGACCGGGCCGGCGCCCTGTCCGCCGCCAGCGCGCTGCTGGCGCGGATCGTGCGCCCGGTGCTGCGCGACGTCACCGTCAGCATCGAGGGCATCGAGACCGCCGCGGTCTACCCGGCCAGCCTCGGCAGCCTGCCGGCCGGCCAGCAGCTGTGCATCGTCGGGCGTTACCTGCCCGGCAGCGTGACCGGCCCCGCGACGGTGGTGATGCGGGGAAGCCTCGACGGCGCGCCCGTCGAGCACGTCGCGACGGTGTCGGTGAGCGAGGGCGACCGCGCGAACTCGTTCATCCCGCGGCTGTGGGCCCGGAACCACCTCGAGCACCTGCTCGACCAGGTGCCGAACGCGGTCGTGCGGGAGCGCATCGTCGGCCTGTCCGAAGACTTCCAGATCATGACCCCGTACACCTCGATCCTGGTGCTGGAGAGTGACGCCCAGCGCGAGCGCTTCGCGGTCGAGCGCAGCTTCCGCATGCGCGACGGCGAGGAGTTCTTCGCCGAGGGCCGCGACCTCGCCTACCGCGAGCTGGTGCGCGAGCAGATGCGGCTCGCCGCCGGCTGGCGCCTGCAGCTGAAGAAGCAGTACTTCGACCACTTCGCCCAGCTCGGCGAGCACGCCGCCTACAGCTTCGGAGGCGGGGGCGGCGTCGGCGGCGGCCTCGTCGTCCCGGAGACCGCGACCCGGCAGTCCGGCGCGCGCCTCGGAAGCAGCCGCGGACGCGGCAGCCCGCGCGACCAGCTGCGCGAAGAAGAGAAGTCCACCGAGCAGAACCTCTACTTCGACGGCGACGCGGAATTCCTCGGCGCCCCCGCCCCGAGCGCGAGCCCCGCGCCGATGGCACCGCCCGCGGAGCTGGCGGCCGACGAGGCGCTGAACTTCCGCGCCAACTCCCGCGACGGCATCGCCGAGCGGCGTCTGGAGGCGGGCTATGAGGTGGTCGCCGGGCTGGCGGCTTCGGACGCCTACTTCGCGGGCGAATACAAGCAGGCGATGCTCGGCAGGGCGTTCATGCCCGTGCAGCCGTCCTACCTGCTCGGCCTGTTCCCCTCCGTCGGGGCGCCGGCGACGGCCTACACGGGCCCGCGCTGGTCGGACGAGCTGCGCGAGCGGCTCGCCCCCTTCTCCCGCCGGGCGCTGGTCCGCACCGGCGACGGCGGCTGGCGCTTCGGCGTCGAGAGCTTCCGCATGAACAAGCGGGACGTCGTGGTTCCGACCGCCTCCGCCACCCACCTCCTCGGCGCGGAGCGCTGGGCGGTCGCCTCGAGCGCCCCGTACCAGGCCTCGACCCTGCGCTGGTTCGGGGATGGCTCCCGCGTCAGCGTCGACCTCTCCGACCAGCTCGGCCGCCACCGGCCCGGCGAGGAGGGCGACGCAGAGGCCCTGCCCGTGCCCTTCAGCGCCCTGTGGTTCACCCCTCTGGACGAGCTCTACGGCCGCTACGAGCCGACCCTGCGCGACGAGGACGGACGGCTGGTGCTCGCCCTGGCGCAGGACGACGTCGTGTTCCTCGAGCTGGTCTTCGATGAGGCCCGGAGCTGCCTGGTCGAGTCCCGCAGCTTCAGCGCCGGCACGCTGACCTCCCGGGCGGTGTACACCGACCTCGTCGAGGTCGGCGGCGCGACCTGGCCCGGCAGCGTCGACAGCTTCGACGCCGACGGGCGCCTGACCCGCCGCATCCGCGTCGCGGTCGAGCAGCTCGCCGCGGCCGACTACGTGGCCGCCTGGGAAGCAGCGATCGCTCCCGGCGCCGAGGCCCTGCGCCTGCCGATGGAGCTGCCTTCGGTCGGACAGGCGAAGAGCGCCCTCGACGCCGGCAGCGCCGGCCTGGTCGAGCAGCTCGTGCTCGCCGACCACCACGCCGGCATCCAGGCCTGGGACGCCCTGTGGGAAGCCCTGGACGCGGCCTGCGCCCGGGCCGAGGAAGGCCCGGGCACGCGCCGGCTGCGGCGCGAGGCCCTGTTCTTCTCGCGGCGCGTCGAGGCCGGCCGCCAGCTGCTGATCGCCCGTGTCGCCGCGCTCGCCGCCGAGCCCCCGGCCGACGGCCTGTACCACGCGGTCGCGCTGCTCAACGCCGCCGGCGCGCTGCAGGTGCGCGAGCAGCTCCCGCTGCTCGAGACCCTCGAGGCGGTGTTCCGCGCCGCCGACCCCCGGCTCGAGGCCGTGCTCGAGTGGCAGCTCCGGCGCGCCGCGCTGTTCCAGAGCCTGGGCTGGGATGACCGCCGCTCCGCGCTGCTGACCGCCCTCGCCGAGGAGTGGCCGGACGACCTGCGCACCCAGCAGGCGTACAGCGCCGACCTGTTCGCCCGCCGCGAGCTCGACGCCGCCCTCGCCTCGGTCGAGCGCGCGCTCGAGCGCGGCGTGTGGCGCGAGGACGAGCGCCTGCAGCTGCGGGTGCAGGGGGCCCGCATGCGGCTCGACGGGCGCCGCCTCGACGACTTCCTGCGCTACGTCGCCGCCCATGAAGAAGAGGTCGCCTGGGATCACTGGACCTACGAGCAGACCCTCGCCGCCCGCTTCATGCTCGACCGCGTCGAGGAAGCGGACGCGACGATCCGCGCCTGGCTGGACAGCACGCCCGAGCGCGACGATCAGCGGGCCTGGAACCGCCAGTACGCGGCGGTCTCGCACGCGATCGCCCAGTACTGGGGGCTGTACAACTACCGCCAGGTCGACGACCGCTTCTTCCCCGCGCTCGCGGCCCTGTGCGAGCGTCTGGCCGACCGCGAGGACCTCGACGGCATCGTCTCCCGCGTCGTCACGCACGGGACGTTCCGCAGCTCGGAGATCGGCCGCACCCGGCTGCGCGCCGACTTCGCCGGCGTGCGCGCCGGGCTGGAGACGCTCGCTCCCGCCGCCTTGCGGGTGCGCATCGGCCGCCTGCGCAACGCCGGCTTCGACCCCGAAGACGGGGGCGCGGCCTGGGAGGCGGTGTTCGAGACCGTGCTCGCGCGCTGGCAGAAGGATCACGACATCGAGCTCGCGAACATCATCCTGTGGTATGCCGACATCGATCGTCAGCTCCGTTTGCGCCGCGCCGAGCTCGCCGAGCAGGAGACGCCCGTCGCCGCCCGGAACCTGCTGAACCTGCTGCTGACCGCGCCCTGGACCGAGGAGCGGGAGAGCGAGGCCTTCGGTCTGCTCGCCTCCATCGTCGACGCGGACAACCCGCACGCCCTGCTCGAGCAGAGCGCCGCCCTCGCCCAGCTGGTCGACACGGCCGAGGCCGGGCGCCGGCAGCACGCCGAGCAGAGCTCCGACGAACGCAACACCCTGAGCCGCCGCGCCCTCGCCGCCCAGCGCGAAGAGTGGCAGGAAGCCGCCCGCCGCGCCCTGCTCGCGCGGCTGACCGCCCTCGCCGCCGAGGCCGACGAGGGCTTCCGCCGCTCGCTGCAGCTCGAGGCCGCGATCCTGCGCGTGCGGCTCGGTGAGACCGAGGGCCTCGCGGCGGCGCTGCAGGCCGACCTCGCGGCGCTGGAGGCGCCCGCCGAGCCCGATCCCCTGCGCCACGCCTGGGCCGCGCGCAGCGTCGACATGCTCGCCCACCTGGCGATCCAACCGGGCACCGACGGCGCCGCGGCCGACACCCTGCTCGCCATCGCCCGCCGCCGGGCGGCGGCCGAGGACACGCTGTACGACTGGCGCTTCCTCGAGGTCGCCCTGCTGGTCTGCACCGACCGCAACGCCGAGGTCGAGGCCCTGCTCGCCGGCTGGCTCGCCGAGGAAGACCGCTTCATCGCCCGCGCCTGGCGGGTCTTGCTCGGCACCCTGTACGCCGAGCGCGGCGCCCTCGAAGAGGCGATCGCCGCCTTCGAGGCGCTCGACGCCGACGGCGAGCTCGGCGCCCCCGAGGCGGAGATGCTGTCCGGGTGGTACCTGGTGCTCGAGCGCGACGAGGCCTCCGACGAGGCGCGCCTGCGCTCCTACGCGCTGACGGCCGAGTGGCAGCTCGAGAACACGCTGTGGAACGCGATGTACAGCGTGCAGCGGAGCGGCGACGGGGTCCCGCCCTCGATGGATCCCGAGGTTCCGCTGATGCTGCGGGCCTGGCTGCGGAAGATGAGCAACCCCTCGCGGGCGACCTACACCATCTCCCAGCTCTACCGCGCGACCAAGGACTTCCGCCTGCTCGCCTGTCTCGCCGAGGGCGTGATCGGCCACAGCCAGAGCGGCATCTACGACTACCTGCAGAACCTCGGCCAGGTGCTGCGGATGCTCGAGGATGAGGCGACCGCCGACCAGCTGGCCGACCTGCTCGACGGGCTGCGCGCCTCCCACGACGACGCGCTGACGCAGCGCGCCCTCGCCTTCCTCGACTTCCTCGTCGCCCGCCAGGCCGCGACCCAGAAGCAGGGCGCCGAGGCCTGGACCGCGCGGGCCCTGGCGAGCTTCGAGGCCGCCTTCGCTCCGGCCTGGCAGGAAGGTGAGCCGGCCCTGGCCGCGCAGCTCCTGTTGCGCCTCGGCAAGCTGCCCCCCGCCCTCGCCGCCATCCAGCTGCGCGAGCTCGAGGCGCTCTACCGCGAGGCCCCGCGCGCCAGCGACGACTTCCCCGCCATCGCCCTGGCCTGGGCGCAGCTCTCCTGGATCTACAGGGAGCGGGAGCGCACCCTCGCGGTGCTCGCCCACGCCGTCGACGCCTGCCGCGACGAGGAAGGGCGCGTGCCCGCCTCCGCCGCGCATCTGCTCGTCAACCTCAGCAGCTACCTCAAGCAGTGCGGGGAGTACCTCGCGACCGAGGAGCTGTGGCGCGGCGAGCTCGCCCGCGACTACCCGCAGAAGCGCCGCTGGGAGCACGAGCTCGAGCTGTTCGGCTGCTTCGTCGAGGCCTACCCCGGCTACAGCGTGTCGGCCGGCCGCGACGCGGAGCTCTACGCCTTCACCCGCGACTGGCTGATCGAAGAGCTCGGGAAGCGCCGGAACGAGTCGCTGAGCAAGCGCATCGTCGACCGCTTCCTGCAGCTGATGACGCGGGCGGACGACCACGGCCGCGAGGTCGGGGCCGACCTGCTCGACTTCGCCTACCGCGAGCTGCCGCCGATCCTCGCCCTGTACCAGTACCGCAACGGCCAGAACATCGTCGCCAACGTCAGCGCGCGGATCGAGGACATCGTGTCGCCCCGGGAGGCCCTGCGCTTCCTGATCGAGCGGGCCGAGAACGAGCCCCGCTGGCTCGCCTTCGCCGGCCAGGACCACTGGAGCAGCCACGGCTACCGCTTCGCCCAGCTGCGGGCCGAGGCCGGCCGCCTCGGCGACCTGAGCCCGCGCCTGCTCGCGATCGCGCTGCCGGCCCTGCGCCGTGACCTCAGCCTGCGTTCCTTCCGCCAGTGGAACATGTTCCACAAGAACAACGCCTACTTCTGGTCGCAGAAGGCCGACGACTTCGCCCGGATCGCCGACGAGGTCGCCGCGACGGCGCTGAACGACGCGGCCCTGCAGGAGTTCTGCGCGAGCTACCTGTTCGACGGGCTGCACCGCTACGACGCCGGCATCGAGCTCCTGCAGGGCGCGTACGCTCGCGGCATCCTCGCCTGGAACGGCCGCGCGACGCTGATCCGCTACCTGCAGAGCCGGCGCCGCTACGCCGACTCGCTGCCGATCGCCGAGGCGCTGGTCGAAGACCAGCCGGACCAGGTCGACCTCCGCTGCCTCTACATCCTCGCCCTGCACCACGCCGGGCCGAAGGGCAGCGCGGGCGAGGCCGCGGATACCGCCCGGGCCCATCTCGAGTCGATCGGGGCCTGGGAGGAATACCAGGTCGCGGCGCTCGCCCAGGTCTGCCTCTCGACCGAGCTGTATCCCCGGGCCGTGGAGCTGTTCGCGACCGCGATCAACCTGCGCAAGCGCTACGTGACGTTGAACGACTGGACCCTCAGCCACTACTACGGCCAGCAGGCGCGCACCCTGGCCGGCCTCGGCCGGCTGGAGGAAGCGGTCGACGCGGCCGCCGGCGCGATCCTCACCTGGAGCCGCTCGCGCAGCGAGCGCGGGGAGGCCCTCGGGGCGCTGGTCGAGATCCTGGCCGGCGCGAAGGACCTCGACGCCTACGTCGCCCAGCGCGACGCGCGCTTCGCGGAGTCGCAGACCGGCAGCGCGTTGATCCGCCGCGCCCTCGGCGAGGCGTACATGACCAGAGAGGCCTGGGGGGCGGCGACGGCGCAGTTCCTCTTCGCCCTGCGCCTGACGCCGCACGACGAGGAGACCTGGGGCCGCCTGCTCGAGGCCTGCGACAAGGCGGAAGACAGCGCCGGCGCGATCGCCGCCCTGCGGGGTCACATCCTCGCGGCGCCGCGCAACTACGGCCTGTACGAGCAGCTCGGCGAGCGCCTGGGGGACGCGGGCCGGCGCGATGAGGCCGCCCGGGCCTTCACCAGCCTCGCCGAGGTCGAGCCCCACCAGTCCGAGGGCCACGCCGCCCTCGCCCGCCACTTCGCCTCCCGCGATCTCTGGCAGGCGGCGGCGGAGCAGTGGGAGCAGGTGATCCGCGTGCGCAGCGACGAGCCCGAGGGCCATCTCGGCCTCGCCCGCGCCCTGATCGCTGGCAAGGACGAGGCCCGCGCCCGCGCGGTGCTGCAGAAGGTGCTCGGCCGCGACTGGGACGAGCGCTTCGGTGATGTGCACGGCTCGGCGATCGAGCTCCTGCGGGGGCTGTAGGCGGGCCGTCTGCAGACAGCGAGAGGCGGGCGCGCGCGCCCGCCTCTCGCTTTGCTACGGTCCTGAGCGGAAGTTCTGTCCCGCGAGGGGGTCAGGTCCCGAAGAGGGGGTGAACCCCTCCCCTACATAAACGTGTAGGGGCGGGGTTTACCCCCGCCCGTCGAGCCTGGAGAGGACTTGCGCGGAGGTCGGTACGGACCGGACTCAGCTCAATCCTCGCGGCCTTCGGCGCGGTTCCAGAGGATGCCTCCGGCGCGGGTCTTCGTGCGGATCTTCATGTCTACTCCTCGCAGGCCTCGCTGCGGTTCCAGATGAAGCCGGCGGAGCCTCGCTGGGGGCCGGCGTGCACGCGGGTGCGGGTCTTCATTCCTGCTCCTCCCTGCCCTCGCTGCGGTTCCACCGGTAGCCTCCGGCGCGGACTCTCGTGCGTGTCTTCATCGTCTACTCCTCGCTGTCTTCGCTGCGGTTGAAGAACCTTCCACCGGACCGGACGCGTGTGCGGGATTGCATGTCTCGCTCCTTCGGGGGGACGTGCGCGCTGCCTGTCAGCGAGCAGCCTTCCTGTCCGCCGGCGGGCCATTCCTTACACATCCCGGGAAAAAATCCGCGAGAGAACCTCGCCAGTGCCCGGATGGCCCCTCGGCGTGGTACGCTGGACGGAAAACCGCGACAGGGAGACCCCGATGGCCTTCGAGCTGCTCGAAGATCTGTTGAAGGACACGATGCTGCGCCACGCCGACCAGTCCAACCCGGAGGCGGAGCGCGTCAAGCTGAAGGAGGGCCCGCCGTGGGCGAAGGGCTCAGCCAGCCCCAAGGCCTTCGAGGCGAAGTACTGGAGCTACTCCCTCGGCTGCGCCGACGGGGTGATCCGCTGCCAGCCGCTGACCTTCAAGAAGGGCGCCCTCGCCCAGAACGAGACCAGCTGCAACCACAAGAAGATCACGATCGGCACCCTCGAGTGGAAGGACGTCACGGTCCGCGTCGCCGAGGGCGACGAGCCGATCCCGCTGCCCTTCGATGACCGCTTCCTGCTCGGCCACTACGAGCTCCCGCGGGGATCGATGCCCGAGTCGAGCTCCCACCACCTGTGGCGGATCGAGTTCCCGATCGACCGCAGCGTCGAGCTGGTCTACGGCTACGGGATCGACACCGCCGGCGACCGCACCCCCCAGCCGCTGCCCCTGCAGACCCGCGGCACCACCGGCAAGCCCGAGGTCGCGACGGTCGCCGACCTGCGGGTGCTGGTCTGCGTCAGCCTGGTCGTGTGCGAGCCCTGCGCGAAGGTCGAGCCCGGGGAGGTCCTGCTGGCCGGCAAGTTCTTCCCGCTGATCATGGGCCGGGTGAACAAGCCGATCGCGGAGCTGACCGGCGCGGTGATGATCGACCGACCGAAGACCACCTCGATCCCGAGCGACTGGCTCGACAGCGAAGGCCTGATGTCGGGCGAGCTGTTCACCGACGCGAACGACATCGTCGTCAACACGCGCCGCGGGCACTTCGGCGAGGAGATCAACGTCGAGGTCCGCACCTTCTGGGGGCTCGCGCCGACCTGGGGCGAGGCCTTCTCGTACTACCTGATCGAGCCGCCGAAGGAGAAGAGCTACCTGCTCGTCCGGCGCTCCAAGGAGGGCGAGGTCCGCCAGCAGATCGGGGGGGTGCGGCGCTTCATCCCGCTGGTCCTCGACGCCGCCCAGCTCATCCCGCCGGTCCCCCCGGCCCCCCCGGTCGGACCCAAGGCGACCACGCTCAACCCCCTCGGTCCGGTGGTCAACCTCGCCGGCGCGGTCGTGCCCGGGGCCGGCGCGCTCAACGCGTCCTTCCTGCCGATCGAGAACTTCGGCCGCAAGGGGCTGAGCCTGCTGTCGATGGCGATCGTCGCGAGCAAGGGCATCGTCGATCTGTGGGACCGCTACCAGGAGAGCGTGGTGTTCAAGGAGCCCCGCCAGGGCGAGTTCGACAGCATCCACCTCGCGCCGCGCTTCCGCTACGTGCGCACCCAGGAGGAGGTCGACTGGACCCAGAGCTGGCTGAAGTGGACCGGCAGCCACTGGAAGATCCTGCGCAAGGAGGGCGAGTACCTCGTCCCGATGGCCCCGATCTGCCACTGCGACTGCCTGCACACCCACTGGCGCTGGAGCACCGTCGCCGACGTGATGCACAACCGCGGCTGGGACGGCTGGGGCAAGCCCGCCGCGAAGTCCGGCGCGGCGATGGTGCCGCCGAACCAGGAGATCTGGCTCGACACCATCGGCGGCGTCGACGGAGCGAGCAAGCGCGCCTACACGACCGGTTTCACCTACCGGGTCAGCGCGAAGCCGGTCACGCCGGAGCACTGGCAGGTGATGTTCCACCACGGCTCGGGCATCTCCCTCGCCCTGCAGCCGAAGAACTTCGTGCTCAACCTGATCTCCCGCCAGGTCGGGCCGGAGGCGTCCCACTTCCTCGCCTCGGTCCTGGCCGATCAGGCCAAGCGGGAGCATCCGGGCCTCGACGAGGAGCAGTTCGAGAAGTTCGTCGAGCAGGACCTGAAGAAGAAGTTCGACAACCTGGTCGAGACCCTGCGCACCGCCGACGAGTACCTGGTCTGGCCGCGCGCCTACTTCTACCAGCGCTACACGATCAGCAGCGGCGAGGAGCGCCTGGTCTATCGCGGCGGCGCGGCCGGCCTGAAGCGCCTGTGCCTGGCGGGCAGCGATCCGCAGCTGACCCTGCGCAGCGCGAAGCTGAAGAACAAGAGCTGGGACCGGGTCGACTGGTGGTGGCAGGAGGAGAAGGACCGCCTGCCCGACGTCTACGTGCGGGTGCTGAGCCAGGTCGACAAGACCTGGCAGGTCGTGCTCGACAGCGCGGTCCGCTGGAACACCCTGACGCCGACGTGGGAGCAGGAGGTGGTCTCGCTGGTGCCCGACGAGGAGGTGCTGATCGAGGTCTGGGACTGTGACGCCTACATCGTCAACGACAAGATCGGCAGCCAGAAGCTCAAGCTCCCCGCGGAGTCCACGCAGCTCAAGCTCGCCTTCGGCGACGTCGAGGAGCTGGTCTTCGACTGGGAGGTGCCGCCGCTCTACAACGAGATCGAGGGGCTGCGGGGCCAGGAGCGCGCGGACTTCTGGACCAAGTACAAGAGCGTCGAGAACGACACCACCCTGGCCGTCCGCTACCTGATGCTCGAAGGAGCGGTCGTCAAGGAGAGCGAGACCTGGGGCCTCGGCAAGCTGATCAAGGCGCGCCGCCCCGACCTGCTCGTCGACATCTACCTGCCCCAGGGCGAGAAGTGGGCGCTCGCCTTCCGCAGCAAGGTGTGCGCGAACAGCTTCAACCCGGTGTGGAAGGAGCCGACGCCGGTGCCGGCGATCGACGGCCAGCAGTTCCTCGTCGTGGTCTGGGACAAGGACT
>JAUIEM010000147.1 GCA_030428695.1 bacterium
CGAGAGCCTGCTCGTGCTCGCGCGGCACAACCTCGAGCTGGCGGTCATCGACCTCAAGCGCAGCGACGACCTGCTCGCCCAGGGCAAGCTGTCGGTCGGGGCCCGCGACGCCAAACGTCTGCGCGAGCAGGAGTACCGGTCGAGCCTGGTCACCCACCAGAACGCGCTGAAGACCCATCCGCCCCGCATGCGGGAGATCGAGGCCCAGCTGCGGGTGCTCGGCGCCGAGCTCGCCCTGCTCGAGCGCGACATCGACGACCACGAGATCGCGATGCCCTTCACCGGTCACATCGTCGACAAAAACGTCGCCAAGCGCGAGCAGGTCCAGCCGGGCAGCCCCCTGTTCCGGGTCAGCGACCTCGATGTCGTCGAGGTCCTGCTCGAGGTGCCGGTGCGCGAGCGCGCGGCGGTCCGCATCGGCGCCACCGTCGAGCTCAGCACGCCGGCCTTCGAAGGCTGGCAGGGCCAGGCCACCGTCGCCCGTCTCGGCGCGAGCGTGGACCCGCGGGCGGGCACCGTCACGGCCTTCGCCCGCGCCGCCGGAGAGCAGGGCCTGCGGCTCAGCGAGAACCTCTTCCTGCGCGGGGACATCCTCGGCGAGACCCTGCGCGGACAGATCTGCCTGCCCCGGCATCTCGTCCAACGCGAGCGGGTCTTCGTGATCGACGACGAGGTCGTGCGGGAGCGCCGGGTCGAGATCCTGCACCGCAGCGAGTCCGAGTACGTCGTCCGCGGGCTGCGGCCCGGCGAGCGGATCGCGGCCTCGCACCTCGAGGCGCTTTACGAAGGCTGTCCGGTGGAAGTCGCCGAGTAGCCGCGACTGCGCGCGCCCCTTGACGTCCCCGTGCTACAATGCCGGAAACGGAGAGGTGTCCGCATGCCCGACGATCTGCAGGCCTGGTTCCCGCCATCCGACCCCCGCCCACCCGCCGACAGCCCCTTCGCCCGGGCGCTGGCCGCGATGGGCGAGGCGCTGGCCGCCGGTGACCCGGTCGCCGTCCCGCCTTTCGCGGGGATCGGCTCCCGGATCGTCGTGCGCTGGCTTTACCGGGCGCTGCTCGCGGGCCGCCGCGGCTGGGTGCCGCTGGTCTGTATCGATCCGCGGCGGGTCGAGCATCCCCGCGAGGTCCTGCTCGAGAGCCTGGACGAGGCGGCCGGCGGTTGGCTCTGGCTCGAGGCGGGCTGGGAGCGGGTGTGGAAGCAGGCGACGGTCGAGCAGGGGGCGCGCAACCGCCGCACCCGCCTGCTGTTCGCGGCGGCCGCCGAAGAGGTGCCGGTCGAGCCCGCCACCGCGCGGCGCCTCGAGCAGCTCGACGGCTTCCACATGGTCGCGAGCGACCCCTCGATCGACCGGCTGCGGCGCGCCGCCCTCGCCCACTGCCGCGCCGACGGCCTGCTCTACTTCAGCGGGCCCCCCGGCACCGGCAAGCGCAGCCTGGCCCGCTGGGCCCACGCCCGGCTCGACGACGGGCGGCCTCTGCGCTGGGTGCGCGCGGGCAACCAGGGCCACATCGGGCACGGCGGCTGGAGCCTGTACGAGGAGCTCGGGCAGCTGACCGCCGCGCAGCTCGAGCCCCTGCGCGAGCAGCTGCAGGGAGACAACCGCCACGTCTCGCCGCGCGAGCCGGACGAGGAGGTTCCGCCGCGGCCCGATGCTCCCGGGCTCGACGCGATCGTCGGCGAGAGCCCGGCCCTGCGCCGCGTGCTCGCCAAGGCCGCGCGCTACGCCCGCAGCCGGCTGCCGATCCTGATCCGGGGCGAGTCCGGCTGCGGCAAGGAGCTGCTCGCCGAGGCGGTCCACACCCTGAGCGGGCGGCGCGGGCGCTTCGTCGCGATCGACCTGAGCGCGAAGAACGCCAACCTGGTCGAGAGCGAGCTCTTCGGCCACGTCCCCGGCGCCTTCACCGGTGCGCGCACGGCGCGCAAGGGCGCGCTGATCGAGGCGGACGGCGGGACCATCTTCCTCGACGAGCTCG
The DNA here is from genome assembly GCA_030428695.1 of bacterium. The sequence continues at coordinate 1,977 of JAUIEM010000147.1, forward strand.
GCAACCTCAGCTTCGCGACCCAGGCCAAGCTGCTGCGCTTCCTCGAGAGCCGGAAGATCCAGCCGGTCGGATCGGACAAGAGCCAGGCCGTCGACGTCCGGGTCATCGCGGCGACCAACGCCGACCTCGAGGACATGGTCTGCGACGGCAGCTTCCGCCGCGACCTGCTCTACCGCTTCAACCCCAACGCCGCCCTGGTCCTGCCGCCGCTGCGCGAGCGCGTCGAAGATGTCGTGCCGCTCGCCCGCACCTTCGTCGCCCGCGCCGTCGACGGGACGCCGCCGCGCATCGACCCGGAGGCCGCCGCGATCCTCGAAGGCTGGAGCTGGCCGGGCAACATCCGCGAGCTGCGCCACGTCGTCGAGTCGGCGGTGGTCGAGGCCGGCGGCGGCGACATCGGCGCCTCCGCCCTGCGCGGGCTGATCGACGCGACCCAGGGGGCGGCGCCGCTGATCGCGACCTCGAGCGACAGCGAGGCCCTCGCCGCGCACTGCGCCCTGCTGCCCGGCGAGCTGCGCCAGCTGACCGCGATCAGTCTGCGCTTCCCGACCCTCGCCGAGCGCGGCCCGAACGCGGTGCGGAACGCGGTGCTCGCCCAGCTCGACGGGCGCCCCATCCGGCGGGTCGCGCTCCGGGCCCTCGAGCGGTACTCCTGGTGGGGCAACCTGTTCGAGCTGCGCAGCTGCATGGACGCCCTCAAGGCCAACCAACCCGGCGAGGTCGACCTGTCCGCGGTGCAGGACCAGCTGCCCGAGCTGCTCGCCGGCGAGAGCCGCGCGCCGATCCGGGTGCTGCTGTTCCCGGCGGTGCTGCCCGGCGGCGTCGTGCGCGGCCTCGAGCAGAGCTTCAGCGAGCCGGCGCTGATGGTCGGGCGCGCGGCGCACCTCGACGAGCTGCGCCCCGACGACGAGCTCGGCGGGGCGGCCGGACGCCGCCTGCGCCGGCGCTGGTCGCTGATCTCGACGATCATCGGAGACATCGAGCCGGCCTTCCTGCCGGTCGACTTCCTCGCCAAGCTCAGCCGCGCCCACCTGATCCTGACCCGGGAGCAGTCCGGGCTGTGCGTCAACGTGCTGCCCGGCGTCTTCCTGCGCACCCTGGCCGGGCCGCTGAGCAACAACGAGCTGTTCGAGATCGAGCCCGGCGGCTCGGCCGACGTCGGCGAGGCCGGCGAGGTCGTCATCCTCGACGAGGACGGCGAGCACCCGTACCTGCGCTTCTTCGTCTTCGTCGGCGAGATCGCGAGCCACGACTGGGCCGACCGCCTCGGCCGCCGCATGACCGGCACTCCCAACGAGCGCACGGTCGGCGCCCCGAAGGACGGCGCCCGGACCTGGATGCTCAACGCCAAGGAGCGCCGGGCGCTCGGCGACCTGGTCATCGAGTCGCTGACCAGCCCCCGCCCCTTCGCCACCAGCCTGCGCGAGGGCTCGGCCCACTGGGCGCGGACCGGACGGACCGAGCTGTGGAAGCTGGCGGAGTGCATCGACAGCGCCCATCCGACCCAGTCCTGCGCGCGGCTGGTCGCCTTCACGGAGAACGAGGTCTTCCGCCGCGAGCTGGGCTCCCGCCTGAAACGTCTCGAGGACCCCGGCGAGGCCTGGGGGAAGCTGCCGACGCGGCTGCGGCGAGCGGTTCCCCGGCCGGACTCCTGAGCTGAGCTGAGCCTGGCTACGGCCCCAGCGCCTGCTCGAGCTGTGCGCCGAGGTCCGCGAAGTCCGGATCGGCGAGCAGGCGGGCGCGCAGCCCCGTCCAGCCCTCGGGATTGGCGTCGGCCGCCGCCACTGCGCGGAAGTGCTCCGCCGCCTCCGCCAGCGCCTCGAGGGCGACGTCGCCGTCCCCGCCGCGGCAGGCGCAGCGCGCGACCAGCACCAGCCTCTCGGCGAGCCGTCCGCGCTGCAGGTTGTCGCCGTAGCGCTCCCACAGGAGCTCCTCGAACAGCACCGCGTCCGTCGCCGCGTCGCGCGCCTCGAGCAGGCGGTCGAGGCGCAGGCAGACCTGGGCCAGCTGTCCGCAGATCCGCGCGAGCAGCACCGGCAGGTCGGGATCGTCCGGGAAGCGCTCGAGCCCTTCGCGGCCGAGCTCCCAGGCCTCACGGAAGGCCTGCTCGGCGGACTCCCACGCCCCGAGGGAGGCCTCGACGGCCGCCGCGCGGTAGACGAGCTGGGTGTGCATCCAGACGGAATAGGCCGTGTCCGCCGGCATCTTGCGCCACAGGCGGATGTTCTCCTCGAGCAGCGGACGCGCGGACGCGGGGTCGTTCTCGTACAGCAGGATCTCGGTCAGCAGGAAGAGCGAGACGTGCAGCTCGAGCAGGGCCTGGGCGCTCCTTTGCCCGGCGTACAGCTCGCGCCGCAGGGCGAGGCTGCGTTCCGCGAGCGGCAGGGCGGCGGAGGCCTCATCGAGGGTGACCAGCACGTCGGCCAGCCGATGGCAGAAGATCGCGACGTTGTGCCGCGCGTCCGCGTCCGCCGCGCTGGAGAGATCGTCCTCGACGTAGGCGAGCAGGACCTCGTAGAGCGCGCGTGCCCCCTGGCGGTCGCCCTTCGACTCGAGCAGCCGGGCGATCCCGTCCAGGGCCTGGTAGGCGACCTGGCGCGAGGCCGCATCGGACACCAGGGGAAGCAGCTCGAGCAGCGGCCCGCGCCCTTCGAGCGCGCGGGCGTCCTCGCCGCAGGCCAGGGCCTCGCGGACGAAGAAGCCCTGCGCCTGCAGCGCGGCGGCGCGGGTCTTTCCGTCGTCGGCGCGTTCGAGCAGCAGCCCGGCCGCTTCCTCGCTGGCGACGAGCGCCTCCCGGTGCTCGCCGAGCATGCGCCGCACCCGCGCGAGGTCGATCAGATTGGCGGCGAGGTTGTAGGGACCCCCGACGTGCTTGTCGCGCACGGTCCGCCAGTCGTCGCAGGCGCCCGCGAAGCACACCGCCGCCTCGCGCAGCTGGGAGCCCTCCTCGCGGAGCTCGCCGAGACCGTTCCGCGCGCGGGCTCGGACGGAGGCGATCGCGGCCGGGGACGCGCCGCCCTCGAGCAGGGCCGCGGCGCCGGCGACGACCTCGACGAAGCAGGCCTCCGCCTCGTCCCGCCGACCCTGCTCGGCGAGGAAGCGCCCGAGCCGGTAGACCGACTCGAGCAGCTCGAGCCGGGTCGCGGTGGTGCCCGCATCGATCGCGACCCGCTCGCGGCCGATCGCGACCGAGGCCCGCAGCGCCTCTTCCGCCGCCTCCGCCTCGCCGTGCCGGGCGTGCCAGGTGCCAAGACAGAACAGTGCGATCGCCAGGACGCGGTTGCTGTGGTCGCGGTTCGGCGCCCGCGCCCGGGCCCCTTCGAGGAGCGCGACCGCCTCCCGCAGCCGGCGCTCGGCGACCGCCATCTCGCCGAGCTCCTCCCGGCTCAGGGCCGAGCCGAGCAGCGCCGCGGCGAGGTCGACGGCCTGCTGGTGGTCATCGTAGGAGGAGACGACGCGCAGCGACTCGCTGACCGCCAGCGCCTCGTCCCAGGCGCGCGCGACCTCGCGCGGCGGGGCGCCGGCCGCCTCGAGGTACTCCGCGAGATGGCCCTGGCTCAGCGCGAGCACCCGTAGCCCGTAGCCCGGGAAGGCGCTGACCAGGGCGCGCCGCTCCTCGACGCAGGCCCGCACGCGCTCGATCGCCAGGGCGTGCTCGCCCTGCTCCCACAGCGTCGCGGTCTCCCGCTCGCGCAGGGTCACGACGTCCGCCCGCGCGCCGGGGTCGTCCGGGATCTCGGCGGCGCGCCGCTCGGCCAGGGCCAGGGCCTCGCGGTAGGCGGCGCGCGCGGCCTCCCAGTCGTGGTCGTCGCGGGCGATGTCGCCGAGCACCCGCAGGGCGAACTGGAGCTGGTGGCGGTGGTCGACGTTCTCCGGCGCCTCGGCCAGCGCCTCCCGGGCCAGGGCGACGACCTCCAGGGCCGCCTGCTCGCTCGCCCGCCGGTTGCCGAGCAGGAACTGCAGCTCGGCGAGCTCGAACAGCGACCGCGCCTGGCCGATGCGATCGTCGCGCCGTTCGATCGCCGCCATCCGCTCCCAGCCCCGGCTCGCGACGACGAGGATCTCCTCCGCCATCGCCAGCGAGCGGGCGTCGCCGTACTCGCGGATCAGCTTCTCCTGGACCTCCTCGGCGAGCTGCGAGAACGAGTCGCGGGCGATGTTGCCGAGCTCCTCGGCGGCGGCGCGCTCTTCGGCGATGTCCCGGTTCGCCTTCCACAGCACCAGCGCGCTCCCCGTGCTGAGCAGGAGCAGCACCGCCGTCAACGCGATCACCCCGCGGCCGAGCAGACGCCGGGTGCGGACCGCGCGCGTGCGGCGGCCGGCGGCCGCGGCGAGCACCTCGCGCAGCGCGGGGGCGGGCTGCGCCAGGCGCTCGAGCTGGGCTTCCGCGAGGCCGAGGTCGCCGGCGGAGATCGCGGCGCGCGCGTAGTCTTCGCCCGCGCTCTGGGCCCCGGCGCGGGCCTCGGGGTTCTCCGGCCACAGGCGCAGGGCGTGGCCGTAGCCGGCGATCGCGGCGGCGAACTGCTCGTAGCGGCGCGCCGGGGGCAGCTCGGCCTCCCCCTTGTGCCGGGCCGCGGCGTGCTCGGCCGCCGCGGCCGCGGACACCGTGCGGCTCTCGCGGTGGCGCAGGAAGGCGTGCAGGGCGTCGCGGAAGCTGCGCGCGTCCGGGAAACGCTCGGCGGGAATCCGCGCGAGCGCGCGCTCGCAGATCCGCCGCAGCTCGGGGGGGACGTCGGCGGACAGCTCCTCGACGTGCCCCTGCGAGGCTTCGAACACGCAGGCGGGGAAGCCTCCGCGCCGGGGCGGATGGCCGCTGACCAGCCGGTACAGCAGCCCGCCGAGCAGGTAGGTGTCGGTCGCGGGGCCGATCTTCGCGCCCTCGCCGAGGGCGAGCTCGGGGGGCATGTAGGCCGGGGTGCCGCAGGGCTCGGTCACGGCGGTGTGGGGGCGGCCGGTCGCGCCGTCGAGGGAGACCGCGACGCCCCAGTCCATCAGCAGCACCTCGCCGAAGGCGCCGAGCATCACGTTCGCCGGCTTGAGGTCGTTGTGGATCACCCCGCGGCTGTGGGCGTACTCGACCGCGTTGCAGACCTGCAGCAGGATGCGCAGATGCTCGTCGAGGTCGGTCTCGCCGGCCTCGAGCACCTGCCGCCACGAGCGGCCGCCGACCAGCTTCAGGGCGAGGAAGGGCTCGCCGGCCGCGTCGACATCGAGGGCGTAGGCGGGGACGATGTTCGGATGTTCGAGGCGGCCGTTGATCTTCGCCTCGGACAGGAAGTCCTCGCGGGCGCCGGGCTCGGCGAAGCGCACCCGCTTGAGCGCGACGTCCCGGCCGAAGCAGGTCTGGACGGCGCGGTGCACGACGCCCATGCCGCCGCGCCCGATCTCCTCGCCGACCTCGAAGCCCGCCCCGCCGGCCTCGGGGGCCCGCCAGGGGTAGCCCCGGGCCGGCCGGTAGGTCGCCTCGGTGTCGAGCTCATCCAGGGTCGACAGGACGAGGCTGTCCCGCCAGAAACGCTCGAGCTCTGCGCGATCCACGCCTTCCTCCGTTTCACCTGGTCCGAAGGGTAGCGAGCGGAGGGCGCGGCCGCCAGTCGCCAGATCCCGCACATCAATCCATGGGGGCAAGCTTCCAGGGAACCGCCCTCCTACTCTCCCAGCATCTCCCGCATCATCGCCTGCGCCCGGACGACCGCCGCGCGCTGCTCGGCGTTGCGGGCCGCGGCCAGGGCCTCGTCGAGGGCCTCGAGGGAAGCTTCGGGGTCGCCGAGGCGGGCGTGCAGATCGGCGCGCACGTAGCGGATCTCCCAGGCCGCGTCCGCCGCCTCCGGATATTCCTCCAACGCCGCGAGATCGGCGAGGGCCTCGGTCCAGCGCGCGAGCTGCCGGTGCAGCTCGAGCCGGCGCTCGAGGAGGTCGTAGCGCGGCGCGGCGGCGATCAGCGCGGAGAGGTCCTCGAGCGCCTCGTCGAGGGAACCGAGCTCCTCGCGCAGGCGCAGCCGCAGGGCGCGCGCCTCAGCGTGGCCGGGGCGCCGCTCCAGCAGCCAGTCGAGGTCGGGAAGCGCCGCGCCCGGCTGCCCGGTCTCGGCGAACAGCTCGGCCCGCGCGAAGCGCGCCTCGGCGTCCCCCGGCGCGCGTTGGACGGCCTCGCCGTAGGCGTGGAGCGCCTTGATCGGCTCGCCCGTCGCGCGCATCAGGCGTCCGAGCAGCTTCCACGAGCGGGCGCGCCGGTCCGCGCGCTCGAGCAGCAGCGCGACGTCCTCGCGTGCGGCGTCGTAGGCTTCGTCCTCGAGGGCCAACCCGGCCCGGATCGCGACGAGCTCGTCGTCGAAGCGCAGAGCGAGGCCGTCCGCGATCTCCTCCCGGGCCGCGTCGCGCTCGCCGAGGGCGAGCAGGGCCTCGACCCGCAGCCGGCGCGCGCCGGTCTGGCCGGGGTGGGCGGCGAGGATCTCGGCGGTCGCCCCCAGCACCTCGTCGTAGCGCTCCTCGCCGAGCGCGATCTCGGCCTCCATGCCGGCGAGGAAGAGCGGATCGTCGAGCGTGGCGAGGACGGCGCGGGCGTCGGCGAAGCGCCCGGCGATCACGAGCAGCTGCACCCGCACCTGGCGCGGCAGCGCGGTGCCGGGAGCCAGCCAGCAGGCGCGGGCGACATCCGCGAAGGCGTCGGCGCGCCGCCCCTGACGCCAGGCGATGCGGGCGCGGTTGAGCAGCAGCACCGGCTGGTTCGCGTCGCGGGTGAGGGCGCGGTCGAGGGCGGGAACCGCCCGCGGCCAATGCTCCTCGAGGGCGACGAGGGCCGCCAGGGCCGGGCCTTCGGGGGAGGGCCCGCCGCGCGCGAGCACCTCGTCCGCGCGCTCGGCGGCGGCGCGCAGCCGGCCCTCGAGCAGGGCCTGCCAGCCCGCGATCAGGGGCGCGAGCCCGGCGCTGCGTCCGGCCCGCTCGAGGTCCTCGCGCACCGCGGGCAGGAGCCGCTCCCGGCCGTCCGCCAGGCCGGCGGCGAGGGCGGCGTAGGAATAGGCGAGCGTCGCGGACAGGAGCTGCTGGATCTGGCCCCGCGCCCGTCCGTAGTGCGCCAGCTCCCGCACCCCCACGCCGCGCGACCAGTCGGAGTCCGGCAGGGCGAGCGCCGCGCTGAACGCGTCCCAGGCCGGCTCGTGCTCGTGCAGCAGGGTGAGGGCGCGGCCGCGCAGCCACGGCAGGGCGTTCTCCTCGGGGAACTCGCGCTCGAGCTCGGCGAGCCCCTCCAGCTCCGCCCGCACCGCCGCCTGCAGCTCGACGATGCGGAGGCTGTCCGCGCGGGTCGCGAGCGCGTCGCCGAGCGCCTGCAGGCGCTGGTTCCCCGCTTCGAGGGCGCGCCCGAGCCGCAGCTCGCTGTTCTTCGCCCGCAGCCCGACCAGCCCCACGCTCAGGCTGAGCAGCAGGGCCGCGGCGAGGCCGACGGCGAGCACCCGCAGCCGGCGCCGCGCCCGCACGGCCGCACGCAGCCGGGCCTCCTCCGCGGCGACCCGGGTCAGCAGCGCGGCGCCTTCCGCCTCCGGCAGCCGCGAGGCCTGGCCGCGGGCGAGGGCGAGATCGCCGCTGGCCAGGGCGCTGCGGGCGAGGGCCGCGCGCGCCTCGCGCTCCCCCTCGGCGGCCTCGCGGTTCCCCTCCCACAGGGTCAAGGCCTGGCGGAAGCCGGCGATCGCCTCGCTGTAGCGCTCGAAGCGGTCGGGCGCCTCCTCCTCCGCGCCGAGCCGCGCGAGCTCGTCGCGGGCGGCGCGGGCGACCCGCAGGCTCTCGGCGTGGCGCAGGTAGGCGCGCAGGCCCTCGCGGAAGTCCTCGGCGCTCGGCCGCTCCTCCGGTTCCTCCGCCAGCGCTTGCTGGCACAGCGCAACCAGCTCGCGGGGGGCGTCCGCGGCGAAGTGCGGAGCCTCGCTCGCGCAGCGCGCCCGCAGGTTGGCGAGCAGGGTCTCGCCGCCGTGGGGCGGGCAGCCGTTGAGCAGCCGGAACAGGATGCCCCCGAGCAGGTAGACGTCGGTCCAGGTGCCGATGCGGTCCCCACGCCCCTCGGCGAGCTCGGGGGGGCTGTAGCTCGGCGTCCCGCAGGGGCTGGCGATGGTCCGCGCCGGCCGCAGCCAGGCGCGGTCGCCCGCCAGGTCGGCGGCCAGACCCCAGTCGAGCACGAGCACTTCGCCGAAGCGGCCGAGCATCACGTTCGCCGGCTTGAGGTCGTTGTGGACGATGCCCCGACTGTGAGCGTAGGCGACCGCGTGGCAGACCTGGATCAGCACCTCGAGCTCGGCGCGCAGCTCCGGCTCCCGGGCGCGCAGGCGCTCCTCCCAGCTCTGGCCGTCGACCAGCTTCATCACCAGCGTCGGTTGGTCTTCCGTGGTCAGGTCGAGGCGGTGGATCGGCAGGATGTTCGGATGCTCGAGCTGGCCGGTCGTGATCGACTCGCGCAGGAAGTCGGCCCGCCGGACCTCGTCATGGGCGACGCGCAGCTGCTTGATCGCGACGTCGCGCAGCAGGTCGGTCTGCACCGCCCGGAAGACGATGCCCTGGCCGCCGCTGCCGATCGCTTCGAGCTTGCGGTAGCCCTCCGCGGGGGCGGGGAGGTCCGGCGTCGGCGCGGGCGGACGGTAGCTCTCGCCGGGCGGGGCGCTGTCGAGCGGTACGTCGGTGAAGCCGACCGTCCGCTGCCAGCGCGCGCACAGCTCATCGAAGGGCAGCGATCCGTCCATCGTCCTCTCCCGTCCTCACCGAGTATAGCCGCTCAGTGGGGGACGCCGTCCCACGCGGTTCGACTTCGGACGGCGCAGCGCGCACAATGACGGCGGGATGTTCCGCCGGAGCGATGATGGCGCTTCCTCCGCACCGACCCGATGCCTGAGCTGCCGCGCCCCGGGACGCGGGTCGGTGCCTACCGCATCGACCGCCAGCTCTGGCAGGACGGCCCCCTCGGCGGCTGGCTCGCGGCCCACGTCGCGACCGGCGCCCCGGTCATCGTCCAGCCCTTCTCCCTCGAGCCCGGTACCTACGGCCACGCCCGCGGCGAGAACCGGCGGCAGCTCGCGAAGCAATGGGAGCTCGGCCAGCCTTCGTGGTCGGTCCCGCTCCTCGAGCTACTCGAGCGCGACGGCTACGCCCTCGCCGTCCGGGCCGTCGTGCGCGGCGCGCCCCTGTCCGCCCTCGCCCTCGAGGGGACCGGCGAGCACCCGATCAGCGCGGGCCAGGTCCTGTATCTGTGCGGGGAGCTCGGCCGCGCGCTGGCGGAGATCGGCGCTGCGGGCGGACGGGTCGCGCTGTCTCCCCAGCGCGCGGGCGTCAGCGCGGGAGGGCGGGTCGTGCTCGGCGGCGTGCGTTGGGAGCCCGCGCCCGGGGGGGCAGTCGACGGTCCCCTGCTGTGCCTCGCGCCGGAGCTGCTCGGCGGCGGCCGGGAGACCCCCGCCAGCCGGGCCTGGAGCCTCGGCGCGACGCTCTTCCAGCTGCTGACCGGAGCGCCCGCCATCGCGCGCGAGGGCGACCTGCCCGAGGTGCTGCGCTGGCTGCTCGCGGAAGTCGGCGCCGGCCGCCGCGTCGTCCCGGATCCGCGCACCCGCCGACCCGCGCTGCCCGCGCCCTGGGCCGCGCTGGTGCTCGCCCTGACGGAGCTCGAGCCCGCGGCCCGTCCCGCGCCGGGGGGCGCCCTCGCGAGCCGGTTGCGGGAGCTGGGCCGCGCGCTCGCCATCGAGCCGGAGCGCAGCCGCTATCCCGCGCTCCAGGGTCTGTTTCCGCTGTAGAGGCGAAGGCGGCCGCTCGCGCTACCCCTCGGTCAGGTCGAGCTGCCGCTCGCGCAGGCGCTCGAGCTCCGCCTCGCGCTCGCGCAGCGTGTCGCACAGGCTGGCGAGCTCGCTCCGGTACTCGTCGAACTCCGCCTCGCGGGCGTCGAGCTGCTCCTCGAGACCGGACTGGCGGCTGCGCTGGAGCAGCCCGTCGCGCTCGCGGTGGGCCAGGGCCGCGTGCAGGTAGGCGACCTCGGAGAGGTACAGCTCGTGCAGCTCGCCGCACAGGGCCTCCGACTCGCTCAGCTGCTCCTCGAGCTCGGCGCGGGCCGCCGACAGCCGCTCCTGGGTGGCGACGGCGCGGTCGAGCTCGCGCCGCAGCCCCTCTTCGAAAAGCCCGCGCTCGCGCAGCTGCTGGCGCACCTCTTCGGCCTCGGCGAGCACCCGGTCGAAGTCGGCGGAGGCGACCGCACCGCCCCCGGCGCGCAGCTCCTCGAGCTCGGCCTCGGCCCGCGACAGGTCGGCCCGGGTGCGGACCAGGCTGGCGAGGGCCTTCTCCTTCTCGGAGGCCTCGCGCCGCAGCGCCGCGACGGCCTTGTCGCGGTCCTGCCGCAGCGCGGCCGCCGGACCCCCGCGCCGGGCCTGCTCGAGCTCGGACTTGAGGTCGTGGAGGAGGCGTGCCTTGGCGCTGAGCTCGTCGACCAGGCCATCGACCGTCTGGTCGCGCTCGGCGATCAGCGCGAGCAGCTCATCTTCCTTTTCATGGGCCTTGCGGCGCAGCCCCTCGAGCTGCTCGGCGTAGTCTTCCGCCCGCGCCTCGAGGGCCCCGAGCTCGTACTCCCGGTCTTCGAGCTGGCTCGCGTGCTTCTCCTTGAGGCGCAGCATCGCGACCTTCTGGCGGGTCTGGCTGATCAGGTAGCCGAGCAGGACGCCCACGCCGAAGGCGAGCAGCGCCGAAGACAGCTCCGGCAACATGTCGAAGTTGATCGCGAGGAGGAGGTCCACCTGGGTCCCCGGGACTGCGCCGGCCCTGTGCCGGCGACCGCAGTACAGGGTACGGGAGGGACTGCGCGATCACAATCCAGCGCCCCATCGAAAGAGGTTCCATGGACTGCTCCATGGAACCTCGTTCGCGCGGACCGTCGGCTGCGGACTACTCGCCGGCGATCGCCAGCTGCTTGTCGCTCGCGAGCTCCTTGCCGTACTTCTCGCGGTACATCGCGCGGGCCTTGGCGCCCCAGTCGCCGCGCTCGAAGCGGGACTTGAAGCGGGCGGCGTAGGTGTCCATCGCCATGCCCTCGAGCTCGGCGAGGTGGCGGAAGGTGCGGATCCCGAGGGCGTTGAGCGAGGCTTCCGTCGCCTTGCCGATGCCGGGGATCGTCTTGAGGTCGTCGACCTCGTCGTGATCCTCGGCGACCGCCAGCCGGGCGGAAGACTCGCCGGCTTCTTCGGCGATGTCGAGGGCGGCGAAGGAGGAAGCGCTGACCGCCGGCTCGAGGACGGCCTCGGCGACCGGCGCGGCGACCGCTTCCTCGACATCCGCGGAGACGAGGGAGCTCTCGAGCTCCTCGATCCGGCCGTCACGCTCGCAGACCAGCTGGCTCAGGCGCTCGGTGCGGTCGTGCAGCTCGCCGATCGTGCCTTCGCGCTCGCTGAGCACCGCGGACTGCTCCTCGAGCTCGCCGGTCAGCTCCTCGACCATGCGCTTGAGGCTGTCGATCTGCAGGGCGTGCTGCCAGGAGAGCTCCTCGATCTTCGTGTCGCGTTCGCGGAGCGCGGCGCTGAGCTCCTGCAGCTCCTTCTCGGTCGCCTGGCGGTCGCTGCGCAGCGCCTGGACCGCGATGTCCTGCTCGTTGAGGGCGGCCTGCACGGCTTCGAGCTCGCGGCCCCGCTCGCTCTCGAGGGTGCTGACGCGGGCTTCGTACTCGGCGATGCGGGTCTCGAGCGCGGTCCGCAGCTCGGCCTGGGCGGACATCTCGGCGGCGTGGCGGCCGGCGCTGGCGGCGGCGTCGCGTTCGGCGGCGGACAGGGCGGAGCTGAGGTCGGCGATGCGGTCGTCGCACTCCTCGAGGCGCTCGGCCAGGGCGAGGGTCTCGGTGCCGTGCAGGCGGCGCAGCTCGGAGAAGGCGCGCTCCCGCTCTTCGAGCTGGTCGTTCAGGGCGGTGTGGGCGCAGTGCAGCTCGAGGAAGGCCTCCTCGCGGACCTCTTCCTTGCGGCGCAGCTCGGCGAGCTCTTCCCGCACCATCTTCAGCTCGGTGGCGAGCTGCTGCTCCTGCTCGCGCTCGGCGCTGAGCACGGCTTCGGTGTCCTCGACCCGGACCTCGGCGATCGCGAGCTCTTCCCGCAGCTCCTTCAGCTGACCCTGCATCTCCTGGTCGCGGTGCACGTGCTGGCGGTGGGTCTCGACGTACCGGGCCCGGGCGTCGCGGACCGCGTCGATCGCGCTCTCACACTGGCCCTGCAGCGTCGCGATGTGCTCGGCGCGGCGGTCGAGCTCGTCGTGCAGCTCCTGGGCGGCCTCGCTGAAGCCGGCGCGCTCCCGCAGACGACGTTCCTCGGACTGCTCGAGGCGGACCTCCGCCGCGTGCAGCTGGCCGGCGACGGTCTTGCGCCGGCGCTCGGCCTCCTGGACCTGGGCGCTCGCCTCCGACCACAAGCGGTCGAGGCGCTTGCGGAAGAGCAGCCGGTTCACCAGCCAGCCGAACAGAGACAGGATCGCGATCACAGAGATGATGGTGGTTTCCAAGGGCTGTCCTCACTCACGTCAACGGTTGCATCATCAGAGATCGGACATCGAGCCGCCGAGCTTGACGACCGCTCTTCCCGCCGCGGAGTTTTTGCTTGCGGGAGCCGGCGCGGAGCGCCTAAGCTCAGGCCCGCCGCCCCGCCTTCGGGGCGCGACTGAAGAGGGAGGAGACGATGGGAACGAGGACGCGGATTCTGCTCGGCGCCCTGTGCGCGACCCTGGCCCTGGCCCAGGAACCGGTCAGCATGCCCCAGATCATGACCGACGGCGCGGGCTACAACTGGGACATCCAGCAGGGGGGCACGGTCAGCGACGGAACATCGGACGCCTACGACGGCGCGATGATGATCAACCTGAACGGCGTCAATCCCCCGATGAGCCCGATGGCGACCATGCACGAGAGCCGGCGCGCGTTCTCCTTCGTGATCGAGGGCGCGATGATGGGCCTTCCGGAAGGCCTGACCGTCACCCGCTGGGTCTACGTCCCCGACGACATCGGCTGCGCGGTCTGGCTCGATGTGCTCGAGAACAACTCGACCGAGGAGATCACCCTCAGCTACGGCCTGCGCTCCGACTTCGGCTCGGACGGCGGGACCGAGATCGTCACGACCAGCTCGGGGGACACGACGGTCGACGAGAGCGACTGGGCGGCGATCACCGACGACCAGTTCGGCGGCTCCGACCCCGCCCTGACCCACATCTGGGGCGTGGAGGAGTCCGACACCCGGCCGGCCGTCAGCCTGAACAACGGCGCGGAAGTCCTGACCTACACGATGGCCGACCTGTCCCTCGCCGCCGGCGAGGTCATCGCGGTCGCCTACGTCGAGGCCCAGCGCCGCTCGCGGGAGGAGGCCGAGGACTTCCTCGAGAACTTCGACCCGTCGGTGGTCGCGACCCTGGCCGAGATGGCCGAGGCTGCGCCGATCAACTTCGGGCTCGGCCGGCGCAGCGCCAGCCTGCTGCGCGGCGAGGGCGCCGATGTGCTCGAGCTGCTCGGCGGCGACTTCCTCGCGGGCACGATCAAGGTCGAAAGCTACCCGTTCTCCTCCGCCTACGGCTCCCGCACCATCCCGGCCGAAGAGGTCGCCTCGGTGGTCTTCGGCGACCTCGGCGAAGACCGCGTCTTCCTGATCAGCGGCGAGATCCTGATCGGCACCCTCGACCTCCCCGGCGTCGGCTTCGAGACCGCCGAGGGGCGGCTGCTCAACGCGCGGCGCGAGGTCGTCTCGCGCATCGGCTACCGCAAGCGCGACGACGAGCCGACCGACGCCCTCGAGGTCAAGACCGGCATCACGACCAAGCAGGGCGCCGTCTACTCCTGCGAGCCCGCCTCCGGCACGCTGCCGCTACAGACGGTCTACGGCGCGGTCGAGATTCCCTGGGACAAGATCGCTCGCATCGACCTCGGGGAGCAGCTGCACACCGTCTCGCTGGTCGGCGGATCGCGGCTGAGCGGCGTGCTGCAGACCCGGGAGCTGAGCTTCGAGGGTTCCTACTCCTTCACCTTCCCGACCGCCGCGCTGGTCTCGATCGTGTGCCGGGACGAGCAGCCCGACGCCTCGAACCTGCTGACGCGGGTCTCCGTGCGCAACGGCGACATGCTCGCCGGCACCACGGGCAACGCCTCGATCACCGTGCAGACCGCGCTCGGCGAGCTCGAGCTCGGGCTCGCCGAGGTCGAGCGCATCGAGCGCGACGCCCGGCAGCCGGGGGTGGTGTCGGTGTTGCTGCGCCGCTCCGGGGCCGTGCGGGGCCGCTGGCTGGACAGCAGCCTCGCGCTCGAGCTAGCCGAGGGCGTGTCGGTCACGCTGCTGCCCGGCGACTGCCTGTGGGCCGAGTTCCCCGCGCCGAAGGCGCCGCCCGAGCTGCTCGAGGAGATCGCGAGCCAGATCAAGGACCTGTACAGCGACGACTACCAGCTGCGGGAAGCCGCCGCCGAGCGCCTGCGCGAGATCGGCGAGGCCGCGCTGCCCGCCCTGTACCGGGAGATGGAGAGCACCGAGGACCTCGAAGTGCGCCTGACCTGCTCCGAGCTGATCACCGAGATCGAGTAGTCCGTGTCCCGGCCGACCTTCCGGGCGCTCCGCGCCGACGACACGGAGCGCCTGCTCGCCTTCTTCGACAGGCCCGACCAGGGCTTCTGCTTCTGCCGCTTCTGGAACTTCCCCGACACGAATGAGGCCTGGCTCGCCCGGCCGGCGTCCGCCAACCGGGCCGCCTGCCAGCGCGACTTCGCGCAGCTGCGGGGCCAGCTCGCGCTGCGCGGGGAGGACGTGGTCGGCTGGCTGCGCTGGGCGCCGAGCGCGGCGCTTCCCAAGCTGGCCGCGCAGGGTCTGGAGGAAGCGCCGCCGCCCGACCGCGCCAGCCTGCTGTGCTTCGCGGTCGCCGCCGACCTGCGCCGCCAGGGGATCGCCCGGGGACTGCTCGCCAGCGCCCTGGAGACGCTGCGGGCGGAAGGCTTCGCCGCGGTCCACGCCTACCCGCGCACCGTGCCCGGCGAGCCCTGGACCGGCCCGGCGGCGCTGTTCGACGCCTGTGGCTTTCGCGTGCTGCGGAAAGGGGAGCCGCGGGCGGTGTGGGGGCGCTCGCTCAGGTGACGCGGCCGGCGGACTTGCGGTGGGTCGAGGGCTGACCGTGCATCACGATCCCGCCCTTCACGTGCTGCCCGCCCTGCAGCACGATCCCGCCCTTCACGTGCTTCCCGCCCTGCATCACGATCCCACCCTTCACGTGCTTCCCGCCCTGCATCGCGATCCCGCCCTTGCGCATCCGGGCGCTGTGGCTGATCGCCTGGGCGATGGCGGCGGCGTGCTGGTTCTTCTGGGCGACGGCGGCCTTGTTTTCGCGGGAGGCGGCCTGGAGCAGCTCGGCGACCTCGCGCAGGGCGGGATCCTGCGCCGCCGCGCGGCCGACGAGCTTCGCCCAGGGCTCGCTTCGTAGTCGCCGAAGAAGAGGTCGAGGTCCGCGCCCCCTGCCGGCAGCCCGACCGCCGGGTAGAGCCGCCCCAGCAGCCCGTGCGCCCACTCCCAGAACGCCGGGTGCAGGGCCTGGAGCTGGTTGACCTGCAGCCCGAAGCTGTCCGGATCGAGCTGCCATCGGAGCCGCTGACGGTAGCCCTCGAGGTCGTCGTCCGACGGGGCGGGCAGGTAGGGGTCGGGGTCGTCGAGGATCTCCAGACCCCGGTACATGCGGACGACCGAAGTGTAGATCCCGCGCCGGCGCTGGTCGGCGAGCCTGCACAGGGCATCGAACACCTCCCCCGCGCCGGGGGGCGGCCCGGGCAGGGGGGTGGGGAACAGGCCGGGCGCCGCGCGCCAATGGCTGCGGGCGAAGCGCTCCCAGAAGTCCGCCGGAGCCTCCACCCTATTCCCCCAGCCAGGCCCGCCAGGCGTCGAGCGCCTCGCCGCGCTCGCGGCGCGAGCCCTCCGGGTCGTAGCCGAAGGCCTGGCCGGTCTCGCGGCGCAGCACCATCACGCAGTGGGCGCGCACTTCCTCCTCCTTCGCCTGCATCCCGAGCAGCAGGGCGTCGGCCGCGGCGCGCCCCTCCCGCGTGCCGAGGGCATCGGCCGCGAGCATGCGCAGGGCCGGGTGGCGGTCGGCGTCGAGCAGCACGGCGCGGGCGTGGGCCGGATCGACCTCCGCGGCGCGCAACCCCTCCCAGTCAGCGTGGAGCTGGCGCAGCTCTTCCTCCTTCGCCTTCAGCGGCCTGGCGATGTCCTTGAGCGCCCGGCTCGCCAGCCGGCGATGGCCGGAGTCGCGGGCCTCGAGCAGGTCGAGCAGGCGCGGGATCATCACCGGCCGGTGCTCCGGCGCGAGCAGCTCGAGGCCTTCCTCCAGCGCGACCTCCGCCTTCTCGGCTTCCTCCCCATGCCCCCCCGCGGCGAGCAGCGCGGCGGCCGAGGTCAGGGCGATGCGCTCGCCGAGCTCGGCGATGTAGACGACATCGGGAGCCTCCTCCTCGCCCGTCGCCAGGCGCCCGACCTCGAGGCTGGGCGTGAACTCCGGGTTCGAGGCCAGCGTCGCGCGGGTCAGCACCAGCAGCGCGAAGGCGGTGTCGACGCCGTACTCCGTGATCGTGCCGGACAGGGGCTTGTGCGGCTCCCAGTGTCCCGCCGGGGCCTGGGCGCCGAGCAGCCAGGCGGAGAGCTCGGGGTACCAGGCGAAGTCGTCGAGGGCCTCGACGCCGAGCATGTCCAGCGCCTTCTCGAGGCTGTACAGCGCGTAGTAGAAGTAGTGCCCGCCGAGGGAGATCTGGGCGTCCTCACGGAACGCGTCGAGGGAGGCGAGGCCGGCGAGCCCCTGCATGATCTCGGTGTCGCGCTGCAGCTCGGCGGCGCTGTTCTGCAGCCCCAGCCCATCGCGGATGGTCGCGATCGAGCTCAGCCCTGCGGCGGTCATGCTCAGGTAGGCGCCCGAGCGGGTCGCCATCGTATAGCCCCAGCCCTTGGGCGGGAGCGACGGATAGGTGCCGGTGAACAGCTCGTCGCTGATCGTGCCCTCCGCTTCGGCCTCGCTGTCGACGAGCAGCCAGTCGACCCGCAGCGGGGCGTCGCCGCCCGGGGCGGTCGCGATGTGCTTCCGCCACCAGACGTCGAGCTCGGGCCAGATCGAAGCGTTGACGGGAACCCCCGAGCGCACCGCGCTGTGTAGCCCGAGGATCGCGAACTGGCTGTTGCTGTTGTCGCCGTCGCCGGCCTGCTGCTGCTCGTTCCCCGGGCCGTAGGTCCAGGAGCCCTTGGTGCCGAGCCGCCAGCGCAGGAGCTCTTCGGTCGCCTGACGCATCGCCGCCAGGTCTGCGGGGTCGATGCCGAGGCGTTGGAAACGGGGCGCCGTCGCGCTGCCGTCGATCACCTCCGGAGGGATGCGCTCGATCGCCCGGGCCTCGAGAGCCATAAGGTAGAGGGATAGACCGTAGGTGCGCAGGAAGAGGTACGAGCCGCTGGTCTCGCGTTCCTTGGCGACCGTGTCGAACACCGCCTGCACCGTCTCGTGCTGCCCCGGCAGGCCCGCGCGCAGGAGGGCGAAGGCGTAGAACAGCTGCCGATCGAGCCGCGAGCGCGGGTAGCTCTTGCGCATCTTTTCGAGCTCGGCGAGGAGGTTCTCCCGGCCCCGCGCGATCGCGCCCTCGATCAGCTCGGCGAAGAGCCCCATCGCGGGGGGCCCGCCGGTCAGCTCCTCGACCCGGCGCTGGGGGTTGCCGTCGCGGTCGAGCCAGGCGAAGTGCTGGCGCCAGGACACCGCCTCGAGGGCGCCGTGCTCGTGGGAGAAGACCAGCTCCCCCTGCCAGGCGATGTCGATCGCCGGCTCGGTGGTGCTGCGCTCGGCCACCTGCCCCTGACCCTCGAAGGCGATCACCGCCCGCTCGTCATCGACGCTGCCCACCTTGAAGGCGAGGCTGCCGCTCAGGCCGGCCTGCGCGCCGCTCCAGCTCCACTTCGCGCGCTTCTTCAGCCTCTTGCCCGAGGCCGCGAGCAGGCCGCGCATCACGAACAGCTCGGGGGAGGGCTGATGCAGGTCGACGCGGGTCACGCCGGCGTGCGGCGCGTCGTCCTCGAAGGCGTCCGGCCCGAGCACGCAGCCCGGCCGCGTCGGCAGCCCCGGGGTGACGTCCGCGCCTTCGAGCACCGTGCGCGTCCAGCTGTAGGCGCGCCAGGGCGCCTCGGGGTCGACGGACCAGGTCAGCTTCTGGGCGAGGAGCGGCGCGCACAGGATGGCGAGCAGCGGCAAGAGCTTCCTCATCGGGAATCCTCCGGCAGCGGGCGGACGGGACAAGTCGAAGTCGATACGCCATGGTAGATGAGGCGGGGCGCGCGGGACAGCGGAAACCGGCGGAGCCGCCGCCAAGGAGGACGGATGGGAGGCGCCGCATCCTGTGGGCTGACCCTGCTGCTCGCGACGAGCGGCGCGACGAGATCGGGGCGGCTGCAACGCGGCGCTCTCCGCAGCCGGCTCGGCGTGGCGCTGAGGCTCTGTTGGCTGAGAGGCTCCAACGAAAAAACCCGGACGGCGCCGGCCGTCCAGGTAGAGGGGGGTCCGTTCACGCGCGGAGCTATTCCTTGCTGCGCAGGCCGCTGTAGCCGACGCCGGTGACCGAGGAGATCGTGTCGATCGCGCCGGTCGCGACCGTGGTCTTCGTCACGTCGCCGCTGATGAAGTTGTGGGCGTACAGGGTGCTGCCCGTGCCGTCGACGTCGATCCCGATCACGCCGGCGCCGGTGAAGGTCCCGGTCAGCAGGTTGGTGTAGCTGCCGAGGCCGAGCTGGTTCATCACCATGGTCAGCAGGCTGGTCACGATCCCGTTCATGCCGCCGCCGTTGCTGCTCAGACCGCCGAGCAGGGTGGTCAGGATGTTCGAGGTGCCGCTCGGCAGCGAGCCGCTTCCGCCGATCAGGCCGAGGACGGTGTTGAGCAGGCCGCTGCCGCCGCTGCCGCCGATCGCGCTGGTCAGGGTGTTCAGCAGGCCGCCGAAGGTGCCGCCGCCGCTGCTTCCGAACAGGCTGCCGAGGTTGACCGAGCCGAGCAGGCTGTTCAGGTTGAGCGGCGAGCCGCCGATCTGCACGTCGCCGATGCTGCCGAGGGTGTCGAACTTCTCGACGTTGCCGGTCAGGATGCAGGAGGCGTAGGCCGTCGAGCCGCCCGCGGTCAGGCTGAGCACGCCGTAGCCATGCTGCAGAGGCATCGCGGTGGCCGACGTCGCGTTCGGGCCGAACGTGTACACCGCGTTCTCGCCGAGGCAGCCCACGAAGGCCTGGCCGGAGGCGACGGTCACACCGAGGGGCAGCAGGCCGACGTCGATGGTCGCGTGGGTGTCGCCGCTGTCACTCTCGAGCACGGTGACGTTCGAGGTGAACAGGTTGGTCACATAGGTGTACTGCGGGCCGCAGGCGACCTCGACGGCGCCGAGGCCGTTGATCGGGTTCGACAGCGCGGCGGTGATGCTCGAGGTGCCGCTGCCCATGCCGAACAGCGACAGGACGCCATTCAGGGCCCAGTTGCCGAGGCTGGAGAGCAGGGTGTTGAGGTTGTGGTCGACGATGTAGTCGACCCCGCCCGACATCG
>JAUIEM010000612.1 GCA_030428695.1 bacterium
CCGCCACCACCGCCGGAATGCCTAACTCACGGGCGACCGGCCCGGGGGGGCGGTCGGCGGCCAGCCAGCCGTCGAGCTCGAGGCGCACCTTCTCACAGGCCATCACACGACTCCTCGCCGGCGCTGCCGGCTCTGGAGTATAGACGGACGGACGCGGCATCGGTCAGCGGCGTTTTTCGACCGGGAACCTGCGTCGGGGGCCGAAGGACTCTCATCCGCCTCGCTCCAGCACCGTACGCAGCAGCTTCGTCGCCTTGAGCATGCGCTGTTTGAGGGCGCCGGGCTGCGCCCCGGTGATCTTCGCGATGTCCTTGTAGCGCAGCCGCTCGTAGACCCGCAGCTGGACGATCTCGGCGTACAGGGGCGGCAGGCTCTCGAGGGCGCGCAGCACCTGCTGGCGGGCCTCTTCCCGCAGGGTCGCGGCGACCGGGTCGCCGTCCGGGGCCCGCAGCGCGTCGAGCAGCCGCCCGCAGCGCTCGCCGCGCGGGGCGTCGAGGGAGATGGCGGGGCGCCGGCGCCGGCTCTCGTCGATGCTGAGGTTGTGGGCGATGCGTCCGAGCCATGTGCGCAGGCCGGCCTCGAAGCTGAAGCGGGGCAGGGCGCGGTAGGCGCGCAGGAAGGTCTCCTGGAGCAGATCGGCGGCGCGTCCGCGGTCTTTGACCGAGCGCAGGATCTGCGCGAAGAGGGGGCCCTGGAAGTCCTCGACCAGGCGCGTGAAGGCGGCGTCTCCGCGCGCGCTGCCCGGCGCGGTCGCGGCGTCCCCGTAGCGGCGGCGCTCCTCCTCGGCCACGTCCTGTTCCCCTTCGACCTCACTCCCACTCGGGCGGCCAGCACCCTCCCGACTCGAGCTGGGCGCGTTGGGCCGCGCCGCTGGCGTCGCGCAGGGTGAGCACCAGAGCCGGCCAGCCGGGCTCCTCGCTCAGGCGCTCGAACAGCACCCAGGCCTGGGCGTAGCCTGTCAGGTTGGCGGAGCCGAGCCGCGGCTGGGCCATCAGCCGGCTCGGCCGCCACGGCCCTTCGCCCTCGGCCCGCGCGCGGAGCAGCCCGGCACGGGCGGGATCGGCGCGGACGTGCAGCCACTCGGCGAAGCCTTCCTCCAGCCAGGCCGGTCCGGGCCGCTCGCGATGGGCGGCCAGCAGGGCGTGGCCGAGCTCGTGGGCGAGGGCTCCGGGGTCGACGGGCAGGTCGCCGCCGGACCGCTCGAGCACCACCCGCAGGGTGCGCTCCCCGAGGGGCGCAGTCGAGGGCAGGAAGAAGGCCCGGCCGAGGTGCCGGGGGCCGGCGGTCTCGAGCTGCGCCCAGACCTCCGCGTCGTCGACCACCCAGACCTCGATCGTGTTGCCCCCGAGGTCGTCGACGCCGAGCCAGCGCGCGCCTTCCCCGAGCCGGGTCGTGCACTCCGCCTCCAGCCAGGCGCGCCGGCCCGCCGGCAGCTCGGCGCCGCGCAGACGCACCGCGGGCAGCTCGGGAGGCGGCGACGCGGGCTCCGGGGCCGCGCAGCCGGCGCATCCGACCGCGCAAAGGAGGAGGAGCAGAGCCGCCCCCATCGCTACTCGAGCTCGGGGATGAACTTGTAGCCGCGGCCGCGCACCGACACGATGTAGCGCGCCTTCGAGGGCTTGTCGCCGAGCTGTTTGCGGATGTTGACGATGTGGTTGTCGACGGTGCGCGTGGTCGGGAACTTCTCGTAGCCCCAGACCTTGTCGAGCATCTCGTTGCGGCTGATCACCTTGCCGGGGTTGCGCACGAACAGCTCGAGGATGCGCAGCTCGCGCGGAGTCAGCGCGAGCTTCTCGCCCGCACGGGTCGCCTCCATGCGCTCGAGGTCGATGCTGATGTCGCCGGCCCGCAGGCGCGAGGTCTCCGGGGGCAGCTCGGCGCGCCGGCGCAGCACGGCCTTTACGCGGGCGAGCAGCTCGATGACGCTGAAGGGCTTGGTGACGTAGTCGTCGGCGCCGAGCTCGAGGGTCTTGACCTTGTCGAGGTCGGCGGACTTGGCGGTCAGGAAGATGATCCCGCAGCGCAGGCCCCGCGAGCGCAGCTCGCGCAAGACGTCGAGGCCGCTCATGTTCGGCATCATCCAGTCGAGGAGGACGAGGTCGGGGGTCCAGTCGAGGGCTTTGGCGAGGCCGGCCTGGCCGTCGTTGGCCATCTCGACCTCGTAGCCTTCCATCTCGAGGTTGTCGACGAGACCGAAAGCGATCGCCGGCTCATCTTCGACGACGAGGACTTTCTCGGGCATCGTCTCCCCCCTCGATGCCGGGCTACTCCGCGGTCATCAGCGCCTTGTAGTACTCGAAGTTCAGGCGCGCGATGTTGGTGACCGAGATCTCCTTCGGGCACTCGGCCTCGCACTCGCCCTCGTTGGTGCAGGCGCCGAAGCCCGCCTCGTCCATCGCGTCGACCATCGCGAGCACGCGTCGGGCGCGCTCGGGCTGGCCCTGCGGGAGCTGGGCGAGCTGCGAGACCTTGGCGCCGACGAACAGCATCGCCGAGGCGTTCTTGCAGGTCGCGACGCAGGCGCCGCAGCCGATGCAGGCCGCGGAGTCCATCGCGCTGTCGGCGACGCTCTGCGCGATCGGCATCGCGTTGGCGTCCGGCGCGCCACCGGTGTTGACCGAGACGAAGCCGCCGGCTTCCATGATCTTGTCGAAGGCCGACCGGTTGACGACCAGGTCCTTGACGACCGGGAAAGCCGCGGCGCGCCAGGGCTCGATGGTGATCGTCTGGCCGTGTTTGAAGCTGCGCATGTGCACCTGGCAGATGGTCGTCCCCCGGTCGTGGCCGTGGGGCCGCCCGTTGACGACCAGGCTGCACATCCCGCAGATGCCTTCACGGCAGTCGTGATCGAAGGCGATCGGCCCGCGCGGGTCGTTCTCTTCCATCAGCCGCTCGTTGACGACATCGAGCATCTCGAGGAAGGACATATCCTCGGAGATGTCCTCCGCCTTGTAGCGCACGAACTCGCCTTGCGACTTGCCGTCCCTCTGACGCCAGACGTTGAGCGTCAAATCCATCCCGCCGCTCATTTGTAGCTCCTCGTCGCAAGCTCGACCACGTCGAATTCCAACTCCTCTTTGTGGAGCACGGGCTCTTCCTTCGCGCCCTTGTACTCCCAGGCCGCCGCGTAGCAGAACTTCTCGTCGTCGCGCAGCGCCTCACCCTCTTCGGTCTTGAACTCCTCGCGGTAGTGTCCGCCGCAGGACTCCTCGCGGTTGAGCGCGTCGCGGGCGATCAGCTCACCGAGCTCGAGGCAGATCGCGACCGCCGCGCGACAGATCTGCATGGAGGCCCCCCCTGGCCTTGTGCAGCTCAGAGCTGCGCGCTTGGCGGATCCTCCGCCGCTTCCTCGTTGTCGGCGGGCTCGTCCCTTGCCGGAGCCG
>JAUIEM010000148.1 GCA_030428695.1 bacterium
GCCGGGGGCGGGGGCAGGGGCGGGGCGCTGCGCAGCAGGCCGCCGCCGCGGCGGGCGAGCCGGGCCAGGCGCTCGCGGTCGAGCAGCCAGGCGCCGGCCCGCTCGCGCGGCCAGGGCTCCCGCACCGGGCAGCTGCCGAGCCGCGGGCCGGCCGGGTCGAACCAGCGCAGCTCGGCGGGGGAGACGCCGGCAGGGAGGAGCGCGCTCCAGCGTCCGAGGCCGGCCGGGGCGGCGCGCGCTTCCCCGCCCTCCCAGCGCAGCGTCAGGCTGTCGGCGGGGCCGCCGAGCGGCTCCCGCAGCCGCGCCTCGGCGCGTACCCGGGCGCCCTCGCGCACGGCGGAGAAGGACCAGCGGCCGACGCCCGGCCGCGGACGCACCGCCTCGAGGCAGGCCTCGACCAGGCGGCGGCCGGCGTCCCCGGTCCGGTAGCCCGGCGCCCAGGTCGGCGCGAGGCCCGAGGCGAAGAAGCCGACCCGGCCGAGGCCGGCCTCCCCGACCGCGAGCAGCGCCTCGCCGCCGCTCGCCAGGCCGAGCCGGGCGTCGGGCAGGGGCTCGACCCGCAGCAGGGCGGTGAGCGGCGGCCAGGGGCCGGCGACCCAGTCGGCGGCCTCGGTGATCGGGAAGCTGCCGCGCTGGATGCCGGTCGCGAGCACGGTGCGGGTCTCCTCCTCGAGCACGGCCCGCAGGCCCTCCCCGATATCCGACAGCACGACGAAGCGGCCGCCGGCCAGGGTCGCCAGCCGGGCCAGGAGGGCGGTCTGCGGATGCGCGCCGACGCTGACGAACGAGGCGGAGAGCCCGGGGGCGCGGCGCTTCCAGGCCGAGAGCGCGAGGGTGTCCTCGGGGGTGCAGACCGTGCGCCCGTCGGTCAGCACCACCGCGTGGCGGACCGGCGCCGCGGACCCCTCGAGCAGCGCGAAGGCCTCGAACAGCGCCGGGAACAGGTGGGTGCGCCCGCCGGCTTCCCCAAAGGCCGGCCGCTCCTCGGGCGGAGGACCGAGCGGCAGGAGCTGGCGGAAGCCGACGTCGAACAGGTAGACCGCCAGCCGGTCGCGGGGGCCGAGCACCGGCGGCGGCAAAACCGCCTGGCGGACCTGCTCGAGCTTGCCGTCGAAGCCCATGCTCGTGCTCTTGTCGATCAGGAACACGAAGGCGCTGCGCTCGCCGTCGTCGGCGTCCGGCGTCAGCCGCACCGGCAGCACCTCCTCGATGGCGCTGTCGACGTAGCCGTCCGCCCCGAAGGCCTGGTCGCCGCCGAGCACGACCAGCCCCGCCCCCGCCCGCACCGCCTCGACCAGGGCGCGCTGGGCCGGCGTACCCAGGCCCGCCGCGGACACGTCGTCGAGCACGATGCACGCCGCCTCGCCGAGGCCGACGCGGCCGCTCGCCAGCTCGTCGGGGCGCACGTGGCTGGCGTCGACCAGCGGCGCATCGGCGCCGACCCACAACACGCGCCGCGAGAGGTCGACGGCGACGGCGATCTCCCCCGCGTCGAGGGGGCCCCGCGCGTCGAACAGCCGCACCCCGTAGCGGGCGGGACCCCGCTCCGGCGCCTCGAGCGCGAAGCTCGCCGCCGCCCGCCCCGCCGGGCCGAGCGCCAGGGTCTCGGCGGCGACGCCGCGGCCCCCGCTGAGCAGCTCGACGACCGCCTCGGCGCCGGGCGGTCCCGCGATGACCGCCTCGAGGTGGAAGCGCTCCGCCGGCGCGACCCGGGGCGGCGCGCGCAGCCCCACCAGCACCGCGGGGGGGCGCCGGGCGGGGGGGCAGAGCAGATGGACCGGGACGCCCGCGGCGGCGAGCGCCGCGAGCTCCTGCTCGACGGCCGCATCCGCCCCCTGGCCGTCGCCGGCGAGCACGATGTCGCCGCCGCGGGGCAGCAGCGCCCGGGCCTGGCGCAGGGCCTCGAGCAGCGCGGCGCCCGCGGGGTCGTCGGGCTCGAGCAGCCGGGGCCATGCCTCGAGCCCCCAGGGCCCGGGGGCGAGCTCGACGGCCGCGCGGCCTGCGTAGCGCACCAGGCCCCAGCGCTCGACGTCGCTGAGCAGCCCGGGGAGCTGATGGCGCAGGGTGTGGCGCCGTTCCCGGAAGGAGGCGGACACATCGAGGACGACGACCCGCGTGCGCTGTCCGTCATCCCCCAGCCAGCCCGGCCCGGCCACGGCCAGCCCGAGCAGCGCGGCCGCCAGCCCCCGCAGCCAGGCCTCGGCCCCCGCGCGCCGGGCGGAGCCGACCCGGCGCAGGGCGCGCGGCAGGGAGGCGGCGGCCAGCCCCCCCGCCACCACGGCGAACAGCAGCAGCCAGGGGCGGGCGAAGCTCAGCATCTCAGATCTTGATGTCGCGGGAGCGGAAGATCATCGCCGCCGCCAGGGTCGCCCCGACCGCGTACAGCAGGCTGGTCATCAGGAGCTGGTCGAGGGCGATGATCGTCGTCGGCACCAGCCCGGCGTCGACCAGCTCGGGGAGGTCGGGCGCCCCGGGCCGGAAGACCTCCTCGAGGCGGACCAGGCTGAGGTCGATCCAGCTGTACAGGAGCCAGTCGCTGAAGGAGCGGTGCTCGCGGGTGACGACCGCGACCGCGGCCATCAGGGCGTGCAGCGTCAGGGTCCAGGCGACCGCGATGCGGTTCCTGTCGAAGAAGGTCGAGACGAGCACCCCGCTGATCCCGGTCGCGACCAGCGGCGCCCACACGTACAGGGCGACGTTGATGATCTCGTTGTAGCCCTGGTCCGCCGTCAGCACGGGCAGGGACTCGACCCGCTTGACGTCGGCGATGCGGAACAGGAGCTGGCTGACCAGCAGGCTGCTCGCGCTGACCAGCAGCAGGATGAACGACGCGAACAACGTGACCATCAGGACCTTCGCGTAGACCACCTCGACGCGCCGCACGGGGTTGACCAGGAACATGTTCAGCGTGCGCAGCTGGCGCTCGCCGGCGACCTGGGTGGCGGCGAAGACCAGGATCGCGATGGTGCCGGCGAACAGGCCGTAGGTGAAGCAGGTCTTGTAGCACTCGAAGCCGCTGCCGCCGACCACGGTCTTCTGGGTCACGCCGAGCAGCAGCACGACCCCGACGCAGCCGAGGCTCGCCACCCACAGGTAGGGGTGGCGCTTCCATTTGCTCGCCTCGACGATCCACAGGCGGAACAGGCGCTGGGCGGCGTTCATATCACCGGCAGGGTGTGGAGGAAGTACTCCTCCAGGGTGGGGCGGCGGGGCACCAGGCCGTGGACGCGGTAGCCCGAGGAGACCAGCAGACGGTTGACCTCGTTGATGCGGTCCTTCTTGACCTGGACCCGGAAGCCGTCGGTCTCGCGCACGATGGGATCTTCGACGATGCCCTCCTCTTCGAGCAGGCTCAGGGCGGAATCGGCCCGGTCGACCTTGACGTGCAGGCGCACGTTCTGGGTCTCGAGGATCTCCCTGACGTCGCCGACCACGACCAGGCGCCCGCAGTGGATGATGCCGACGCGGTTGCAGAAGGCCTCGATGTCGACGAGGTTGCGGCTGGTGATCAGGAAGGTCAGGCCGTGGCCGAGGGCGAGCCGCCGCACCAGCGAGCGCATCTCGTCCACCCCCTGGGCGTCGAGCTCGGCGGTCGGCTCGTCGAGCAGCACGAGCCGGGGCTCGCCGATCAGGGCGGAGGCGATGCCGAGGCGCTGGCGCATGTGCGGGGCGTAGGTCGCGACCTTCTCGTCCGCCCGCTCGTCGAGGTCGGTCCACTCGAGCACGAGCTGCACGCGCGCGCTCGGCAGGCCGCGCATGCGGCTGAGCAGGCGCAGGTTCTCGCGCGCGGTCAGGAAGGGGTAGAAGGCCGGGGGACCGATCATCGCGCCGACCAGGGACAGGGTCTCGATCAGCGACTTCGCGAGCGGGCGGCCGAAGAACTCGATCGAGCCGGAGGTCGGCCGGACCAGGCCGAGCAGCATCTGCAGGGTCGTGGTCTTGCCCGCGCCGGGCAGGCCGAGGAGGCCGAAGATCTCGCCGCCCTGGACCGCGAGCTCGAGGCCGTCGACCGCGGGAGTCGAGCCGTAGATCTTGGTCAGGCCCTGGGTCTTCAGCACGATCTCGGCCAACACGCCATCCCGGTGTGAGACCCGGCGAGAGTAGCAGGCGGCCGGGGCGGCATCAAGGCGACGGCGGCAGCCCGCGGGGGCTATTCCCCGCGGCTCGCCCGCAGCTTGTCCTGCACCCCCGGGAAGTCGGGGGCGACCGCCAGCAGGTGAACGAACAGCGACTCGGCCTGTGGCTTCGCGCCGATCCGCAGGTAGTGGGTGCCGAGGGTGTCGAGGGCGCGCACGTTGTCCGGCAGCTGCTCGAGGACGTTCTCGAGGCGGCGGACCCCCGCGTCGACCTTCTGCATCCGCAGCTCGGCGATCGCGGCGTTGATGTGGGTCTCCGCGTCCCGGGGGCGCAGGTCGAGGATCCGCTTGTACTGGCGCAGCGCCTTGCCGTGCTCGCCGAGCTGCTGGTAGGCGTAGCCGAGCTCGCTCAGGCCGTCGACGTTCCCCGGCTGGATGGAGATCAGCGTTCGCAGGCTCTGGACCGCCTCTTCCGGCCGGTTGAGCTCGATCAGGAGGGTGCCGCGCAGGTGGTGGGCCTTCGGCAGGCGGCGCGGCACGTGCTCGATGACGCCGTCGACCACGGTCAGCGCATCCTCACGCCGCCCGGCCTCCCGCAGGTGGCCGGCGAAGCTGATCATGTACGGGTCGTACGGCCGCAGCTCCTGCAGGCGCCAGAGCATCTTCTCGGCCAGCGCGAGGCCGCCTTCCTGGAGCTGCAGGACGGCGAGCCCCTGGACGAGCACCTCGTTCCTCGGCTGCAGGTCGACCCCCTCTTCGAGCACGGCGAGCCCGTCTTCGGGCCGCCCGAGCTCGACCAGGCAGGCGGCGAGCTGGCGCCGGGTGTTCGGCATCTTCGGGGTCGTGCGCACGATCGCGATGAACTCCCGCATCGCTTCCTCGAGCCGTCCCTCGTTGCGCAGCGACAGGGCGTAGTTGTAGTGCGAGCGGTACTTCAGCGGAGCCTTGGCGTGGGCGTCGGTCCACAGCGCGAGCGGCGTGCGCCAGACCTCGTTGCGCGTGTCGGTCCACCAGCCGAAGGTCAGGGCCAGGCCGAGGCACACGAGCCAGGCCGTGCGCGTCGCCCGCGGCGGCAGCAGCCACTGCAGCCCGGAGATCGCGGCGAGCAGGAGGAGCGCGGCCGGCAGGTACATCCGGTACTCCTCGATCAGCTCGATCGGCAGCACCGTGCCCTCGAGCGCGGACAGCGCGAAGAAGCACAGCCCCGCGAAGCACAACAAGGGCTGCCGCCGCGCGTAGACCAGCGAGGCGACCAGCAGGGCCAGCAGCAGCCCGGCGCAGACCGCGGTCGTCACCGGCTCGACCATGTCCCTCGAGAGCGGGACATAGTGGTCGACGCTCAGCTGGGAGGGGTGCGGGAAGACGAGCAGCCCGAGGTAGCGGACGAGCACCCGCCACTCGGTCATCACGCGCTCCCACGGCGTGTACGGCACCAGCTCGTAGCGCGACTGCAGCCAATGCAGACTGTATTGGCTGATGAAGAACGTGCCGAGGCCGGCGACGATGACCCCGAGCAGCGTCAGGAGCTTCCAGTGACGGCGCAGGTTCTCTTTGTGCAGGGTCTGGAACAGGCAGAGCTCGGCGGCGAGCACCACCCCGGGCAGCGCGAGCGCGACCTCCTTGCACAGGCAGGCCGTCAGCCAGCCGACGACGGCCGCCGTCCACCACGGCCAGCGCCGGCCGCTGCTGGTCCGCGCCCGGAAGTAGGCGAGCAGGGCGAGCAGGGAGAAGAAGGCCGCGAGCAGCACCGGGCGCTGGTGGATGTAGGTCACCGCCGATGGATGCAGGGGATGCAGCGCCCAGACCAGGGCCGCGAGCCAGGCCGTGTCGACGTCGCTCAGCAGCGGCTCACGGCGTGGGCGCACCCGCAGGATGCTGATGAAGAGGAAGAAGACGAGCAGCGCGTTCAAGCCGTGCAGGATGGTGCTCACGCTGCGGAACCAGGCCGGATCCTCGCCGCCCAGGCCGTAGCTGATCGCCATCGTCAGGTCACTGAGCGGCCGCTGGCCCCAGCGCGCCGCGGTCGAGAGCTCGTGGAGCGTCCAGTCCTCGATCCGCACCGAGGGGTTCGTCAGGATGCTCCAGTTGTCGTCGTACTGGAAGGCGAAGTCCCAGGTCCGCAGGTACAGCCCCGTCGTCAGCGCGGCGAGGGCGAGGCCGAGCAACAGGGTGCGCAGAGGACGGGTGGGGGCGGGGCTCATCGCGGGCTCCGGGCAGCGGGCGGACATGCTCCCAGCTCGAGGGGCGGATGTCAAGGCGTCGGTGGAGCCGGGCGGAGGGCGGCATAGTCTTCGCAGCTTGCTTTCGGGTCGCAGGGGATGTTCCCGCCATCACCTACGCGCCGACGGGGCGCGGACACGGTCCGCGCTGGCCTCAGCCCCGACCTCTTCGATCGCCTCGACCGCGCCGGCGAGCGCTGCGAAGGTGCGCCCCAGGCTCCACGACCGCGTCGGGCGCTGCGGCGCGCGGCCCGCAGCCGGGCGGGCAGCTGGGGGAACACCACCGCGGCCAGCGGCGCGGGGTCGGCGCCGTGCTCGACCAGCGTGCCCGCGCTGATCGAACGGGGACACGCTGTCGGCGTCGGCGATGTCCGCCCCGCTCCAGGCGATGCCGCGGGTGGCGGCGCACAGGTCCCGCCCTGCCTGGAGGAGCCCGCTCGTGCCGGGAGTCCAGTCTCCCGAGTCGTACGACTCGGGAGACAGCGTCTCTGCGGAGCTCCGACCACCTCGGCTACTGCGGCTTTAGCCCGGCGAGCGCGCGCTCGAGCCGCGCGTCCCACGGCCCGTCGAGCAGCGCCCGCGCGGCGCGGGCCGCCTCGAGAGGTTCGGCGGCGAGGGCGGGGAGCCCGGCGCGGAGGAACAGCTCGCCGACCGTCACCTCGAGCCGGGCGAGCTCCGCCCGCTCGGCGGCCTCGGGGCGAGGCTGGGCGCGGGCGAGGGCGAGGGCGGCAGCCAGGGCCTCGCTGCCGGGCTCCGGCTGGTCGAGCCGCAGGCAGGCGTCACCGTACTCGACCAGCAACATCTGGAGGATCTCCGCGGCCGGCTCACCCGCCTCCTCGGCGAGGGCGAGCGCGGTGCGGAACTGGGCGAGCGCCGCCTCGGGCTCGGTGTGACACAGCCCCCGGGCGTGACGGGCGGCGACCTCGAGGCACAGCCGCGGCGGCGCCTCGGGGTCAGCCCGCAGACGTCGCCAGGCGCTCGCGCTCGCCGCCGCGGCGAGCGCGGGGGCGGAGCAGCGGCCGGCGATCTCGGCGAGCTCGCACAGGGCCGTGCCGCTCACCCCGGCCGGCAGGGCTGCGGCGACCCGGTCGAGGGTGGCGATCGCGCGCTCGACCCGGCCCCGGCAGCCCGCGTGGTCGCCGCGGGCGTAGGCAGACCGGGCGAGGTCGAGGCAGGCGAAGGCCTCGTGCACCATCCACTGCGGGTCCCCGTCGAGCGCGCCCATGCGCTCGCTCAGCTCGAGGGCCTCGGCGCTGATCGCCTCGGCCTCGTCGGGGCGGCCCGTGCGGCGCAAGCCCTGGGCGTAGCTGAACAGCCGTCCGGCGAGCGTGTCGGCAGCGTCGGGACCCGGAGAGAGCTCGAGGTAGAGGCGGGCGAGCTCGACGCCGCGCCCGGCGACCGCGGTGGCGGCCTCGACGTCTCCTTCCCGCTCCGCGAGCCAGGCCGACTCCTCGCGGCACACCTGGAGCAGCTCCCAGACCACGCCCCGGACCTCCGGGTGGCGCGCGCGCAGCGCCTCGAGCTCCTCTCGCAGGGCGGCGAGGGCCTCGGCGTCCGGGACCCCGGCGCAGCGCCGCACGAAGCAGCGCACCGTCGCGGCCCGGGCGCGCAGCACCGGAACGCGCGGCTCCTCCGCGAGCTGGGCGAGCACCGCGTCCTGCTGCTCGACGCAGGCGGAGGCTTCCTCCACCCGGCCGCTGCGCGCCAGGCCCTGGGCGCACAGCGACAGGGTGGAGACGAGCTCGATGCCGGCCGTCTGGCTGCCGGACCGGGCGTGGAGCCGCTCGAGCCCCTCGAGCACCGGCTCGAGCAGGGTCAGGGCGCGCGCGTGGTCACCGCGCCGGCCGTGGTGCATCGCGAGCCCGCGGCGGGCGAGGGCGGCGGCGAGCTCTTCGTCGGGGCTGAGGGGCCGGCCCTCCCAGAGCGCGACCGCCTTCTCGAGCAGCGCGGGGTCGGGGCGGGCGTCCTGCAGCGCGGCGTAGGCCGAGGACAGGTTGATGCGCAGCCCGCAGTCTTCCGGGTCCTCGGCGAGCAGGGTCTCGAACAGCGCGGCGGAGTCTTCCAGCAGCGCGACGGCCTCCGCGGGCGGCAACACCGGCGCCGCGTTGGACAGGCCGACCGCGAGCAGCTCGCGGTTCTCGCGCGTCGGGCTCTCCTCCGCCAGCTGGCGGAAGTCCTCGAGGCTGCCGAGCAGCCACGGCGTGGGATCCTCGCTCCCGGTCCGGGTGAGCAGGGCGCCGTAGCGCGCCTCGGCCGAGGCCTTGTCGCGCCGGGCCTGGCGCCCCTGGGGCTGGCGCTCGAGCACGGCGCGGAGCTGCGCGAGCGACGCGCGCTGCGCTTCCTCCGCCTCCGCCATCCGGCCCTGGAGCTGGTAGACCTGCGCGAGGTCGGCCTGGAGCAGGCCGGCCGCGCGGGAGGCCCAGGGCTGCTCGAGGCCGAGGGCGCCGGTCAGGATGCGCTCCGCCTCCGCGAACCGGCCCGCGTCGATGGCGGCGCGGGCCTGGCGGCCGAGCAGCGCGTGCAGCAGGTCGACATCGTGGGCGCCGGGGGTCCGGGCGATCAGCACCAGGGCGGTGTCGAGCACCGCGGCGCCGCGCTCGATCTGGCCGAGCCGGCTCAGCACCGTCGCCTGCAGCCCGAGGGCGCGCACGTAGTCGACGGTCAGGGCGGTGTCGTCGGGGAAGGCCTCGAGCGCTTCGCGGTACTTCGCGAGCAGCGCCTCGCACTCCTCGAGCCGCGCCTGGGTGCCGGCCAGGGCGAGGCGCAGCTCGCTCGACTTGAGCCGCGCGGTCAGGCCGTGCCGCGACACCAGGCGCTGCTCGACGTCGGCCTCCTCGAGCCGGTCCCAGCCCTCGAGGGCGGCCGCCATCACCTCGGCGGAGGCCTCGCGCGTGACCGGATCGTCGAGCTTCGTGACCAGCCCGACGACCTCGTTCGTCATCGTGCGCAGGGCGTGGACCGCGATGTCGCCGTGCATCTTCTGGAAGTGCGACTGGCGCGCGACCTCTTCCTTCTGCCGGGCGATCTCGTCGCGCTGGCTCTCCGCGTGCAGGGCCCAGCCGGCCAGCCCGGCGAGCAGCGCGCCCAGGCACAGCAGCAGGCCGAGCCGCTGCAGCCGCCGCATCCGCCGCTCCCGCCGCAGGCGCGCCCGCTGCACGGCGATCGCGCCGCGCAGGGTGCGGGTGCCCTCGTCCTCCGCGGCGAGCTGCCTGGCCTGGTCTTCCGCCAGCCCGATGTCGCCCTGGCCGAGGGCCGCGTGGGCGAAGGCCAGCCGGGCCTCGCGCTCGCCGTCGTGGGCCTCGGGGTTCTCGGCCCACAGGGTGCGGGCCTGGCGGAAGCCGGCGACCGCCTCGGAGAAGCGCTCGTAGCGGCCCTGGCCGGTGCCCTCCAGCGCCTCCTTCCGGGCCGCCTGCAGGTGCTCGCTGGCGGCGCGCGCGATCGCCAGGCTCTCGCGGTGGGAGAGGTAGGCGCGCAGGGCCGTCTGGAAGCTGCGGACGTCCGGAAAGCGGCGCTCCGGGTCGGGGTCGAGGGCGCGCAGGCAGAGCGCGCACAGCTCGGCGGGCAGGCCGGCGGGCAGGGGCAGCCGCTCGCCGCGGGTCGCGTGGATCAGCACGTCGATGGTGTCGCCGTCGACGCGATGGGGCGCGACCCCGGCGAGCAGCCGGAACAGGATCGCGCCGAGCAGGTAGACGTCGCTCGCGACGGTCAGCCAGCAGGGCTCGGGGCGGGCGAGCTCGGGGGACATGTAGACCGGCGTCCCCATCGAGGTCTCGCGCCAGGCGCGGCCCTCGGCGTCGAGCTCGCGGGCGAGGCCCCAGTCCATCACCAGCACCTCGCCGAACTCGCCGACCATCACGTTGGAGAGCTTGAGGTCGTTGTGCAGCACTCCCTGCTGGTGCGCGAAGCCGACGCCGTTCATCACCTGGAGCAGGATCTCGAGGTGGCGCTCGAGCGGCACCGGCTCCTCGCGCAGCAGCGCGGCCCAGCTGCGCCCGGCGACCAGCTTCATCGCGAGGAAGAGCGCGCCCTGGCTGTCGCGGCCCAGCTCGTAGATCGGGACGATGTTCGGATGCTCGAGGCGGGCGCTGATCAGAGCCTCGTCGAGGAACTCGTGGCGCGCCTGGACCGTGCTCGCGGTGCTCGGGTCACCGTGCAGGCGCTTGATCGCCACCGGCCGGCGCAGGCCGATCTGCAGGCTGCGCAGCACGACACCCATGCCGCCGCGGCCGAGCTCGGCGATGTCGATGTAGGGCTCCGGCGCGTCGAGCAGGGCGTCGACGCGCGCGCGGAATTCCCGCTCCGCCGGTCCGAGAGGCGTCTTCAGGCTCGCGTCGAAGGGCCGCGTGGCGAGCTCGGGGGGCAGGGTCTCACAGAAGATGCGGCGGAGCGCGGAGGAATCCGTCAGCATCGGCCTCTCCTGTTTGACATGTTGCGGAATCTCCAACATAGCCGATCGGGCCGAGCGCTACCGCAAACCTTCCAGGAGCTCCTCGATGTGTCGCAGGCTCTGCTCGTCCCGGTCCCGCCGCTCCGGCAACGCGCGCAGGGCCTCGCGGGCGGCCTCGAGGTGGCCGGCGGCGGCTTCCTCCCGGCCGTGGGCGCGCAGCATCCGGGCGCAACGCAGGTTGACGTCGCGGGCCCCGCGCAGGGTGGAGGGGACCGAGGGGTCGGCGATCTGCGCGGCGCAGGCGGCCGCCAGCGCGAGCGCCTGCTCGGCGGCAGCGGGCTCACCCGCGGGCAGGAGCAGCTCGCCGTAGCACAGGGCGATCTGCATGCGGATCTGCTCACCCCTCGCGTCCGGCCCGGGCGCGGACCCGAGCCACGCGGCGCAGTCCGCCAGCCCGCGCTCGCAGGCCGCGCGGGTCGCGGGGTCGTCGAGCGGCATCCAGGTCGAGTAGCGGGCGAGGGCCATCAGCCGCAGCTCGCGCCCCGCCCCGGCGGCGCGCGCGACCGCTTCCCAGCAGCGCCGGGCGGCCTCCGCGGCCAGCCCGAGGGCCTCGGCATGGACGGCGAGATCGTGCAGGCTGAAGAGCAGCCCGACGAGGTCATCGAGCCGCATCTGCTCCTCGATGGGGGCGACGGCGGAGAGGGTGCGCTCGATCATCGCGATCGCCTGCACCGGGTCGCGCTCCGCCAGCGCGTGGCGGGCGAGCTCGTGGCAGGTGAAGGCCTCGTGCAGCAGCCACTCCTGGTCGCCGTCGAGCTCCTTCAGGCGCTCGATCAGCGCGAGGGCCTCGCGGTTGACCGCGATCGACTCCTCCCGGGCGCCGGTCTCGTCGAGCCCCCGGGCGAGGCTGAACAGGGTGCCGACCAGCACGC
This sequence comes from bacterium, assembly GCA_030428695.1. Next base: position 11,615 of record JAUIEM010000148.1, read on the forward strand.
GCTGGCCGTAGTGGTCGTCGTCGACCAGGGCGAAGCGGCGGGCGGCCGCGACCGCCCGCCGGGCGACCTCGGTCGCCGCGGGGAAGTCCCGCGGGACGGTCGCTAGCCACATCGACTCCTGCTCGCTGACCCGCACCAGCTCGTGCAGCAGCGCGGCGTGGCCGGGGAAGCGGGCGTCGGCGGCCTCGAGCTCGAGGCGCAGGGCCCGCAGCTGCTCGCCGTCGAGGGGCCTGGCGTCGAGGCGGGCGCGGGCGACGGTGACGATGCTGCGGATCGCGATCGCGTCGCGCGCCGGATCGGCCGGGGGAAAGCTCGCCTCGACGCGGTCGAGGATCGGGAGCAGGGCGCGGGCCTCCTCCGCCTGGTCGAGCAGGTGCAGGGTGTAGAGCCGGACCGCGAGGGCGGAGGCGAAGCACAGCGCGAGCTCGCGGTCGTCGGGCTCGCGCTCCCAGACGGGGCCGAGCACCTCGACGGCGCGGCGGGTCAGGCGGGCGGCTTCGCCGAGCCGGCGGCCCAGGCCGCGCAGGCTGGCGAGCTCGTGCAGGCTCTCGCCGAGCAGGCGCGCGGCGCGGGTCGACTGCGGCTCCTTGTGATCCCACAGCGCGATCGCCGCGCACAGGAGCGCATCGGAGCGCGCGTCGTCGACCAGGTGGGCGAGCCGGTTGTAGGCGCCGTGCAGGTTGGCCCGCAGGTCGTGCTCGTCGGGGGAGGCGGCGAGCAGCTCTTCGAAGATCCCGATCGCCTCGTCGAACATCGCGAAGCGCTCCCGGCTCCGCGACACGCCGGCGTAGTTGGCGAGCATCGCGGCGTACAGCTCGCGGTTCTCGCGGTGGGGGTTCTGCCCGACCGCTTCCCGCAGGACCTCGAGGGCGGCCCCGAGCTCGCGCTGCGAGGCCTCGAGGTCGTCGATGGAGAGCAGCGCCCCGTACTGCCCGCGCACGATCGCGAGGTCGCGCCGGGCCCGCTCGTGGTCGGGGTCCCGCGCCGCCACCGCTTCGAACAGGGCGATCGCGTCGCGGAACAGCACATGCGAGCGCTCGAAGTCGCCGCGTTCGCGCAGCGCCTGGGCGAGGCTGCTCAAGAGGAGCCCCCGCGCCCGGGACTGCCACGGCTCGTCGAGGGAGAGCGCGCGCTGGATCAGGGCGATGCCCCGCTCGAGGTCGCCGGCGTCGATCGCGGCCTCGGCGCGTTGGCCGAGCAGGGCCTGGTAGACCAGCACCCCGTTGCGATGGCCGAGGACGCGCAGGGCGGCCCCATCCTCGAGCAGCACCAGGGCGGTGTCGAGCACCGCCGCGCTCTGCCGCGGCCGGCCGAGCTCGCGCAGCATCGACGCGTAGCCGCCGAGGGCGTTGGCGTAGCCGACCACGAAGGCGGTGTCGCTCGGGTAGGCGGCGACCGCGTCCCGGTACGCCGCGACGACCTCCTCCGCGTCCTCGATCGCGCCGGCGGCGCCGGCGACCGTCAGCCGCAGCTCCCCCGCCTTCAGCCGGGCGGTCAGGCCGTACAGGGAGACGTCGCGCTGCGGGACGTCGGCCTCCTCGAGCCGCTGCCAGCCGGCCAGGGCCGCGCGCAGCACGCGGTCCGCGGCGCGCTGGCTGCTCGCGTCGCCGAGCTGGTCGACCAGCACCGTCACTTCGTCGGTCAACGTGCGCAGGGCGTCGACCGCGATCTCGCCGTGCAGCTGCTGGAAGGCGAACTGGCGGTCGATCTCGGCGCGCTGCTCTTCGGCGTGCCGCGCCCAGGCGTACAGCCCGCCGACCAGGGCGAGCAGGCAGCCGACCAGGGCGCCGAGCAGCAGCCGTCGCACCCGCCGCTCGCGGCGCCGCTGCGCGCGCTGGGCGGCGATCGCTTCCGTCAGGGCATCGTCGGCCGGCGCGAGCTGCGCCGCCTGGTTCTCGGCGAGCCCGGTGTCCCCCCGCGCCAGGGCGGCCTCGGCGAAGGCGCGGCGGGCCTCGCGCTCGCCGGCCCGCGCGCGCGGGTTCTCTTCCCACAGGGACCGCGCCTGGCGGAAGCCGGCGACCGCCTCGGAGAAGCCCTCGTACACCCGCGCGACCGGAGCCCCGGAGGCGCCCTCGCGCGCGTCGGCCAGGGTCTGCGCCGCCGCCTCGGCGAGGCGCAGGCTCTCGCGGTGGCCGAGGTAGGCGCGCAGGGCCTGCTGGAAGGAGAGGACGTCGGGGAAGCGGTCCTCCGGCCGCGGCGCGAGGGCGCGCAGGCACAGCGCGCGCAGCTCGTCGGGGACGCCCTCCGGGAGCGGGAGCAGGTGCCCGCGCCCGGCGTGGGCGAGCACGTCGCCGATGTCGTCGCCGATGCGGTGGGGCGGGCGGCCGGCGAGCACCCGGAAGAGCACCGCGCCGAGCAGGTACACGTCGCTCCGCGCGGTCAGCGCGGTCGGCGCGCGGCTCGCGTGCTCGGGGGCCATGTAGACCGGGGTGCCGAGCGGGCGCTCGCGCCAGTGCCGGCCGTCCTGGTCGAGGCTGCGGGCGAGCCCCCAGTCCATCACGAGCACCTCGCCGAGCTCGCCGACCATCACGTTGCCGGGCTTGAGGTCGTTGCAGGACGAGGTTCTGGTGGGCGAAGGCGACGCCGTTCATCACCTGCAGCAGGATCTCGAGGTGGCGCTCGAGGGACACCTCCGTGTCGCGCAGCAGGCTGGACCAGCTGCGCCCGCCGACCAGCTTCATCGAGAGGTACAATGCGCCCTCGTTGTCGCGGCCGAGGTCGTAGACCGGCACGATGTTCGGGTGCTCGAGGCGGGCGCTGATCAGCGCCTCGTCGAGGAAGTCGTGCCGCGCGTTGACGCTGGCGGCGCCGCGCTCGTCGAGCAGGCGCTTGCGCGCGACCTCGCGCCGCAGGCCGAGCTGCAGGCTGCGCATCACCACGCCCATGCCGCCGCGGCCGACCTCCTCGAGGTCGAGGTAGGGCTCGGGGTTGTCGAGCAGGTTGTCGACGCGGCGGCGGAGCTCCTCCTCGGCGGGGCTAGAGAGCTTCAGGCTCGCGTCGACGCTGAGCTGGGCGGGGTCGAGGGCGAGGGTGTCCTCGAGCCAGCGGCGGATCTCGGTGCTGCTCTCCGACTGCATGCGGGATGCCTCCCGTGGAAGCCGTAGGGGTGGCTCTCCGCAGGATAGCGCTTCGGCGGCGCGCGAGCACGGTCGCGAGTCGATGGTGCGCGGAAGCTACGCGGCGATCGACGCCTACTCCGAGGTCGTCGGTGCCGAGCGCCTGTTCGTCGGGCTCTTCGACACCCTCCGGGACGAAGAGAGGCGCCAGGGTTGCGCAGGCCGCTCGCCCAGATCTGCTCCCGCACGGCGCCGCCGGCGCCGAGCGGAAGCCCCGCCGACGGGGGACAGGTTCTCTGGGCAGCGCTACGGGCCGCGCAGGGCCTCCCGCAGCACATCCCGGAATGTCGTGCGCAGGTAGGGCTTCTCCAGGAAGCCGGCGCTGTCCCGCGGCCCGTAGCGCTTGCGCACGAAGGCCTCGTTGTAGCCGCTGGTCAGGATCACCCGCACCCCGGGATCGATCGCGCGCAGGGCGTCGAGGCAGGCGATGCCGTCCATGCCGGGCATCGTCAGGTCGAGCAGCACCGCCCGGATCGCGTCGCGGCGCGCGGCGTAGATGTCGAGGCCGGTGCTGCCATCTTCCGCCTCGACGACCGTGAAGCCGAGCTGTTCGAGCAGCCGGCGCGCCAGGGTCCGCACCGCGCGGTCGTCGTCGATGAGCAGCACCAGCCCCTCGCCGTGCCAGGTCCCGTCGTCCTCGACCTTCGCCGCGGGCCCCGGCGGCGCGACGGAGGCCGGCAGGAGCACGCGGAAGCAGGTGCCGCGTCCGGGCTCCGAGGCCAGCTCGATGCGGCCGCGGTGCCTGCGCACGATGCCCTGGACCGCGGCCAGCCCCAGCCCGCGTCCGGCGAACTTGGTCGTGAAGAAGGGCTCGTAGATCCGCGCGCGGGTCTCGGCGTTCATCCCGGCCCCGTCGTCGCTGACCTCGAGGAAGATCGTCTGCCCGTCGACGCTGCCGGTGCGCACGCCTATGCGGCCCGGCTCCGACTTCGCGTCCTCGATCGCCTCGGCGGCGTTGGTCAGCAGGTTGAGCACGACCTGATGGATCTGGCCCGCGTCCCCTTCGACGGTCGGCAGCGCGGGTTCGAGAGCGAGATCGAGGGCGATGGCGGGGGGGATCGAGACCCGCAACAGGTCGACGGTCTCCCCGACCAGCGCCGACAGGTCGACGGCGCTGCGCTGGAAGCGGCTCTTGCCCGCGTAGGCGAGCAGCTGTCGGCAGAGCCGCGCGGCGTGCTGCGAGGAGCTGACGATCTGCTCGAGCAGCGGCTGGGCGTCGGAGCCTTCGGGGATGCTCGCCGAGGCGAGCTCGGCGCAGCCGAGGATGCTGGTCAGCAGGTTGTTGAAGTCGTGCGCGATACCGCCGGCGAGCAGGCCGAGGCTCTCGAGCTTCTGGGTCTCGCGGAACACGGTCTCCAGCCGCAGGCGCTCCGCCTCGGCCTGCTTGCGGTCGGAGATGTCGACGTTGGTCCCGACCATGCGCAGGGGCTTGCCGTCCTTGTCCCACTCGGTCACCCGCCCGCGGCCCATCACCCAGATCCACTTGCCCGCCTTGGTCCGCAGCCGGTGCTCGGTGCGGTAGGGCGAGCCGTGGTCGAGGTGGTCGTTCAGCTCGCCGAGCACGCGCTCCTGGTCGTCCGGGTGCAGGGCGGTCGCCCAGGCCCGCACGTGGGGCTCGATCTCCGTCGGCTCGAAGCCGAGCATGCGCGGCCAGCGCGGGGAGAAGTCGACATCGCCGGTCTGTACGTTCCAGTTCCACACCCCCCCTTCCAGGGCGTCGAGGGCGGTCTGCAGCCGCTCCTCGCTCTCCTTCAGGGTGCGCATCGCCTCGCGCTGCCCGGTCAGGTCGCGAACGCAGCCACCGACGCCGCCCGCCAGGGGCTGGCGGCGCTCTTCGAGCCAGCGCAGGCTGCCGTCCGGGCGGACGATGCGGAAGCTGAGGAGGCTGACGTCCTCTTCCCAGGCCGCCTCCACCCGCGCCGCGTCCTCGGGGTGCAGGGCCTCCCGGTAGAGCGCGGGCCGGGCGCGCAGCGCGGCGGGCTCGAGGCCGAGGATGGCGGCGAAGGCGCCGTTGATCGAGGTGAAGGCGCCCGCCGGGGTGCGGTGGTAGACCCCGTTTGCGACGAGCTCGAGCAGCTCGGCCAGGGGGGCGTCTTCATGGGCAGCGTCGTTCACGGACGGCGCGCGGTCATTTCCTGGCCGGCTTGGTGCAGAAGGCGCAGCGGGTGGCCGCGGCGGGGATCTCGGAGAGGCACTCCTTGCACTCCTTCGTCTCCTTGTCCTCGGTCAGGTTCCAGCGGTTGAGCTGGCGCACGATGAGGAAGATCACGAAGGCGATCAAGGTGAAGTCGATGATCGTGGTCAGGAAGCTCCCGTAGCGCAGGGTGACGGCGCCCGCCTCCTGCGCCTCGGCCAGGCTCGCGTAGGTGCCGCCGGACAGGTTGATGTAGAGGTCGGAGAAGTCGACGCTGCCGAGCAGCATCCCGAGGGGAGGCATCAGCACGTCGTCGACCAGCGAGGTGACGATCGCGCCGAAGGACGCTCCGAGGATGACGCCGACCGCCATGTCGATGACGTTGCCGCGCATCGCGAACTTCTTGAACTCCGACAACATGGCGGTCCCCTATGCGGCTCAGGTCGACGCGTCGGGCTTCGGCAGCGTGACGTTGAGATCCTGGGTCGGGTACGGGATCGAGATGTCGTGCTCGTCGAAGCGCAGCTTGACCTGCTCGTGCACGTGGAAGTTGACGTCCCAGTAGTGCTCGGCCTTGACCCAGGGGCGGACGTGGAAGTTGATGCTGCTGTCGCCGAGCTCGGCGACGGCGACCTGCGGCGCGGGATCTTTGAGGATGCGCGGGTCATTGTTGACGATGTCCTCGAGCACGCGCTTGGCCTTGAGGATGTCGTCGCCGTAGCTGCAGCCGAACATCATGTCGACGCGGCGGGTCGGCATCGCGGAGTAGTTGGTGATCGTCCCGCCGGTGATCGAGCCGTTCGGGATGATGATCTTGACGTTGTCGAGGGTGGTCAGCGTCGTGTTGAAGATCGCGATCTCCTTGACGATGCCCATGCTGCCGGCGACCTCGACCAGGTCGCCGACCTTGAAGGGCCGGAACAGGCTGATCATCACGCCCGAGGCGAAGTTCGACAGCGAGCCCTGCAGGGCGAAGCCGATCGCGAGGCCGGCAGCGGCCAGGATGGCGGCGAAAGAGGTGGTCTCGACGCCGAGGTTGCCGAGGGCGGCGATCACGACGAACACGACCAGCGCGGCGTGCAGCAGGTTGCACAGGAAGCCGACGAGAGTCTCCTCGACCTTCGCGGCCTTGAGCAGCTTGCGCGCGAGGTTGGTCAGCATGCGCGCGACCCAGCGCCCGATCACGAAGACCGCGATCGCGGCGAGCAGATTGAGGGCGAAGTCGACCCCGCGGGTCGAGAGGAACTCGATCGTCGAGTCGTACAGCGCGCCGAGATCGGAGAGGCCGGTCCCGGATTGCGTCGTCGTCTGGGCGGAGTCCGACGTCGCCTGAGCGAAGAAGAGCATGAGTCACTCCTGATGTTGGGCTTGGGCCATGGTTGCGGCCGGGCAGGTTGTGCGAGCGCGGACTATACGCCAGCCTGGCGCCGCCTGTCCAGCATAGAAGCTGCGGCTTCACCAGGGAGCTGATACCATGTCTTGTGGGGGAAGGGAGATGCGCGGCGTGTACTATTTTGTATTTCTGGCTCTTGTGTTGGTGGCCGGCTGCGCCACCCAGGTGACGCCACGTGCGGAAGCTCCGCGCGGGGTCGTGCTCGAGCTACCCGCTGACCAGGTCGCCCCGCTTCCCCCGGTCGTGCCCGACCCGCGCCTCGGCGCACCGCCCCGCGGGCCCCTGGGCGAACGGCTGCAGGCCGCCTCGCCGGTCTCCGTCCTCGACGATCCGCTGCCGCGGCCCTTCGCCCGCTGGGCGGAAGAGCGTCTGACGGCGGACAGGGCCGCCCCGCTCGACTGGACCCTGGGCGGAACGCTGACGATCGAAGTCCGGGCGGGCGCCTGCCCCTGACGCGCTCCGCGTTCCCGCCGCGTCCCCGGCTCAACCTCCGTCCGCGCGAAACAGCGTCCGCAGCCCTCGTGTGATCGCGAGGGGCAGCACGAGCAGGGCGCAGGTCGGCAGCAGGGTGGCGAGGCTTCCGCCGCCGAGCTCGAGGTGCTGGAACAGGACCTGCAACGGCACCGGCACGCTGATCTCGGTGAGGTACCAGGCGAGCCCGAGGCACAGGGCGAAGACGACCAGCGTCGCGCACTTTCCGAGGACTCCGGCCGGCTGCTTCTCGTGTTCCATTCCGCCTCCCTTCCTTCTGCAGGGATGAACCGCGTCGGCGGAAAAGCGGAACAACGCCTCCGCTCAGCGGGGCTCGGCGACCAGCCAGATGCGCTCGCGGGCGGAGGGGAAGTAGGGGACGTGGGTCTCGCCCTGCAGGGGATAGGCTCCGACGCCCTCGGGCAGGACCTCGATCCCGAGGTGGCCGTAGGGCGTCTCGAGCTGGTTCTCGTCGAGCCGATGGGGGCCGTCCTCCATCGTCAGCACCTCGGACTTCGTCGCCGGCCGAAAGCGGAACCGGGGATGCTTCTCGCCGAGCCAGCTGCAGTACGCGTCGATCGCCGCATCGGAGACGAAGAGGAAGCCGTCGAAGGTCGAAGCCGGAGGCTCGGGAGCGGTGTACGGGCGGTGCTTGTCGTCCGAGCAGATCTGGACGACCGCGCTGCTCCCCGACTCGGCCTGGAACTTCCGGAAGTCCTGGAAGGAGAGAGGGTAGCGGCTCAGGCGCAGGCCCGCGATGGAGATCTTCCAGGAGTCGGGCAGCCACAGCGGGACGCCGTGGCGGCGCTTGAAGTCAGCCGCGTAGCCGGTGCCGCCGATGCGCCACTGGAAGGACTTCGGGGTCTCGGTCCAGAGCTCGAGCGGGATGTCGATCCGCCGCTCCGCGCCGGCCTGGACCACGAACGGCAGCTTGAGCTCCCGCCCGCCGGGACGCTGGGCGAGGATCACGTAGGCCCCCGGCGCGAGCTCGAGCACGCCGGACAGCACGCGGTTGGCCTCGCTGCGGTACTCGTCTTCGAAGGACGGGAGCTGGTCGTCGCGCCGCTCGAGCCACAGGTCGTGCTGCCAGCTCCAGGAGGTGGTGGTCCCGCTCGGCAACAGCACCTCGATGGGCATGTTCCAATAGAAGTCGTCCGTGCCCGCGTCGAACAGCGCCCAGTCGCCGTCCGCCTTCAGCAAGGTCGCCCGGGTCGGGCCGCCGCGCACATCGTACAGGCCGAACGGTGAGGGCCGCGGCCAGGCGCTGAGCCGGGTCGCGTCGCCGAGCGCGGCGAGCCACAGGTAGCCCTTGCAGGTCAGGAACAGGCTCTCGCTGTCGTCGTACTCGGAGGCCATGCCGGCGGCGATCTCGATCAGCGCCCGCGCGTCCGCCGCGGCGCCCGCTTCCGCGGCGACCCGCGCCTCGCCGTAGGCGGCCCGCACCTCGGCGTGCACCTCGTCCGGAGCGACGCGCGGCGTGCGCCGACGTTCGACGGACTTCAGCAGCGCGCCGTGCTCGTCACAGGGCAGGGCGTTGTGGATCGGGAAGGCCGTCGCCAGGCCGATCGGGTAGCGGCACAGGTGCAGGTTGATGCCCGGCGCGCTCGCGAGCTCGACCCGCGCGGGCTGCAGGATCGGGCGGGAAGCTCCGCCCGGCAGGCGGGCGAGGCGGCGCTTCCAGACCTCGACGGCCGGCAGGTCGAGGACGCTGGCCGCGCGGACGATCCCCGCGCACAGGTCGACCGCGCCGGCTTCCCAGCCTTCCTCCAGGCCGCCGGGGCGCAGCTCGGCCAGCAGGACCCCGAGCGCCTCGAAGGCGACGACGGCCTCGGTCAGGGCGACGAAGCCGGCGCTCTCGAAGCGCTCGCGGGCGCCGCCGACGAGGAAGCCCGCCGCCTCCCCACACTCCAGCGCCCGGTCCAGCGCCACCTGGCCGGCGACCCGCAGCGAGTCGACGCGGGCGCGCTGGGCGGGAGTCGCCGGCGCCGGCAGGGCGCTCGGCAGGCCCTCGGCGAGCAGCCTCCGGGCCGGATGGTCGGCCGGCAGCCGGTCCGCCGCGGCCGCCCGCTGCTCCGCCGTGCCCTCGCGCAGGGCCAGCCAGGCCGCCTGGGCGTCGCGCTCGCGGCCGCGCTCGCGCTCTGCCGCCGCCTCCGCCGCGCGCCAGCGCAGGGCCAGCCAGACGCAGGCACCGATGGCGAGCACCGCGACCAGGGCGAACAGCCGGGCGCGGTTGCGCGGGCCGGTCAGGGCGCGCCAGGACTCGCGGCGCAGGGCCTCGCGGGCGAGCACGGTGCCGCCCTGCAGGAAGCGGTCGAGGTCGGCGCGCAAGAGCCGCATCGAGGGATAGCGCCGGGCCGGCTCGACCGCGATCGCCTTGAGGCAGATCGCCTCGAGGTCGCGGCTGAGGGAGGGGTTGAGCCGCCGGGGCGGGTGGCAGCGGCCGGAGCTGATGCGCTCGGCGACCTCTTCCCGCGAGCTCGCCGAGAACGCGGGGCTGCCGGTCAGGAGCTCGTACAGCACCAGCCCCAGGCCGTAGACGTCGGCCCGGGCGTCGGCGGTGTGCGTCGCGCCCTTGAGCTGCTCGGGGGCCATGTACAGCGGTGTGCCGAGCACCTCTCCGGGCCGTGTCAGGGTGCTCGAGTCGACGTCGTGGGCGAGGCCGAAGTCGAGCAGCAGGGGCTTCCGGTCCTCGT
>JAUIEM010000149.1 GCA_030428695.1 bacterium
CACGCCTTCGCCCCGGTGCACGCCCTCGCCCCGGTGCACGCCCTCGCCCCGGTGCACGCCCTCGCCCCGGTGCACGCCCTCGCCCCGGTGCACGCCTTCGCCCCGGTGCACGCCTTCGCCGCGATGTGCACCGCGGTGAACGCCTTCGCCTCGGTGGACGGCTTTGCCGGCCGCGGCCCCACCCCCGCCACCGCGCTGCGCCTGGAGCGCGGCGAGCTCGCGACCGAGACGGGCGATCTCCTGCATCGCCGCGTTCCAATCTGCCGACCGGATGATGTCCCCGCGTTGCACGGGTTTGTATTCGAAGGGAGCCGCCATGATTTCCTCGCTCTTCCTGGGGAAGGTCCTGTCTGCGGACCGCACGAAGAGCGAGAGAGGAAATCCCGTGCCAGCCTGTTACAGGGGTCAGATCTTGTTGCTCATCAATACCTTGTGGCGTGGATCACGAAGTTCGCGCTGCGTCTGCCGTGTCGGCCGCACGGAGCGGATCAGCGCCTGGTGCAGCGCCGTGCAGCACTGTGCAGCGGCTCGCGCCGTTGGTGCATTCGCGCCCCTGTCCTCGGCAGAGGTTCACGCGAAGCGGTGCCGGTTCTCGAGCGACGACGGGAGCGTGAACCCGGTGATGAGGCCCACGGAACCCGCTGACGCACGCCCGTACGCGTGCGGCGGGCGGGGGTAAACCCCGCCCCTACCTTGGATTTCGACGCACACCACGAGTGATCTCGGACGTGCGGCATGCGAGCCATGCCTCGCTTGGGCTGATGGTCCTATCCGAATGTAGGGGAGGGGTTTACCCCCTCCCGCGAACGGGAGAAGGGCGCACCTGACTGGACCCTCTTCAACCCTCCCCTGCCGCGGTTTGTGCACCCATTCCCGGGCAGGCCGCCCTGCCGAGCCTACTCGCCGTCCGACGCAAGTCTCGCCGCGAGGTCATGGGCAGCCCGCAGGAAGATCTCCTCCGCTCGCCCGCGGCGATGTTTCTCTTCGAGCTCCGTGAAACCACTCAGCCCGACGCCGCTGGTCAGCCCCACGGCGTCGTCTTCCTCGAGCACCGAGAGCTGGACGAGCAGGCCGCCGGCCGGGTCGATGCCGAGGGTGACGCCGAGACGCAGCGCCTCCGCGCCGGGGTCCGTGCCGCAGCCCGCCAGGGCGAGCAGCTCCCCGACGCGGGCCTGCGGATCTTCCCACAGCTTCTCGAGGGACGGGCCGAGCTCCAGCCTGGCGACCGTGCCCCGGAAGACGCGACGCGGGGGCGCGGAGGGCACGTGTCCCGTCAGCCAGTACACGGTCACTCCTTCCTCCGCCTCGAAGGCGACCACGCACTGCGCGTCCAGGCGCGCGACCTCGAGCACGAAGGCCTCGCGCGGAGCCGAGCCCTCGCTGCGCTCCAGGAACTCCTGCCGGACGGCTTCCACACGCCCGCCCGGCACCTCGACCAGGCACTGCCCGCTGCGGATCGACCGGAACTGGACCTCGCTCGCCTCCTGCAGGGCCCAGGCCCGCCGCATGGCCGCGAGACTCGCCACGTCGCGCTCCTCCTCGGTCGCCCGCCGACGGCCCTGCCCGAGCAGCTCGAGCCGGGCGAGGCGGGCGGTCAAAACCGTCAGCGCGGTGTCTCCGACCACCACGCGCAGTGCGCCGGCTTCCGCACCCGTGAGGATCGCCTCATAGGCCTCGCCGGAGCGCGGCACGACGCGGACACTGTCGAGCGGAACGGCCTGCCCGAAACAGACGGCACAGAGCAGGCAGAGAGGGACGGAGCGGCGCATCGGGGGCCTCCAGTACGTTGGATCCTCGTCGCCGCACTCTGGTGACACCCACGCAGGTCCGGCGAGCGGTCGGCCAACACGCAGTGCAAACCGGGTGCCGGCACCCGGACCCTCGACCGTTGGACAGCCGCCCCCCGGTCGGAGATACTGGTCCGCACCACCGTCGGGAGGTCAGACATGGACGAAGAACAGGTCAAGGCAGACTTCGAACGCTTCGACCGCGACGCCAACGGGAAGATCGACCTCGCGGAGTTCACCGAGCTGATGCAGAGCCTGGACGCGGGCATGAATGCGGCCCAGACCACGCGGGCCTTCCAGATCATCGACCTGGACGAGAACGGCCTGATCGACTTCGCCGAGTTCCACGACTGGTGGACGAGCTGAGCCGGTGCTCCGCTCCCCCGACACCGATCCGCGCGCCCACCGGGCCCAGCTCGAGATCTACCGGCGCATGTCCGGGGCCGAGCGCTTCGCGGTCGCCAGCGCGCTCAGCGACGCGGCGCAGCGCATCATGCTCGACGGCATCCGCGCCCGCCATCCGGAGTACACCGAGCGCGAGGCAATCCTGGCCCGGGCGCGGGTCAACCTCGGCGACGAGCTCTTCCGCCGGGCCTGGCCCGACGAGCCGCGGCCCGATCCCGGCGCAGCGGAGCAGAGGAGAACAAGCGTGGACGACGCCTTCACCGCTTTCCTCACCGCGCTGGTCCATGCCTTCGAGCAGGCCCGTTGCGGATACATGATCTCCGGCTCGGTCGCGAGCTCCTACCACGGCGTCGCGCGTGCGACGAATGACATCGACATCGTCCTCGACCTCGCGGAAGACGGGCTCGACCGCCTCCACGCGCTGTTCCCGGCGGACTCCTTCCTGTTCGATCGGGCCTGGGCAGCGGACGCCGTGCGCCGCGGGAAGGGCTTCCAGATCATCGCGATGCAGACGGGCCAGAAGGCCGACTGCCTGCCCCTCCGCTCCCGTCCGTTCAGCCGGTCGGAGTTTGCCCGCCAGATCCGGGTGCAGCTCGCGGGCGTGGAGGTGTCGCTCTCCACACCGGAGGACACGATCCTCGCCAAGTTGGAGTGGGCCCGACGCGGCGCCTCGGAGAGACAGCTCCGCGACGTCGCCGGCATCCTGTCGGTGCAGGACCACCTGGACCACACGTACATCGAGCGCTGGGCGACCGAGCTCGGGGTCGAGCCGCTGTGGCGACGGGTCCAGGCCGAGACCTGACTGACCCAAACTGACCTCATCGCAAGCTTCTGTCCAGGCTCGAACGGGCGGGGGTAAACCCCGCCCCTACAGAGAATTCGAGCAGTTGTGGGACAAGCATGTAGGGGAGGGGTTCACCCCCTCCCGTCGTACGTCGGGAACTGACCTTCCGTCGCGGGACGGAACTTCACACTGAGCCCGTTTGATTCACCAGGATTCCTGCTGCGGACCTGGATGCCGCGTGTCTCGGGCACTTCGGACCCTCTGCGCTGCTCACCTGGGGACGGTGTGCCAGCCATGAAGAACGGCTCCGCTGCTCGAGGGCCCGAAGCGCCCGATCCACTGCGGCCTCCAGGCCCTCGCGACGAAATCTTGGTGAATCAACCGGGCTGAGGCCAGTAGCTCCCTCACTGACACTGCCTCACTCGGTCGTCCACAACAACAGCTGCGCCCCGACCCCGTGGCCGACGTTCTCGGCCCGCGGCACCGCCTCGTAGTACGCCCGGAAGCCCGGATGCGTACCGGTCGACGTGCCGCGCAGCCGGGCCCGGCCGGCGACCTGGTCGAGGAAGCCGAGCAGCGCCTGCTCCGCCCGCTCGCTGGCCGCCAGCGCCCGCTCGCCGGCCAGCCCGGCCCGGAAGGCGCGGCGCAGCCCGCAGGCGAGCAGCGCCGACGAGCTGGTCTCCGGCGGCGAGCTCGCCCGCGTCTGCGACAGGTCCCCCGGCCACAGCCCGCTCTCCGGGTCCTGGGCAGCGAGCACCGCCGCGAGCATCGCCTCGAGGGCGCCGACCAGCTCCGGATGCGGCTCCCGCCCCGCCGCCTCGCAGGCGAGCCGGTAGTCGACCAGGTAGTACAGGGCCCAGGCGTTGCCGCGCGCCCAGAAGCAGTCCTCGACCGGCACGACCAGCTCGACCGGGCCGAGGTCGAAGGCGGCGTGGCGGAACAGGCCCGCGTCGGGGTCGAGCAGCCCGGCGACCATGCCGCGGCCGAGGGTCTCGCTCTCCTCCAGCGCCCAGGCCGCGCCGCGGCGGTTGAGGTACAGGCCGTGCATGAACAGGCTGTCCACCCAGGCCATCGGCGGGAGCAGCCCGCCGCCGAGGGCGCCGGCGTGGCTGAGCACGCCTCGGGAGGTGCGCGGAGCCTCCTCGCGCACATACCGGTCGACCCGCTCGAGCTGCACCGCCGCGCTGTCGAGCTCGAGCCACAGCAGGACCGGCGCCGCCGCATCCGCCCACAGGGTCTCCTCGGCGGCGTGTTCCACGTGCGCGTCCAGCCACTCCTCGACCCAGGCGACGGCCGCGCTGTCCTCGGCGACCCGGCCGTAGGACAGCACGCCGAGGGCGGCGACCGCTTCCTCCCAGGACCAGCGCAGGGCCTCCGGCGGATGCGTCTCGATGAAGCTCCAGGCCAGGGCCCGCGCCCGCCCGAGCCGGTCGAGGGCGCGCGGGTCCTCGACGGCGTGCGCGACCCCGGGCGGCAGCCGCGTCGCGTCGAGCACGCTCTCGGTGTAGCGCTCGGCGTAGCTGCCTTCGGGGTCGAGCGCGGTCAACAAGGCGACGAAGCCGAAGGGCAGCGCGATGGCGACCCACAGCCGCCCCTTCGACGTCCCCGGCAGCAGCCAGGCCAGGCCGGTCACTACCGCGATCACGGGCCGCGCGACATCGCCGAGGCTGCGGGCGACCGGCAGGAAGCCGAGCAGCAGCGCCGCGCCGAGGGCCCCCTCGATGGTCCCCCAGATGAAGCGCGGGGCGCGCAGGGAGACACGCTCCGAGAGCGCCCGCGCCAGGGGCCAGAGCAGCAGGTTCCAGAGCAGGGAGACGACGAAGAAGACGCTCCCCCAGACCAGCAGGAAGCCGCCGAGGAAGCTCCCGGCCTCGCTCTTCCACGCGGCCAGGCCGGCCCAGGCCAGGCCCTGGAGCAGCGACTTCAGGAGGACGTGGAGGAACAGCGAGGAGCGCCGCTCGCTCAAAGCCCGTCCCCGCTGCGCTGCCCGAGCAGGTAGTCGTGGTCGAGCACCGCGCCCTCGTAGGACAGCGACAGGGAGGTGTCCCCGGCCGTCGCCTGGGCGTAGGGATTGTCGAAGCGCGGCCAGCTGTTCAGGTCGACCGCCTGGCCGTTGAGGGTCAGGGCGCCGAACCAGTCCGCCTCGATCAGCCCGACGCCGGGCGCGTCGTAGCTGACGGTCAGGGTCGAGTCGTACAGCCCGCCCCCCTCGCCGTCGGCGACCAGCGCCGCGCCGCTCAGGGCCGCCTGGAAGTCGGCGAAGGTGCCGTCCTCACTGGCCCGCCCGATCTGGCAGACCCAGATGTTGCGGTGGCCGTCGGCGATGATCTCGCTGTCGACGTACTGCCCGCTCGTCGCCCAGTAGGGGGCGGCGGCGGAGAACAACCCGATGTAGCCGTCGCCCTTGCGGCCGAAGATCCAGTGGCCGGCGGTGACGACCTCGTCGAAGCCGGCCTTCGGGAACCAGGCGTGGGTGCGGGCGGGAACCAGCGCGCGCAAGGCGTTGTGCGGGTTGTAGAGGATCACCGCCGCGTCCTGCTGCTGGAAGACGAGCGGCAGCGAGCCGCTGCCCGTCCACTCCCCCGGCCCCTTGCGCCCGAAGGTGCCCGGCTGGGTGGTGAAGCACATCGCGTCCATGTCGAGGGTCGCCTGCCAGACGTGGGTCTGGAAGCCGACCTGCCCGCGCCGGAAGCGCTGCACGCAGTGGAGCATCGCGTCCGGGGTCCGGTAGGTGTACAGGCGCGCCGTCGACAGCACCGAGCCCTCGGACATCGGCGACAGGGTGTTGCTGAAGGCCGCGAGCTGGCTGTTCGGCACCCAGCTGAGGTACTGCAGGGGGCTGAAGAAGGGGTAGCGCCAGAGGTCGTAGGCGTTGACCGCGTCGCGGGTCAGGACGATGGTCTCGGGGGCGAGGTAGGCCCCGCGGGTCCACCAGGCGATCGCGTCTTCCGGGGTGCTCAGGCCGAAGCCGGCCGCCTGGGCCTCGGCGAAGTCGAGGCTGGTGCGCGAGCGGTCGAGCATCACCGGCGGCGTGTGCTGGCCGATGCCGAGCAGCGCGTGCGGCGGCTCGTAGGTCGAGGTGCACAGCGACATCGCCGCCGTCGAGCTGCGGCCGCGCCAGTAGCCGCGGGTGCCCCACAGCACCTCGATCAGGTCGCCGATCGACTGCCGCCGCCCCGACCACTTGTGCTCCTCGTAGACGCGACCTGCGCTGACGCCGAAGCTGCCCTTCTGCGTGTGGCGAGCGAGGTCGAACAGCATCAGGTCGACCGCCATCGCCGCGCGCGTCGCGATCGCCGGGTCGGGGGCGAAGTCGACGAGGTTGAGCAGGGGCGCGATGGTGTGCGGGTAGTAGACCGGCGAGTTCCACTCGCTGAAGCCGTACAGCAGCCGCTCGTGCAGCCACTGCTCGATCTTCGGCTGGAACTTCGCCTCCATCTGCGTCCCGCTCAGGCCGCTGTTGGTGAAGGTGTCGTTCGGGTACATCACCCCGCCGAGGTAGCCGGCGGCGGCGAACATGATGTAGTGGTTCTCGGACCAGAAGATCATCTCGTCCTGGCCCGGCTCGTCGGGCCAGTACTTGAAGTCGAGGATCGTCGAGCGCAGGGCGTCGTGGGTCGCCGTCGGCAACAGCGCGTGACCGGCGTGCTTGAGCATCAGCCGCATCAGGCCGGTCAGCTTGAAGTCGGCGGTGTCCTTGCGCTGGCCGATGAAGGTCATCGCGTCGTCGATCGGGGTCAGGCTCAGCGGGCCCTGGTTCAGGTCCATGCGCGCGACCTGGGTGTAGTAGCCCTCGCCTCCGCCGATGGCTCCGGAGACCGAGTCGGTCAGGTAGGTCAGCCGGCGCGCCTCGAAGTCCGCCTCGAGGGCGGCGAAGTCGACGGTCGAGACGGGGCCGCCGGTGTTCCCGGTGTTGCCGGTGTTCGCCGTGTTGCCCGTGTTCGCCGTGTTGCCCGTGTTCGCCGTGTTGCCCGTGTTCGCCGTGTTGCCAGCGTTCGCCGTGTTGCCCGTGTTCGCGGCGTTCCCCGAGGTGCCGCTGGTCGCGGCGCCCGACGAGCCTCCGGAGGAACCGCCGCAGCCGAGGGGGATCAGGCTCAGGGCGAGACACAGAGCGAGCGTGCGCATGGCTTCCTCTCCGGCCCACGCGGGGATGGATCCCGACCGCGCCGGCCTGACCTCCAAGATCGATGATGCGGCGAGTGTAAGACGGTCCCTGGGAAGGGACAAGCCTTATCTGCAATTGCGCCCCCATTCCAGGCCGCGCCCCGCTGAGATTCCCTTTCTCTTTCCGGGCGGAAGTGGTACTTTTGCGTACAAGCCCGCCCAGTCATGGAAGGCAGATGGACGCCAAAGCGAGCGCACGCATCATCAAGGTGGCCCTGGCGCACGGTTTCTTGACCGAAGCCCAGCTCAAGGACGTCCTTCCCCAAGCGGGCGGCATGAAGAGTTACGACCTGATCGACTACATGGTCGAGAAGGGCTTCCTGCAGGAGGCGCAGGCCCCGAAGCTGGTCGAGCTGCTCGGCGCGAGCGAGAACGAGCAGAAGAGCGCGACCTCCGGCGAGATCGTGCTCGAGAAGAAGCTCAAGGAGTTCGAGACCGGCCTGCAGTCGATCGGCAAGAGCCGCGCGGGCAAGCGCTCCCTGACCGCCGCCGTCATCCGCGACCGCTCGATCAGCACGGTCGGCATGACGATCGGCAACTACCAGGTCCTCGAGGAGATCGCGCGCGGCAGCATGGGCGCGGTGTTCTCGGCCAAGCCCCTCGGCATCCTCGACGTGATGGCCAAGGGCTGGGGGCTGGCCGAAGAGGTCGCCCTCAAGGTGATGTTGACCTCTGGCCGCACCTCGCAGGCCGACGTCCAGCGCTTCCGCGACGAGTGCAAGGCGCTGATCAACCTCCAGCACGACAACATCATCAAGGTGTTCGACCTCGGCGAGGAAGAAGGGCTCTGGTACTACGCGATGGAGCTGATCCGCGACGAGGACGTCCGCATCCTCTTCGACAAGGGCAAGCCCCCGCCGGTCACGATGGCCCTGTCGCTGACCCGCGACCTGGCCGAGGCGATGAGCAAGGTCCACAAGGCGGGCCTGCTGCACCGCGACATCAAGCCCTCCAACGTGCTCCTCGACCGCAGCAGCCACCCCTACCGCCCGGTGCTGATCGACTTCGGGCTGATCGCGGACATGACCGACGAGAGCGACAACGTCATCCTCGGCACCCCGAACTACATGCCGCCGGAGCAGGCGAACCCGAGCGGCGGGGTGCGGGTCGGCCAGTATTCGGACGTCTACGCCCTCGGCGCGACCCTCTACTTCCTCCTCACCGGCAAGCCGCCGTTTGAAGGCTGGACCGCACGCGGTATCATCAAGCAGGTCTTGAGCGACACGCCCAAGGCTCCGGAAACGTTACGGCCGGGGATTCCGCCCGAGGTCTCGGCGATCTGTATGAAGTGCCTCGAGAAGCTTCCCAAAGATCGCTACCGCACCTGCAAGGCCCTGGTCAAGGACATCGATCGCTTCCTGCGCAAGCACCGCTGGCGGCTGAAGATCAAGAACTTCTACATGAAGCTGCGCAAGACCTTGTTCGGGAAGAAGAAGTAGCCTGGGAGCTCCATGAGCGCAGATTGGGCGCCGTCCCTCCCCGTCGAGACCCGCTTCGCCCACACCGGCGACGGCTGGTCCCTCGCCCTGCACCACTACCGCCCCCGGCGCCAGCGCGGCGCCCGGCCGGTCGTCCTGTGCCCCGGCATCGCCTGCAACGGCCGCTTCTTCGACGCGGGCGGCGGGCGCGGCCTCGCGCCCTACCTCGCCCGCAAGGGCTACGACGTGTGGGTGCTCGACCCCCGGGGCCGCGGCGAGTCGAAGCGCAAGAAGCAAGGCCTGTCGACCTCCTGGCACTTCGACGACTACGTGCTCAAGGACCTGCCAGCGGCCCTGCAGCTCGTCCTCGAGGTCAGCGGCTGCCCGCGGGCCGACTGGATCGGCCACTCGATGGGCGGGATGGTCGCCTACGCCTACGCGATGCGGGGGTTGGAACCGGGCCTCGCACGCCTGATCGCGGTCGGCTCGCCGACCTTCCACGCCAACAGCTTCTGGGGCTGGCGGATGGCGGACACGCTCAGCGGGCTCTTGACCGTCGTCCCCCACCTCCCCCTGCGCCGGCTGTCGCCCCTGGCCGCGCGCACGATGCGCACCCTCGCCCGCACCCTGCCCGTGCCCTTCTACAACTGCAGGAACATGGACAAGCACGCGGTCGAGCACCTGTTCGCGCGGGTCTTCGACGACATCTCGGGCACCGAGCTGCGCCAGGGGCTGCGCTTCATCCGCAACCAGGGCTTCCGCTCGACCAGCGGCCCGCTCAAGTACGCCGAGTGCTTCGGGCGCATCCGCATCCCGAGCCTGATCCTCGCCGGCAGCATCGACCGGCTCGCGCCGCCGGAAGACGTCCAGCGCGCCTACGAAGGCCTCGGCACCGAGCAGCGCAGCTTCCACTGCTTCGGCACCGAGAGCGGCTGCGAGGAGGAGTACGGCCACTCCGACCTGCTGCTCGGGCCGCGGGCGGACTCCGAGGTCTTCCCCTTGATCCACGCCTGGCTCTCGACCGCCGAGCCCGCGCCGCTGCCCTCCCCTCGCGCCGCGGCGGCGGTCCGGCGCTGAGGGGCCGTCCGGAAGCTCCTTGACGCAGAGCGTCGCGGAGCGCACACTCGTGGCCGCACAAACCACGAGGAACGAACATGGTCCGCACTCTTGCCCTCTCTCTCACTCTGAGTCTCCTGCTCGTCGGCTGTGGCACCACCAGCGAGGACGCGACCCACTTCGGCGCGCCCTTCACGATCGACGGTGAGGCGGTCGCCGTCGCCGAGGCGCTGCCGAAGGTCGACACGATGCTCGACGGTCCGGTCAAGATCTCCGCTACGGTCGATATGTCCTGCCGCAAGAAGGGCTGCTGGATGACCCTGGTCGAGGCCCCCGACATGCGCGTGACCTTCAAGGACTACGGCTTCTTCGTCCCGACCGTGTCGGACGGCGCCCACGCCGTGATGGAGGGCGTGTTCGTCAAGGAGACCGTCGACGAGGCGACCCGCCGGCACTTCGCCGAGGATGGCGGCGCGACGCCCGAAGAGCTCGAGGCGATCGTCGGCGATGTCGAGAAGGTCAACTTCGTCGCGACCGGCGTCGCCCTGACCAACCTCCCGGCCGCAGACGACGCCGCCGAGTAGCAGCGTTGAAGCTCTCCCTGCGCCACGCGATCGACGCCGATCCGGCGACCTTCTGGGAGACCTTCTTCGACCCCGCCTACAACGCCGCCGTCTTCTCCCCCCGCCTGCTCGACATGGAGCTCTACGAGACCCTGCTCGAGGAACACGAGCCCGACGGCAGCCGCACGCGGACGATGCGCCTGCGGCCAAAGGTCAAGATCCCGCGCCTGTTGCGCGGCCTCCTCGGCGCGACCTTCGAGTACACCGAAGAGGGCCGCTTCGACGCCTCCCAGGGTGTCTGGAGCTGGCGGATCATCCCCGGCCGCTTCGCCGACAAGACCGACGTCCGCGGGCGCGACCAGGTCGAGCCCCGCGACGGCGGCGTGACGCGCCGGTTCGAGGCCGAGGTGCGCGTCGACGTGCCGGGCCTGGGGGGTATGGTCGAGCGCTTCATCGAGGCGCGGGTGCGCGACAACCACGAGCGCGCGGCGGTGTTCATGAACCGCTGGCTGGCGGAGAAGCGGGGGCAGGCGGGATGGTGACCGCCGCCGCGGGGATCGCTCTGCGGCCTGCCTCCAGGGAAGAACGCCCGGAGGCGGGCGGCATGGAGTGGAGGCAATAACACAGAAGACAAAGGCGAAGAGAAGAGAAAACAATGCGTCTCTGCGTTGAGCTCTTCTTGAGCTTGAGGTGAGCTGAGAACTTCTTCTTTCTTTTTCTTCGTCTTGAAGCCTCGTCAGCCCTGAGATCCCAACAAACAACGGAGCCCCGCAGCGCGGGGCACCAGAAGATCTGAAAACTGAGCGAATCAGACCAGTGGCAGGCCGACCAGCACGTCCGCGCCGAGGTACATCGCGAGGCTCGCGATGACGGGGATCGTGAAGTTGTCGTCGATCTTCTTCAGCGGCAGGGCTTCGGCGATCGCCGCGGCGAAGGCGCCGACCAGGGCGAGCGCGAGCATGTGGGTCAGGCCGAAGATCAGGCAGAAGCCGATGCCGGCGACCGCCGCGACCGCGAAGGAGCCGAGGGTGCCTTCGAGGCTCTTGCCCCAGGGCAGCTTGGCCTTGCCGAAGCGGATGCCGAAGTACGAGGCGGCCGGATCGGCGAAGCCGACGAAGATCGCGCCGAGGGCCGCGACCTCGCGGCTGAACAGGAGCACCGTCAGCCAGGCCGCGACGAACATCCAGCTCGCCGTCGACAGGCTCTGCTTCTCCTCGCTGCGCATGATCTTCCCGAACACCGCGTGGGTCACCCGGTTCAGGCCGGGCCGGGTCAGGCGCAGCCAGTCGAGCAGGATGAACGGCACGGCGAACACGCCGAGCACCCACAGCGCGGTGGTCTGGGAGAGACCGAGGCCGAGATACAGGGTGCCGATCAGGGTTCCGCCGCTGACGTGGAACAGCTTCCTGCCCCAGTCGATGTCCTTGCGCGTCTTCTTGCTGCCGAAGCCGTGGGGACGTTCGGGAGCACGCGCCGAGCGAACGACGTCGCCGGCCGGAGCGCCGGTGAGCTTCGAAGCGGAACGCGAGGGACGGGTCTGGATAGTCGACATCGGTGACTCCTTTTCGTGGCCACCCCACGGGATGCAAACCGGGTGCCGAAATGTGAAGCAGGCGTGAAGCCCCCGGAAACGGTAGCTTCCCGCCGTTAAATCCAGGTCTTTGACGCAAAGTGTCAGAGACTGGACGATTTTGCCCGGCTCGAGGTGTCAGAGCTTTGACACCTCGCGTTGGAGCTCCGACACACACCTCCGTCCCAACGGCGCCTGGAGCGGCGTACACCGATGTGCAGGGGGGGGTCCTCCCCTACGACGCGGGTGCTCGCATCGCCGCTGCGCTATTCTTTAATGCGGACGCCAGAATTCCGCGCGTGCTCCGGTCGAGCCTGCGGGGACACGGAGGAGTTGTGAAGCCGATACCCGTGACGGCGCTGGCGGCGCTGATCGAGGCCGCGCGAAAACACCGGCGCGGTGTCTGGGAGCCCCTGGAGTGGACCGTCGAGACCGACGACGGGGGCACCTGGCAGATCCAGGTGGTGCGAACGGGGTGAAAGGTCCGTAATGTTGTCGTAATCTGCGATGATCTACGTTCCTCATGACTCCGTTGATACCTGGAGGAAAAGTATGCGCCGCCTGGCCCTGCTCGCCGTTCTGACGGCCGCCGCCTCGGCCCAGATCCTGACGCCGGACGAAGTGTTCGAGCAGATGTACAAGGACAAGGTGCCGCTCTCCGAAGCGTGGAGCGACGCGCCCTCGCCCGATGTCGAGATCGGCGACCTCGACCCACTGTTCGAGCGTTTCCTCGAGCTCCGCGAGGTCTACCGCGACCTGCCCAACGACGACAAGGGCAGCGTCACCGAGCCGATCGGCGAGGTGATGGACGAGGTGATCGTCATCGTAAAGAACCTCCTGCCCGCCGGTCCGATCGCCTGGGATTTCTTCGCCAAGTACTCCCGCGAGGACATGTTCATCCGCCCCCGCTGGAGCGGCCGGAACTGGCGGCGCAACGCCGAGGAGGGCGCAACGCGAACGCTGTGGCAGAAGCTCGACGAGCTGCGCGACGCCTACGTCGACACCGCCTTCCACCACGCCCACGGGCCGAACGACCTCGAGGCGCTGTTCGAAGCGCTCGTCGACCGCGACCTCGAAGAGGCCGCCCAGAAGGTCCAGGAGATCCTGGTCAACCTCGAGGAGGTCAAGGAGGCCGGCTCCCGCAAGCGCGCCCGTAAGAAGGCCTTCGAGGTCCGCTCCGAGGTCGCCGCGCTGCTGACCGCGCTCGGGGCCGAGAGCGCGGAGGAGCTCAGCGACCTGGTCGACTGGATGGAGAAGAAGCGCTGGACGACCCCCGAGGCGGAGCTGCGCATGCACGAGGTGGTGTCCGCCCTCGGCCTGCGCGAGAGGTACAGCACCGAGCTCTTCACCCGCATCTCGGTCATCGATCCCCGCGACAACCGCCGCGAGGACGAGCTGGCCGACCTGCAGGAGTCGTACGACGGCAAGCTGACCAAAGAGGCGAGCTCGATCGTCCGCAAGCTCCAGAACCTCGCCGACGACTGCGAGAAGGTCGGCGAGTACGGCACCGCCGCGGTGCTGCACGAGATCGTGCTCGTCATCGACGAGGACGACAAGAAGTCCCGCGCCGCGATGGGCTTCACCCAGATCGGCGGCAACTGGCTCCGGCCCTTCGCCGCCGCCCAGGCCGCCAAGGGGCTGGTGTGGACCGACAAGGGCTGGGCCGAGCAGGTCCGCGTCGCCCGGCTCGAGGCCGGTGAGGTGTTCGACAACGGCACCTGGAAACCCCTGGCGGACGCCGACAAGGAGCACGCCGCGGTCGCGACCCCCTGGGAGATCCCGACGGGGCACTTCGTCGTCCGCTCGACCGCCGGGCTCGAGCAGAGCGTCGTGCTCTGCAACCGGCTCGAGGCCTTCCTCGAGCTCGTCCAGCGCCAGCTCGACGGCCTGTTCAGCTGGGAACGGTCCCACGCCCTGGGCTTCGAGAAGCCCCTGCAGGTGTTCCTGTACAAGGACGCCGCCGAGCGCACGACAGTGATCGGCGAGGCGAGCGGCGCCGCGGTGCTCGACGCGGACAACGTGCTGCACGTGCACATGGCCGGCGGAGCCCTGCCCTTCACCGCCCTCAACCACCAGCAGGCGCTCCAGATCCTCCACGCCGTGGTCGACGAGCCGCCTGTCTGGCTCCTCGAAGGGGCGGCGACCTACTTCGAGGCGGCGGTCTTCTGGGAGAACCGCATGCGCCTCGGCTCGGCCCGCCGCAACCCGCGGATCGCCAGCTACGCGACCGCCCTCAACGGCGAGAGCGCGAAGGTCGGCTTCGAACAGGTCTCCACCCTGCGGCGCATCGAGCGCTGGAACGCCGGCGACGTCCCGGCGCAGGAGGAAGCCGCCGCCGCCGCCTTCGCCTTCCTGATGGTGATGGACTCCGGCCGCTTCCGGGCCGATCTCCTGCGCATGCTCGAGGACTCGTCGCTGCAGCCCGAGGAAGCCGTCGGCCTGACCCGCGACTCGATCGCGCTGCTGCTCGAGCACTACTACCGCGGCCTGGTGCCGTCCGCGCCCCGCGCCCCGCGCATGCCCGGCCAGCCGAGCTCCTGAGAGACCCGGCCGCGCACCAGATCGCGACGCAGCGCCACCGGCCTGCGTCGCGATTTTCATCCCGGTCTGCTAGAATGACGGGCGGGGGAAACAGGGAGACCGCCATGCAGTGCCGCCACCATCCTGACCAATCCGTCGACCAGACCTGTGGCGATTGCCACGAGCAGGTGTGCGCGAGCTGTCTCGTGCTCGGCGCCAAGATCCGCTGCCTGCGCTGCGCGCAGAAGCTGCTCGACGCGGCCGATGGCAAGCCGGCCGCCGCGGCCGTGGCCGCGCCGCCGAAGCAGAAGAAGCGCGCCGGCGCGGGCCCCGTGGTCGCCCTGTTCGGCGCGATCATCGCGATCGGCGTCGCCGCCCCGCTGCTCCCATACCTGTGCGGCAGCTGCGGCTCGTCGCCGCAGCGAGCGATCTCCGGTTTCATCGGCAGCCTCGCCGAGGGCGAGCAGCAGGCGGCCGTGTGGGTAGAGGCCGACAACGCGATCGACCTCGCCGCGCTGCGCGCCGAGCTCGGCCTCGCCGCGGGGGAGCGCTGCCGCGCCTCCCTGGTCGAGCTGCGCCGCTCGGGCGAGGACGGCGCGGTCGCGACCGTCCTGTTCCGCTCCGGCGACGATGAGAAGACCTACCGCTTCGCCCTGGTCCAGGCAGCGCGGGGCTGGCGCGTCACCCGCGTCGAGAAGGACGCGCCCGCCTGCTGTTCCTCCGGCTGTTCCTACTGACCTCTGCGTAAGTTCTGTCCGCGACCGGCGGGCGGGGGTCCCTCCTCTACAAGACACACCAGACGGTTCGCAACAGCTGTTGAATGCACCACAATCCATGCCGCAGTTGACAAGCGTCCGGAGAAGGATCGATACGGCCGCGGTCACTCCTCCGGGTCCACCCGCCGCACCTCGTCCCCGACCGCGACCCGGCCTCCCCGCACCACCCGCGCGTTGACCCCCCGCAGGCGCAGCGCCCGCCCCGCCGCGGCGTTGACGAAGCGCAGCGCGTCCTTGCCGTAGCGCACGGCGAACTTCCCGCAGCCCGTGTGCGGCAGCGCGCTGACCTCGAGCAAGGCCTCGCCGACAGCGAGCTGGCTGCCGGCCGGCAGCCCGGCCTCGCTCAGGTCGAGCTCGACGAAGAGCTGGTCGCCCGCGGCCGGCCAGCGCTCCGGCGCGCCCGCGATGCAGGCGATCGCCCGGCTGCCCATCAGCGTGACCTGCGCGGCGGGCTGGGCGCTGCCGTCCGGCGTGTGCCGGCTGCCCCGCGCGCGCCAGTTGTCGCCCTCCAGCCCTTCTTCGGTGTCGAGCTCCGCCGCGGTCAGCTGCTCGCGTTCGCCGGAGCGGGGGCGACGCACGATCATCACGACGCGGCCGACGTCACGGGGCGCGGCGCGGATGTGGTCCAGCCCCGCCTGCAGGGCGGACAGCGGTCGGTGGACGACGGGGGTGGGCTGCATGGATGGCCTCCGTAGGTTCCCGGGCGCTGCCTGCCACGACGCGCACAGCGTAGCCGGACCGGAAGTTTCTGGGAACCTTCCGCGCGGTTCGTGCATCCAATGACCAACAACCACGCAAGGAGCATCCGATGCGCTGCCTCCCCTTCCTGCTCGCCTGTGCCCTGTTTGCGAGCGCCGACCAGATGACCTACGACCGCGCCCACGTCGACCTCGGGGACGTCGAGCTGTGCGGCCTCGAAGCCGACGTCCTCTTCTTCCCCTCGATCGCCGACCCCATCGGCTGCCTCGAGCGCTGGCGCGGCCGCAGCGAGATCCTCGTCTCGATCGGCGACTGCGACGGGGTGCCGCCGCTCGACAAGCTCTCTGCGCGCGGCTGGGTGTTGACCGATGCCGGCGCCCTCGAGCCGCTCGAGGTCGAACGCGGCAACCTCGGCGAGGGCATGTACGGTCCCGGCGTCGGCTTCGGCTTCGCGGACGACGGGACGAGCTCGATCATCGCCGTAGTGATCGAGCTCGACGGCGTCGTCAGCTCCTTCCGGCTGCCCGGCGCACCGGACGCCTGCCCGGCCTGCGGCGCGACCTGCGTGGAGATCGTCTACGGCAAGCCGGGAGCCGCGCTGATCGAGCGGGCCGAGGCCGGCGAGGTCTTCCTCGGCGGGTGCGACCTCCGCGAGGAGCGCTGGCACTGCCCGGCCTGCAACACGGACCACTGAGCGTCGAGGAACTCCGCCGCGCTGCGACGCCCGATCGCGATGCAGCGCTCGTGCAGGCCACGGGCGAGCTGGAAGCCGCGCACCGGCAGCTCCTCCCGCGGGGCGAGCACCGTCACCCCCGGCTCCGGCCGCAGGCTGATCGTGCGGGGGAAGCCTCCCTCCAGGCGGCCGCCGGTGTTGGTGACGACCGCGATGCGCGGCAGCTCGCGCGGCAGGCCGTCGACCGGGGTGCGCACCTGCCAGGCGCCGTCGAGGGCGGGACGTCCGGCGATCGGCACCATCCGCGCGTAGGGACCCGGGATGTAGCAGGACGCGAGCACCGCCTCGACCACGCCGACGCGGTCGCGGGGCCCGAGCAGCCGCCGGCGGAAGCGTCCGCCCTGCCAGACGGTGACCGCGATCTCCAGGGGTAGCAGCGCGGTGTCGGTGCGCCAGCCGGCGAGCTCCCGGCCCAACGCGTCGCCGAGGATGTCGCTCATCGCGAAGGGCCAGCGGCCGCGCAGCAGACGGCGCGGGTCGTAGAAGCGCCGCCGCAGGCTCCCCAGCCACAGCTCCGCCAGACCCCCGGCCCGGCCACAGGCGAGGGTCGCCGCGACGATCGCCCCGGAGCTCGCCCCCGCCACCGCGCGGGGACGCAGGCCGCGCGCGCTGAGCTCCTCGACCACGCCGACGTGGAAGGCGGCCCGCCCGGCGCAGCCCTCGAACGCGATCCCGAACTCCATGCTCCCTCCCCTGCCGCACCGGTTCTACCCTCCGCGCGCGGCGATGACCAGGACCGGAAGGCACGGCGCGTGCGCTGGTGCGCCTCCCGCGCCAGCTGCTACACTGGGATTTTCGGGACACGGAAGGAGGACACGCCGTGCAGACTGCCAGGGACCTGATGGTGAAGGAGTTCGTCACGATCTCCCACGACGCCTCGATCATCGACGCCGTCAAGAAGATGCGCGCCCTCGAGCTCGACACCGGCCGGGTGGACGTCCGCTGCCTGGTGGTGCTCGACGCGGAGGGGACGCCGAAGGCGCTCTTGACCGAGGCCGATCTGATCCAGTCGATCCTGCCCCGCTTCTTCCGGGAGCGGCGCTTCTCGGACTTCATCTCCAAGTGGCTGAACACCGATCTCCCCGAGGCCTCCCTCGCCGAGCTGTTCGAGGAGCTGACGGCGCGCGCCCGCAAGAAGACCGTCCAGGACCTCGTCTCGCCCCACGACCTGGTCACGATCGATCCGGGGGCCTCCCTGGTCAAGGTCGCCTACACCCTGCACATCGACAAGATCAAGACGCTGCCGGTCAGCGAGGACGGGCGGATCGTCGGCATCGTCTACCGCGGCGCGGTGTTCGACGCGGTCAGCGAGAAGATCCTCGCGGTCGAGAGGGCCGACGACTGAGCGCAAGCGCGCCTCACTCCCCCGCCAACAGCTCCGTCGCGCCGGGCTGCTCGCGCAGCCAGACCAGCCCGGGGTCCTCGCGCAAGGCATCGCGCTCCGCTCCCCGCTGCAGCGCCGCCTCCAGCCAGCGCAGCCCGAGCTGCGCGCAGCGCGCGGCGACGTCGGGAGCCAGCGCCGCGCCCCGTGAGGCCGCCCGGGCCCCCGCGATGAAGGGCTCGGCCTGCAGCGCGGGAGGCTCGACCAGCGAGCCCTCGTAGACGTCGAGCGCGGCGGCCACGTCCCCGCACGCGAGGCAGGCCTCTCCGAGCACCCAGCGCTCGTCCCGCGTGGCGGGCAGGCCGACGGCCGGATCCCAGGCCTGGTAGACCGCGGTGAGCAGGCGGGCTTCGACCCCCGCGAGCGCGGCGAGCTCGCGCTCGACGTCCGCCCGGCCGAGCAACGCGCGGTGGTTCCGGACCGCGGCTCCCGCCCAGCGCGCCGCAGCCGAGACCTCGCCGAGCTGCTCGGCCATGCGGCTGCGGTGGTAGAGCGCCTGCGTGAGGCGCCGCGCCATCTCCAGGCTGCCGGGCACCCGGGAGAGGAAGCTCTGCAGGCTCCGCACCTGCTCCTCGTACAGCAGGACCGCCTGGTCGGGGCTGCCGAGCTGTTCGAACGCGTGGGCGAGCATGCCGCTGACCTCGACCAGGTCGCGCTGCGCCTCGACCGCATCGGGGAAGGCCCGGGCGAGCGCCTCGAAGGTCTCGAAGCAGACGAGGAAGGTCGCGATCGCCTCGTCGACGGCGCCGAGGGCGAGGCGGGTCTCGGCGAGGTGGATCAGGCTCGCGCCGACGTCCCGCTCGAACATCGGGTTGTCGGGGACGGCGTCGTGCAGCCCGGCGAGCAGCTCGTGGCTGGCCTGGAAGGACTCGAGCGCGGCGCGCGCGCTGCCTTCGGCCCGGAGCAACATGCCGAGGTTCTGGTGGGCCATCGCGAGGTCACGGCGGCGCTGGAGGTCGTCCGGCGTCGCATCGACCAGCGCCTGGGCGAGCCCGATCGCCTCCTCGTAGGCCACCCGGGCCCCGGCCAGGTCGCCCTCCCGCTTGCGCAGGTCCCCGACCCGGTCGAGCACCGCGCCGAGGTCGCGCCGCACGCGCAGGTTGCTGCTGTCGGCGGCGACCATCGCGCGCACCCCGGTCAGGGCCTCCTGGTAGCAGGAGCCCGCCCGCCCGACGTCGCCCCGGGACCGGGCCAGGTCGCCGGCGGCGAGCAGCGCGCGCCACAGATCGTCGCGGGCGGTCCAGTCGCCGGGGTCCTCCGCGGCGAGCTCGCGACGGAGCTCGAGCGACTCCGCCCGCAGCGGGTCCGCGCGCTCGAGCTCGCCCCTGGTCTCGAGCACCGCCGCCAGCCCGTCGTAGGCGATCGACAGGTCGCGCCGCGCCTGGGCGCTGTCCGGTTGCTGGGCCCACAGCCCCTCCGCGAGCGCGACCTGCTGTTCCTGGAGCTTCAACGCCTCCTGGATCTGGCCCTCGAAGAGCAGCACCTCGCCGAGCTTCGCCAGGGCCGGCAGCAGCTCGCGGTCCGCGCTGTCGAGAGCGGGGTTCCGCTCGGCGAGGTCCTGCAGCAGCGCGAGCCCCTCGCGGTGCAGCCGCAGCGCCTCGCCGAGCTCGCCGCGCAGCAGCCGCGCGTGGCCGAGGTCGAGCAGCGCGCGGGCGTGGTCGCGCCGACCGCCGGCGTCGGTCGAGTCGAGCCCGACCAGCGTCGCGCTCAGCGCGGCGCGCTCGCGCAGCGCCTCCAGTCCGTGACCCCCCGCCGCCCGCTGGATCTCGGCGAGCACCCGCAGGCCCTCGAGCAGGGCGGACCGCGCGTTGGCCGAGCGGGCGTCGCGCTCGACCAGGCTGCGCTGCAGCGCCACCGCCTCGGCCGCGAGCTCCTCTGCTTCCTCCAACGCGCCCCGCCGCAGGAGATGCTCGGCGTTGCCGAGCAGCGCCTGGGCCAGCCCGTTTGCGAGGTAGGAGCTCTCGGGCGAGCGCAGGCGCAGCTGGCGGTAGAGCGCGAGGGCCTCGGCGCGCAGCGCCCCGGGATCCCCCCTCCCCTGGGCCTCGAGCAGGGCCGCCCGGCGCAACAGGGCCAGGGCGAGGGACTCGCGCAGGGTCGGGCTGGTCGGATCCGCCGCGAGCCGCTTGCGCTCGATGTGCACGAGCTGGGCCGACAGCGCCTCCGCGCTCTCGCCTTCGCCCAGGTGGTCGCGCACCCGGATCAGGCGCAGCAGGGCCTCGCTGACGTGCTCGGCGTACTCCGACGAGTCCGGCTCCTCGGCGAGCAGCTGGCGCGCGGCCGCGAGGGAGCGCTCCGCCAGCGGCTCCGCCTCGACGTAGCGGCCCTGCTGGATGCGCAGGTCGGCGAGGGCGAGCCGCACGACCGCGGCCGCCCGACGGGATGTCGCGTCGGCCGGGCCGTCGACGAGCGCGAGGGCCCGACCCAGCAGCTCGTCGGAGCGCTGCAGCGCGCCGAGTCGCGCGTGCAGGTCGGCGCCGACCTGCAGCAGGTCGCACATCAGCACGGGCCGCATCCGTCCACGGGCGGCCAGGGTGTCGGCGCGGGTGGAGGCCTCCTTCCACAGCTCGAGCGCTTCGTCGAGCTTCCCGTCGACCACGATGGTCAGCTCACACAGACGGAGCAGGACCTCGACGGTGCCGATGTCGATGGTCGCCCGGGCGATGTGCGCCGCGAGCAGCCCCTCGAGGTGGCCGCGGGCGCTCTCGAGCAGGCGCCGCGCCGCGGCCTGGGAGCGCGAGTCCGCAACGTCGATCATCAGCTCGTCGCGCACCTCGTGGGTCAGCTCGCTCAGCGCCGTGATCGCGATGTGCCCGCGGGCCTTGGCGTCGTCGCGCTCACGGCGGATCTGCTCCGCCTGCTCGCGGATGTCCTCGTTCTGCAGCGCGATCACGAACAGGCCGCCGCTCAGCCCGAGCAGCAGCAGCAGCCCCGCGGCCAGCAGCGCCTGCTTGAGGCGACGCTGGGTGCGCACGCTCGCGTCCTGCCGGGCCAGCGCGCTCTCGACCTCGGCGCGCAGCGCGGCGCCCTGCTCCGCCGGCAGCTGGGCGAGCTGGGTCGCCGCCAGGGCGAGGTCCCCGCGCGCCAGGGCCGTCCGGCCGAAGGCCTCGTGCGCCTGCGCGCGGCCCCGCACGGCGGCGTCATTGGCCGGCCACAGCCGGTGCGCCTGCTTGAAGGCCGCGACCGCCTCGGTGAAGTCGGCGTACAGCGCCTCGGTCGGCCGCTCCTTCCCCGCCTCGCAGCCCCGCAGGAGGGCACGCGATCGGCACCGTCATGGTCCAGACCTCCACGGAGGCCCGAACCGGTCACAACTGCCGAGTGCTGCGCAGCGTGTTCCTCGGCGCGGTGGCCTCGACCCGCTGCGCCGGCCTCGACGTC
>JAUIEM010000150.1 GCA_030428695.1 bacterium
GCCGAGCGGCGCCAGATCGAGCGGACCCTCAGCGGACGCCCGCCGCCGAAGAAGGAGGTGCAGACCTTGCTCCGCCTGGCGCGCTCGCCGAGCCAACCCTCGCCCCTGCCCGAGGCCCTCGAGCGCTGGCCCGTGCCCCTGGTCGAGCGGCTGCTGCCGCGCCACCTGCAGATCATCCACGAGCTGAACCGCCGCTTCCTCGACGAAGTGCGGCTGCGTTGGCCGGGCCGCGACGACAAGCTGCGCAGCCTGTCGCTGATCGAAGAGAGCGAGCCGAAGAAGGTGCGGATGGCGCACCTCGCGATCATCGGCAGCCACGCGGTCAACGGCGTCGCCGCGCTCCACAGCGAGCTGGTCAAGTCGCGCCTGGTGCCGGACTTCTTCGCCCTCTGGCCCGGCCGCTTCCAGAACAAGACCAACGGCGTGACCCCACGGCGCTGGCTGCTGCTCTGCAATCCCGGCCTGGCCGCGCTGCTCGACGAGACCATCGGCCCCGGCTGGGCCCTCGACCTCGACCGCCTCAAGGAGCTCGAGCCCCACGCCGACGATCCGGCCTTCCGCGCCCGCTTCGCCGCGATCAAACGCGCGAACAAGGTGCGGCTCGCGGCGGTGATCCGGGACACCCTGCGGCTCGATGTCGACCCGGACAGCCTGTTCGACATCCAGATCAAGCGCATCCACGAGTACAAGCGCCAGCTGCTCAACGCCCTGCACGTCATCGACCTGTACCTGCGCATCGTCGAGGACGGCGAGCGCCTCGCCAGCCCGCGCACGGTGATCTTCGGCGGCAAGGCCGCGCCGGGCTATCACACGGCGAAGATGATCATCAAGCTGATCTCCAACATCGCCGCCGTCGTCAACCGCGACCCTGCGGTCGCCGGCCAGCTCAAGGTCGTCTTCCTGCCCGACTACCGGGTCTCCCTGGCCGAGAAGATGTTCCCGGCCGCCGACCTCAGCGAGCAGATCTCGACCGCCGGCAAAGAGGCCTCGGGCACCGGCAACATGAAGTTCGCCCTCAACGGCGCCCTGACCATCGGCACCCTCGACGGCGCGAACGTCGAGATCCGCGAGGAGGTCGGCGACGAGCACATCTTCATCTTCGGGCTGAAGACCGACCAGGTCGAGAGCCTGCGCCAGGACGGCTACCGGCCCTGGGAGTGGTACGACCGCGAGCCCTCCCTGCGGCGGGTGCTCGACCGGCTGCGGGAGAACCGCTTCTCGGCGGACGAGCCCGGCATCTTCCAGGGGCTGGTCGACGACCTGCTCGGGCGCGATCCGTACTTCCTGCTCGCGGACTTCTCCGCCTACTGCGCGGCGCAGCGGGAGGTGGCGGAGGCCTTCCGCGACAAGGAGCGCTGGATGCGCAGCGCGGTGCTCAACACGGCGCGGGTCGGGAAGTTCTCGAGCGATCGGACGATCCGGGAGTACGCGCGGGATATCTGGGGGGTGGAGGCTTGCCGGTGAGGGGGCTCCCGTGGCTATGCGAAGGAGCGGGCCAGGCAGGTAGGAAGCCAGGAGGAAGAAGGACCGGAATCGGAGTCGGAGTCGGAGTCGGAGTCGGAGTCGGAGTCGGACCGGAGTCGGAGTCGGAGTCGGAGGAAGACAACGCAGAGGCGCAGAGTCCCGCAGAGGACCGCAGAGAGGACGGATCAGAGGATAGCCCCTCTGCGGTTTCTTCTCTTCCGTCGGAATCGGTATCGGAATCGGAATCGGTATCGGAGTGGGCACACTCCCTACACACAACCCTCCAGCACCCCCGCCACCCGCTCCGCCGTGTGCCGCCAGGTCAGGTTCCCCTGCACGAATGCCCGCGCCCGCTCCGCCAGCCGCGTGCGCAAGGCCGCGTCGTCGAGCAGGCGGGCGAGGCCCTGCTGCCAGGCCAGGGAGCTGTCCTCGGTCAGCAGCAGGCCTCCGCGCCCGTCGTCGAGCAGCCGCGGGATGTCGCCCTGGGCGCTGGCGAGGATGGCGCAGCCGGCGGCGCCGTACTCGAGGATCTTGAGCGGGCAGAAGTAGAAGTCCCCGGCGAGCTCCTGGTGGGGGGCGACGGCGATGTCGATCAGGGAGAGCAGGGCGCCCATGCGCTCGGGCGGCTGGCGGCCGAGGAAGACGGCCGGGACGCCGGCGACGGCGCGCTCGAGGCCGGCGCGCTCGGGGCCGTCGCCGATCAGCAGCCAGACGATGTCGTCGCGGCCGGCGCTCCAGCGCATCAGCTCGCGCAGGCGGGGGATGCCGTGGAAGGCCTTGAAGCTGCCCTGGAAGCCGAGCACCAGCGGGGCGCGCAGGCCGAGGGCGGCGCGGCGGGCGGCGCGTTCGGCGGGGGACAGGGAGGGGAAGCGGTCGGCGTGGACGCCGTTGCTGATCGCGTGGACCGCGACGGGCAGGCCGTAGCGCACCAGCCTCCGTCGCGCCGGCTCGCTGACCGTGATCACCGCCCGGCTGCGGGCGAGGACGGCGCGCTCCAGGCTCTCGACCAGCTGCGGGGGATGCCAGTGGACGCCGCCGAAGCAGCGGGCCTCGTAGGCGACCGGGGCGTCGGCGTAGGTGACCAGGGGCAGGCCGGCGAGGCCGGCGGCGACGGCCATCGAGCCGCAGTAGGCGTCCTGGCGGGCGAGCACGAGGTCGGGACGGAAGGCGGAGAGGACGGCGCGGTCGCGGGCGAGCATCGGCAGGTTGCGGGCGAGCTCGCGGCCGAACCACAGGCGCCGGCGCAGGCGTCGCAGCAGGCCCGGCGCGCCTTCCCGGCCGCCGGGGGGGCGCTGCTCCCCGGGCGCGCCGCGGCTGCGGTGGACGCGGACCTCGTGGCCGAGCCGGCGCAGCTCGGCGGCGATCGCCTCGACCATCGTCAGGGCCGGGTGCTGGTCCACGGCGATGTAGTGGCTGTAGAGGATGCGCACCTCAGCGCCTCGCCCGGTGTCCGCGCAGGTCGGCGAGCACCGCGCGCAGGAGGAACATCCCGTTGCTCCAGTAGCGCGGGATCATCCGCCGCGGCTCGCGGGTGATGCGGTAGATCCACTCGACGCCGGTCTTCTGCATCCAGCGCGGCGCCCGCGAGACGCGGCCGGCGGCGAAGTCGATCGAAGCGCCGACCTGCACGCAGACCGGTACCCCGAGCGCCTCCCGGTGGCGGTGCAGCCAGCGCTCGCCGCGGGGTTGGCCGAGGGCGGCGAAGAGCAGGTCGGGGCGGGCGGCGCGGATGCTCTCGATCAGGGCGCGCTCGCCCTTTTCGTCGAGCTGGGCGAGGGACGGCGCCGCGATGCCGACGATCTCGAGGCCGGGGAAGCGCTCGCACAGCCGGTCGCGGGCGATCTCCGCCACGCCCGGGGCGGCCCCGAGCAGGAACACCCGGTGGCCGCGGGCGGCGGCGCGTCCGCACAGGCTGAAGATCAGGTCCGAGCCGGCGACGCGCTCGGGCAGCGGGGTGCCGCGCAGCCGGGAATACCAGACCTGGGGCATGCCGTCCGCGACGATGAAGGCGGCCGCGTCGTTGATCGCGTCGAGCTTCTCGGCGGCGCTGAGCATCGAGTAGTGCAGGTTGGCCGTGATGAAGTAGCTCGGCTCCCGGCGCTCGATCAGGCGGTCGACCTCGTCGAGTACCTCATCCCCGGTGATCGGCGTCAGGGGCACGCCCCAGATCCGCACCGGCGGGAAGCGCCCATGCGTGCTCTCCTCACTCCCTTCGGTGAGCGTTGTGGAGGGGGACGGAAGGGGAGGACGGTTGTCGCTGTGCATCATTCCACCTATGCTGTTCCCGGTCGGCGCGGGCGCTCATCGTCCGCAAAGTGTCCCGCGCGTGTCGCCCAACGTCATGCACAGGAGGTGCCAGTCCGTGCCGGAGGTCGAGATTCTCACGCTGGAGGTCGAGGCGAGCTTCGCGGGCGTGCGCTCGCTGGCTGGCCAGGCGAGCGCCTTCCTGGCCGCGCGCGGTTGGAGTCCGGAGGCCTGCTTCGCGGTCGAGATCCTGATCTGCGAGCACGGGAACAACGCGGTCGAGCACGGCGAGCTTCCCGCGAACAGCCGTCTGGGTCTCGAATTGAGACCGGAGAGCGAGCGGGCCGTCCTGATCCTGGACGACGCGGGCAGCCCTCCGCCGGCTCCCGGGCCGCCTCCGGACGACCCCCTCAGCACACGGGGCCGCGGTCGGCAGGTTCTCGACGGTGTGGCAAGCGATGTGCGGCGGGAGGTGGTCGACGGGCGCCAGCGCACCACCTACATCGTCGAGCGTGCGTGGACCCCGCCAGGGAGGACCTCCGATGCGTGACCGGGTGCGCCGCGAGATGCTCGAGCAGCTGCCGGTTCCCCTCAGCCAGGCCGACGCCCGCGCCCTGCGGCGGCGGCAGCGGCTGCGGCTGTGGATGTGGGAGCTGTCGCTCGGCCTGCTCGCCCTCGTCAAGCGGCTGATCGACATCGCGATCGCCGGCACGGCGCTGCTCCTGTTCTCCCCGCTGTTCGCGATCGTCGCGCTGTGGATCTACATCGAGGACCCGGGGCCGATCTTCTACGTGCAGGACCGGGTCGGCTTGAACGGGCGCGTGTTCCGCTTCATCAAGTTCCGCTCGATGGTCACGAACGCCGCGGCCCTGAAGGACAAACTGCTCCAGGCCAACGAGTCCGAGGACGGCGTGACCTTCAAGATGAAGAACGACCCGCGCGTCACCCGCATCGGCCGGTTCATCCGCCGCTTCAGCGTCGACGAGCTGCCGCAGATCCTCAACGTGCTGCTCGGCGACATGGCGATCGTCGGACCGCGCCCGCCGGTGCCGCGCGAGGTCGCGGAGTACACTCTCGAGGAGCGCAAGCGCCTGCACGTCAAGCCGGGGCTGACCTGTATCTGGCAGGTCAGCGGACGTTCGGACATCCCCTTCAAGCAGCAGGTGCAGCTAGACTTGCAATACATCCGCAGCCGCAGCATCCTGACGGACTTCTGGATCATCCTGAAGACCGTGCCGGCCGTCCTGCTCGGGCGCGGAGCCTACTGAACATCGAGAGAGCCGGGAGGTGACCGTGGACATTCACTGCGAGACCAGAGACGACGGCATCGGCGTCGTCGCGCCCCGCGGAGAGCTGACGGCGCCCTACGCCCAGGCCTTCCGCGACCGCTTCCGCGACTGGTTCGGCGAAGCGCAGCCGCAGAAGGTCGTCATCGACATGTCCGGGGTCGGCTTCATGGACAGCACCGGCCTCGGGGTGCTGATCTTCGCTCTCAAGCATGTCGCCAGCCGCGACAGCGTGCTCGCCCTGTGCGCCGTGCAGGACAAGCCGCGCATGGTCATCGAGATCACCCGCACCTACCGGGTGCTCGACATCTACGACGACCTCGACGAGGCGGTGCGGGTCCTCCGGTGAAGCTCGTCCTCGACACCGCCTGGCAGCCGACCTGGGCGGAGCCGATGGGAGAGCTGTCGCTCGCGACCTTCCCGGTCGGGAACCGGCCGCTGTTCGAGCTCTGGCTCGAGCTCGCCGTGCAGCTCGGCGTCGACGAGGAGGTCTGCGTCGTGCTCGGGCACGGCGCCCGGGGCGTCGAGGAGATGCTCGGCGACGGCGCCCGCTGGGGGGTGACGATCCGCTACCAGTTCGTGCGCGACCCCGGCCTCGGCGTCGGCTTCCTGCGCCGTAGCCCGGCGCGCTGGAAGGACGGCGTGTTGTACGTCGCCGGCAGCCTGTTCCCGCGCAAGGGAGCGGACTTTGCGGCGGAAGCGGACGCGCCCGGCTTCCTGCACGCCTGCGCCGACGAGGGCGCGAGCCGCTTCCTGCTCGACCGCGACGGCAGCCGCCTCGGGCCGTGGCTGGACGGGGAGGGGGAGCTGCCGGAGGAAGCCTGGGAGGCCTGCGGCTTCGAGGCGGAGCCGATCGCCGATGTGCCGGCCCTGTACACCCTGAACATGCGGATGCTCGACGGCGAGTGGGAGCGTCACGTGCAGCCGGGCTACGGCCTGCGGGAAGGCGCCTTCGTCGGCTACGACGCCGTCCTGCCGCCCTCGGCGGAACTGTCGGCGCCGCTCGCGATCGGCAACCACTGCCGGCTCGGCGCCCTGTGCACCGTCGGCCGGGCGGTGCTCGGCGACCGGGTGATCGTCGACGACGCGAGCGAGGTGCGCGACGCCGTCGTCTTCCCGAACACCTACATCGGCCGCAACCTCGAGGTGCGCGGCAAGGTGGTGTGCGGCCGCACGGTCTTCGACGGGGCGAGCGGCATCCGGGTCGACTTCGACGAGGAGTGGCTGTTTGCCGCTGTCGAGCCCCGGCTCGGGGACGGGCTGCGGCTCGCCCTGCACGCGCTGGCGGCCCTGCTCCTGCTCGTCATCTGGCTGCCGCTGTTCCTGCTCGGCCTGCCGCTGCTGCCCTGGTTCCGCGGCGCCTGTCGCGACGAGCGGCTGCGCGACCGGCGAGGGGTCCTGCGCACCGTACCGCGGGTGCGGGCGGGCGGCCCGCGGCCGCGGCTGGCCCGGCTCGGGGGCCTGCTGATGCTCGACCGCTACCTCGCCCTGCGCCACGTGCTGCTGTTCCGCTTCTTCCTGGTCGGGCAGCCGCCGCGCCGCGAAGACGAGGAGGCAGACGCGCCGCTCGCCTTCCCGGGCCTGTTCTCCGCCGACGACCTCGCGGTCGTGTCCGCGCGGGACGTCGACCGCGACTACTACGCCCACCACCGCTCGCTCGGCCACGATCTGCGGCTGTTCTTCGCGGTGCTCGGGGCGCGCTGGGTATCGTTCGGCTCGCTGCCCGAGGCCGAGCCGCTCGCGCCGGTCGCCGCCGAGGAGGCGACATGAGCCTGCGGGTCGGGATGGTACTGCCGGGCCTCGGCCGCGAGCAGCGCGGGGCGGAGACGGCCTTCATCGAGATCGGGGCGGCCCTGGCGGCGTACCCCGACCTCGAGGTGGTGCTGTTCGGCGCCGGCTCGACGCCGCCGGCCGGGCTGCCGCTCCTGCGCTTCCCCTGCCTGCCGCGGACGCTGTTCGAGCGCTTCCCGACCGGGCCGGTGTTCCGCACCGAGTACGTGTACGAAGAGCTCGGCTTCGTGCTCTCCCTCGGCCTGCGGCAGGGGCTGCAGGAGCTGCGCCGCTGCGACGTGGTCATCCACTGCACCTTCCCCTTCGTCAACTGGAGCCTGCAGCTCCTGCGCCGCTTCGGGGGGCCGCCGACGGTGTTCGTCACCGAGAACGGCGACTGGATGGTGCGGGAGAACCGGCGCGAATACGCCTGGTTCGGCTGCGACCGGCTGGTCGCGATCAACCCCGACCACTATGAGACCAACCGCGGCCGCTTCCCGACGACGCTGATCCCGAACGGCGTCGACCCCGAGGTCTTCCGCCCGGACGGGCCGGCGTCCTGCCCGGCGCCGCTCGACGAGCGGCCGGTCGTGATGATGGCGAGCGCGATGATCCCCTCGAAGGGCGTCGACCAGGCGGTGCGCGCGGTCGCCCTCGTGCCCGATGTGCAGCTCGTGGTCGCGGGAGACGGGCCGGAGCGCGACACGGTTGCCGGGCTCGCGAGCGCGCTGTTGCCCGGCCGCTGCCACCTGCTCGGCGCGGTGCCGCGCGACACGATGCCGGCGCTGTTCCGGCGCGCGGACGCCTTCCTGCACATCAGCCGCGAGGAGCCCTTCGGCATCGTCTACCTCGAGGCGGCGGCGAGCGGCCTGCCCGCGGTGGTCCACGACGGGCCGGTGCCGCGTTGGATCCTCGGCGAGCAGGCCTTCTTCGCCGACACCGCCGACGCCGCGGCCGTCGCCGCGGCCCTGCGCCGCGCGCTCGGCGAGGCGGGGCCGGCCCGCGGCGCCGGGGCCCGGCAGCGGGTGCTCGCGGACTGGACCTGGAAGCAGCAGGCGCGCAAGTACCGGGCGCTGCTCTACGAGCTGCTCGGGCGTCCGCTCCCGGCCGGGCAGGAGGGCTGATGGCCGAGCCGGCCCGCGTCCTGATCGAGCACATCCTGCGCGGGGCGGGCTATTTGGTGTTCGTCGCGGAAGACGGCGCCGCGGCCCTCGAGGTGCTCGCGGCGGAGACCATCGACGCGGTGCTGACCGACATGATCATGCCGGGCATGTCCGGGCTCGAGCTGACCGGCCATGTGCGCGAGCGCTTCCCCGACGAGCACCTGCCGGTGCTGCTCCTGACCGGCGACGGCGCCGACGAGGTCCAGACCACCAGCCTCGACGCCGGCGCGGACGACTTCCTGACCAAGCCGGTGAAGAAGGCGGTGCTGCTCGCCCGCCTGCGCGCCGCCCTGCGGGTGCGGGAGATGGACGCCCGGGTGCGCCGCTCCGAGCGGGCGATGCGGCGCGACCTCGAGGCCGCCCGCGACCTGCAGGAGCGGCTCCTGCCCTCGAAGGGGCTGGTCCTGCCCGGGGTCGAGGTCGACTGGCTGCACCTGCCCTGCACCTACGTCGCCGGCGACACCTTCAACCACTTCCAGCTCCCCGACGGCAAGGTCGTCTTCTACCTCGCCGATGTCTGCGGCCACGGGGCGGCGGCGGCGATGCTCGCCTTCTGGCTGGTGTGCAACCTGTCCCGGGACCACATCGACGCGGCGCTGCTCAGGAACCCGGCGAAGCTGTGCAAGACCCTCGACGGCCAGGTCGCTGCCCACGGCGGCCAGCGCTTCATGACGCTGATGTACGCGATCCTCGACCCGGCGAGCGGCGTCCTGCGCTACTGCCTGGCGGGCCATCCGCACCCCTGCGTGGTGCGCCGCAGCGGCAAGGTCGAGGTGCTGACCCGGGGCGGGATGGCCCTCGGGGTGTGTCCGGGCTTCAGCTTCGACGAGGGCAACGTGCAGCTCGCCCCCGGCGACCGCTTCTTCTACTTCTCCGACGGCTTCCTCGAGGCCGGCGAGGCGGAGGGCGAGCAGTTCGGCGCCGGCCGCCTGCGGACCGTGCTGAGCGCGACCCGCCGGCTGCCGCTCGCCAAGGCGCTGCCGGCGGTCCTCGCCACGGTCCGGAAGTTCCAGGGCCGCGACGATTTCGACGACGACATGAGCCTGGTCGGCTTGCAGTGGAACCGGAAGAGCCTCAACATCCGCTCGCGAAAGCTCCGGCGACCGGTGTCTTGACCCGGCGCAGGGCCTCGAGGGTGGGACGCGCCCCGGGCGCGAGCTTCTCCTCCTCGCCGTAGCCGAACACGACTCCCCCGGCGAGGGCCGCGAGCAGCTCGCAGTCGACCTGCCGGTCGAGGCCCGGGCCGAGCAGCACGACCAGGCTCGCCTCGGCGCGGAGCTGCTCGAGCAGCGCCCGCATTCGGGGGCTGGCGAGCAGGTCGCGGGGCACGGCCGGGCCGGCGGGGAGGAGACGCAGCCCGGGCAGGGGGCCGGGCGCGAGGGCGGGAGCCTGGCCGTCGAGCAGGCAAGCGCCGACGCTGTCCGGGGTGTCCGCGCCGAGGTCGGCGCCGCCGAAGCGCAGGTCGGCGAGCACCACCCGCTCGCCGCGCCGGGCGAGGCTGCTCGCGAAGCGCTGGGCCGGCCCGGCCAGGGGCGTCGCGCGGCCGACCCCGAGCAGCAGCAGCACCGCCCCGGGTTGCGGCACGGCCTGGCGCACCCTGAGGGCGAGCACACGCGCGTCCTCGTCCTCGGGGCCCGGCGGTCCGAGCCGGGCGAGCTGCGGAATCTCGAGCTCCCCGAGCAGCTGGGCGGGGGTCGTCAGCCCGCGGCGCCAGAATTGCAGCAGCACGACCAGGGCGAACAACGGCAGGAAGCCGCCGCCGGCGATGGCGACGAGCAGGATCTTGCGGTTCGACGAGCTCGGGTAGGCGTCCGGGGTCGCCGGCGACAGCAGGGCGAGCTCGGTGACCTCGAGGTCGAGCAGCTGGCGCAGGAAGTCGACCCGCCCGCGCAGGCCGGAGCGCTGCTGCTCGAGGTCGTCGAGGCGCACCCGCAGGGAGTCGTGGCGGCTGCGCAGGGCGTAGATCTGCTCGCGGCGGGCGCCGAGGTTGCGCACGCGCTGGCCGAGGTCCGCGACCTCCTTCTGGGCGCCGATGATGCCGAGCTCGAGCTCGAGGCGCCGGAACAGCGCCTGGTGGATGATCGGCGAGCCGATGGTCTGCTGGGTCTGGCTCGGCACGACCAGCTCGTCGAGGCGGGCGAGCTCGGCCTTCCAGGCGTCGATCTCCTCCGTCGTCGCGATGCTCGCCTCGAGTTCGCGGATGGTCGCCTCGATCGCGTCGACCTCGGTCTCGGGGATGTCGCCGCGCTCGAACAGCTCGCGCCGGCGCTCGAGCTCGAGGCGCTGGTTCTCGAGGGCCGCCTGCACCTCCATGATGCGGCGCGTCTCGGTGATCAGCTCGCGCAGCCGGGTCTGGCGGCGGCGGTTGTCGGCGAGGGTCTCGCGCGCGGCGTCGAGCTCCTCGGCCGCGTCCAGGGCTTGCTTCTCGCGTTCCTTCAGCTCCTCGATGTAGGCGTCGAGGTGGCCGATCTGCGACTCCAGGTTGGCCTCGTTGCGCTCGGCCTTGGCGAACAGCGCGGTCGCGTCGTACAGGTCCTGGGCGACCCGGGTCTCGTCGTCGCGCAAGGAGGAGATCTGGTGGGCGCGGGTGAAGACGCGCAGGCTCTCGCGGGTGGTCAGGGTCGCGCCCTCGAGGGCGGCGAGGCTGGCTTCGAGGTCGTCGCGCAGGCCGCCGAGGCGCTGCCGGCGGATCGCGGCGAGCTGCTCGAGGTAGACCGTCAGCAGGCTGTCGAGCAGCGCGATGCCCTCGCCCTTGTCCGCCCAGTCGAAGCCGATGTGCAGGAGGCTGGTGCCGGCCGGGTTGTCGGTGCTGATCAGGACCTTGAAGAGCTTGCGGGGAACCTCCTCCAGCGCGAACTCCTCGCGCAGCCGGTCGATGTTCGCGTCGGAGCGCAACAGCGCTTCGAGGGTCTTCAGCTTCGGGGAGGTGTACAGGTCGCGGTGCTCCTCCGGCACCGGCAGGGCGGTGTAGAGCAGGCTGGCGCGCGCCGTATAGGAGGGCGTCGAGAGCGGGCCGGAGAGCGCGACCGCGGCGCCGAGCACCGCGCCGCCCCCCAGCCCGAGCAGCCACCACCAGGCCAGGCAGGCGCCGAGCAGGAAGCGCACCACGCGCTTGGCCAGCGCCCCGAGCGGGGATTCCTTCGCTTCGGCCTCTGCCATCACAGCCTCCCGCCATCCAGGGTCTCCGCGCGGGGAGCGCGCGTCCAGCAGCGCGTGCCGGGCGGGCGCGGAGAGCCTGCACACGCGCCGCCCCGGCGGGCGCGGAGGCGCCCGGTCGAAGCGCCGGAGCGCTGGCGCGGCGCACGTTTCCCGGTTACTCTTGAGGTACGGTCCAGAACGGGGAGCCGCGCATGATCTCGGTGATCGTCGTCAACTACAACACCAGCGCCCTGCTCGCGGAGTGCCTGGAGTCCCTGCGCCGCCACGAGCCGGAGGCGCAGCTGATCGTGGTCGACAACGCGAGCCGCGACGACTCCCTCGCGATGCTGAACGCGCGCTTCCCCGACGTCACCCTCGTGCCCTCGAGCACCAACCGCGGCTTCGCCGGCGGCAACCTCCAGGGCTTCGCCCATTGCGCGGGCGACTTCGTGTGCCTGTTCAACAGCGATGCACGCCTCGAGGGCCCCCTGTTCGACGGCCTCGCCGCCTACCTGCGCGAACATCCCGAGGTCGGCGCGATCAGCCCGCGCCTGATCGGCATGGACGGTCAGCGCCAGCAGGGCCTGCACCGCTTCCCGCGGCTCGGCGACCAGCTGCGCGAGGTCTTCCGCCTGCCGGTGCCGAAGCGTCCCGCCTCCGGTGAGCCGGGCTGGCTGGCCGGCACCGCGCTGTTCCTGCGGCGCGCCGCCCTCGACACGGTCGGCGGGCTGCTCGACGACGACTTCTTCATGTACTGGGAGGATGCCGACCTGTCCGCGCGCCTGCTCGAGGCCGGCTGGCAGGTGGTCGAGCATCCCACCCTGTCGATCCGCCATCTCGGCGGCGGCAGCGGCGGCGGCCCGGACGCGATCCGGCGCGACGACCTGTACGCCTGGTACATGTGGGGCAAGCACCGCTGGTACGGGAAGCACCGGAGCGGCGCCGAGGCGGCCGGCGTCTTCCTGCTCGACTGCATCAACCTGCCCCGCATGGCCCTGCGCGGCCTCGTGCGCCCCGGCAGGCGGCGCGAGCTCGACCACGCCCGCGCCCTCGCACGGGTGCTGTGGGGCCGCCTGCAGGGCCGCTCGCCGGCTCCCCTCGACTGAGCTCATCGCACCCCCAGTCGCCGGCACAGCTCGCGGTACGGCGCGCCGCGCCGCAGGGCGAGGATGTCGTGGCCGGTCTCCCGGGCGTCGAAGGGCACCCGCCGCAGGCGCAGGCGGAGGAGCTCGCGGCGCAGGTCGAGGAAGCCGTAGCCGAGCTCGTTGAGCAGCCGTACGACGGGGCGCTCGGCGAAGGGTTGCGTCGACCCGTCGTTGAGCTCGAAAACGAGCGCGTCCGGCGGGTGCGCGGCGAAGTACCGCCGCGCGCCGCCGAGCACCTCGGCCTCGAAGCCCTCGACGTCGATCTTGACCAGGCGCACGGGGCCGAGGTCGAGGGCGTCGAACAGGGCCGAGGCGTCGCGCACCGGCACGTCGACCCGGCGCCCTCCCCGGGAGCGCACCAGCGAGGCCGCGCCGCGGTTGTCCGCGGGGATGTCGAGGGTCAGCGTGCCGTCCTCCCGGCCGAGGGCGACCGGGTGCACCTCGACGTGGCGGTAGCCGT
Organism: bacterium; assembly: GCA_030428695.1. The sequence continues at coordinate 12,671 of JAUIEM010000150.1, forward strand.
TGGCGGCGAGGGAGCGGCGGAAGCGGCGGGCCAGCGCGGGCTGCGGCTCGAAGGCGTGGACCTGGCCGGTCGGGCCGACCATGCCGGCGGCGAGCAGGCTGACCAGGCCGAGGTTGGCGCCGATGTCGAGGACGGTGTCGCCGGGCCGCAGGAGGCGCGCGCACAGGGCGGTCAGCTTGGGGTCGAGGTCGCCGAAGAAGTAGACCGAGCGCCCGACGTGGTCGTCGAGGGGCACCTGCATGCGGGCGCCGTCCCGGAGCCGCGCCTCGGCCTCGCCAGAGGGCGCGAGCCAGCGCAGCGGGGGCGTGTTCGCCAGCCGCCCGCAGCCGCTGAGGAAGGGGTAGGCGTGGCACAGGGAGCTGACGGCGCGGGTCAGCAGGGGCAGCGGGGATTCCACGTCACAGCTCCAGGGCGAAGGACAGGCCGTACAGGAGCCCGAGCCCGCCCGCCAGCCACAGGCAGGCGAACAGGAAGGGGCGCCGGCTGCGCGGCAGGATCTGGCGGTCGAACAGGAAGGTCTGCAGGCCGGTCAGGACGGTGGTCGAGAGCAGGTTGCACAGGGCGAGGCCGATGATGCCGTAGGCCTGCGCGAGGGGCACGAGCAGCGCGGCCAGCAGCACGAAGGCGACGACGTAGCAGCGCGTGGCCGGGCGGATGTTGCCGCGCACGAGCATCAGCTGGAACTGGACCTGGCCCAGGCTGCGCATGATCAGCCGTGCGCAGAGGATGCCGAGCACGACCCCGGCCGGCATGTAGCGCGGGTCGTAGAGGATCCACACCGCCAGCGGCCCGGCCACCGCCCCGAGGGTCAGGGCGGGGAAGCCGAGGCTGGTCAGGCGCCAGGTGATGCGCCGGTGCCAGGCCTCCCGCGCCTCGCCCGGGGGCTCGCGGCTCAGCATCGAGAAGTACACGTCGCAGGCGCGGGTGATCAGGCTCTCGGCGACGTTCGCGAGGTTCCAGGCGATGAAGAAGTGGCCCATCGCCTTCTCGGGGATGAAGCGCAGCCCGAGCAGCCGGTCGAGGTTCAGCCACAGGGCCATCACCAGGGTGTTGACGAAGATCTGCTGGCCGAAGCCGTAGATCTCCTTCGCGGCCTCCTTGTCCCAGCACCAGCGCGGCAGCATCGGCGCGAACACGTAGCTCAGGAGCACCTTGACCCCGGCCCCGACCATCGTCCCGATCACGATCGCCCAGATCGAGCGCAGCCAGAAGGCGCAGGCGATGCTCGCGACCGTGCCGAAGAAGGTCATGCCGACCTCGATGAAGAACAGCGCGCGGTAGTCGAGCCGCTTGCGCAGCGCGGGGGTCGCGGGGCTCATCAGGCCGAGCAGGAAGGGCCGCAGCGAGAAGACCAGCAGCACCATCAACAGCTCGGGCTTCTGGTTGACCTCCGCCATCGGCCAGGCGCAGGCCGCCGCCGCGATGGCGAGCAGCAGCCCGCGGCCGGCCTGGATCCACCAGCCGGTCAGCAGGAAGGCCGGGCTCTCGCCCTTCGGGTGCCGCACCAGGGCGGGGGTGACGCCGACGTCCGACAGCCACTCGAGGGTGGTCAGCACCGCGAGGGCGGTGCCGAGGATGCCGTAGATCTCCGGGGCGAGCAGCCGGGTCAGGGTCAGGTTGCTGCCGAGCCGGATCACCATCCCGAGCGCCTGGGCCATCGCGGTCCAGCCGACCTTGCGGAAGGCGGTGCGCCCGCGCTCCCCGAGGAAGCGCGCGAGCACCCGCTCGAGCAGCGAGGGGCGTGCCTCGTTCATGCCCGCTGTCCGAGGAGGCGCCGGCGCAGCTCGTCCATCTGCCAGCCGTGCAGGTGCTCGCGGAAGCCCGGCTCCTCGTAGCGCGGCCGGCCCTGGGCCCAGGCCTGCACGTAGCCCGCCAGGATGCAGGCGCCGCCGAGCAGGAAGGGCCGCTCGAGGGCGCGGTAGGTCGCGATGCCGAGCAGGTACAGGGGGTGGGTGCCCATGAAGTACTGGCCGCGTCCCCAGCGCATCCGGCCGTGGTAGACGCTGCGAAAAGACGACCCCATCAGCCGCAGGTGGATGATCCGCAGGTCCTCGCGGTCGATGCTGCGTGCCTCCCAGCCGAGCATGCGGCAGCGGTGGCAGTCGATGCCGTCCCACATCACCTCGCGCACGAAGCCGCCGATCTCCTCGAAGCAGGCGCGCCGGAAGAGCTTGGCGGCGCCGAGGGAGAACTGGTCGTTGCTGCGCTCGAGCACCAGCTCGCCGTCGATCGGCACCCAGGCCTTGCCGCTGACGGTGCCGAGGCGGGGCTCGGCGGCGAACATCCGCATCAGGGTCGCGAAGTACTCCGGCTGGAACTCGATGTCGGCGTCGAGCTTGCAGACGAAGTCGTAGGGGTCGTCCCCGGCGTGCTCGATCCCGGCGTAGAAGGCCTCGATCACGCCCGGGCCGACGCGGCGCGCTCCGGACTTCCGATGCACCACCTCGATCCAGTCGTGCTCCGCGGCGGCCCGGTCGGTGATGGCGGGGGTCGCGTCGGTGCTGCCGTCGTCGACGATGATCCAGCGGATCGGCCGGTGGGTCTGGGCGACCATCGAGTCGATCGTGCGCTGGATGAACTCCGCCTCGTCCTTAGCGGGGGTGATGATCAGGATGCGCTCAGACATCGTCAGGCTCCTCGGGCAGGGGGAAGGCGATCCCGGCGGTGCGCCGGGGGGGAAGGATGAAGCGCGGGGGCGGCGCCGGCGCGGGCGCGTCCGCTTCCGCCGCGACGGTGCGCGGCAGGCAGTGCAGCGAGCTCGCCACGCCGCAGCTGAACAGCCACATCGCGCCGAAGTCGAAGGAGAACCAGACCGTCATCAGCAGCCCGGTCACGCCGAAGAGGGCGGCGCACAGGCCGCCCGCCAGGCCGGCCTGGGGCAGCTCCCGCCGCCAACCGGCGCGCAGCAGGTAGACCAGCGCGCACAGCGCGAGCAGCGCGAAGCCGCTGATGCCGAGCCAGCCGTGGCGCAGCAGCATCAGCAGGTAGTGGTTGTCGATCGAGCCGAAGCGCTGGGCGTGCTCGGGGTCCAGCGGCACGCCGATCATGCGGAAGCCGTAGCCGAAGGCGCCCGCCTCGCGGATCGCCTTTGCGTAGACCCGGAAGAGCAGCAGCCGGTGCGAGGTGCCGGTGTACAGCACCTCCTCGCCGTCGATGACGATGATGCGGCCCTGCTCCTCGCTCGCCGCCTTGCCGATCAGCTCGAGGACGGCGTCCTTCGAGGTGTAGGCGAAGACGCCGAGCGCGATGCCGAGGACCGCGAGCACGATGCGCAGCCGGGGCGGGCGGCGGAACCAGAACACGCCGCCCAGCGCCGCCAGGCCGACCAGCACGGCGCCCCGCGAGACCGTCGCGACGATGCCGACCAGGGCGATGTACGGCATCAGCCGCGGCAGGCGCTTGCCCTCCGCCTGGCGGGCGGCCTCGAGCAGCCAGGGCAGGAGCAGGGCGAGGGCCATGCCGAAGAAGATCGGATGATCCATCGCGAGCTGCGCGCGCTTCAGCCCGTAGCGGTAGCCTTCCCCGGCCTCGAGCACCGCGTAGACCCGGCCGAGGGCCTTCTGCAGGAGGTTGAGCTTCGTCCCCGCCTCGAAGATCGACAGCAGGCTGACGACGCCGGCGAGCTTGACGATGAACGGCATCAGCCGCCGGATGTCCCCGGCCTCGCGGATAATGATGCGGCCGACGACGTAGGGCAGCACCCACTTGCGCGCCATCTCGAAGGCGGTCAGGGGCCGCAGGTCGCCCGCTAGATACTGCGAGATGACCTGGGACAAGAGCAGCCAGGCGACGAGCAGGTCGCCGAGCACCCACGGATGCCGAGGGGCGCGCACGGGCCGGAGCTGGAAGCCGAGGAAGCCGAGCAGCGCGGCCCCGGTGCGGAAGTCGACGATGATCGAGCGCAGCATCGTCGTCACCCAGACCGGCCCGAAGAAGACGCCGACGAACCACACCTCCGCGGCGGCCCGTCGCGGTCCGACCGCCGCCACACGCGTGAAATGCCACGCGCCGAGCAGGCTGAGCAGGACCAGGAACATCATGCCTCAACCCCGGGCACCCTGGGCGGTGGCGAGCCCGCGCAGGTAGTCGGTGCGCGGCTCGCCGTGGCGGTCGTAGAGCTCCTCGGAGCCGGGGGCGGCGGGCATCGCCAGGGGCGGCGCGGCGTTGCCCGGCTGCTCCTGGCACCAGCGGAACAGCCGCGACAGGCGCTCGACGGTCGAGTCCCGGCCGAAGTGCTCACGCGCCCAGGCGGCGGAGCGCGCGCCCATCCGCCGCGCGCAGTCCGCATCCTCCAGCAGCACCGCGAGCCGGTCGCTGAGCTGGTTGATCTCGCCGCTCGGCACCAGGAAGCCGTGCGTGCCGTCGCGGACGAGGTCGGGGATGCCGACCAGGGCCGTCGACACGACCGGCACCCCGCAGCACATCGCCTCGATCAGCACCTGCGGCAGGCCGTCCTTGTCGCCGTCCCGGGCCTCGACGCAGGGCAGGGCGACGACCCGGGCCGCGCGCAGGATGCCGGGCAGGTCCTGCTGCAGCACCACCTTGCCGGTCACGGTCACCCGGTCGTCGACGTCGAGCCGCGCGGCCAGGTCCCGGAGCTGCTGTTCCTGGGGGCCGGAGCCGTGGATGTGGCACTCGAACTCCAGGCCGCGGCGCTTGAGCCGCTGGCAGGCGGCGATCAGGTGGTACAGGCCCTTCTTCTCGACCAGCCGCCCGACCGCGACGATGCGGGGCCGGGCGGGGGTCTCGGCCGGACCCTCGACGCGAAAGCGGGCGGTGTCGATGCCGCAGTAGACGACCTTGAGGCGCTCGGGGTCGGCCCCCTGGGCGAGGTAGAAGCGCCGGTGGTACTCGGCGATGCAGACGACGAAGCGCGCCCGGCGGAGCTTCTCCCGTAAGGCGACGGTGTAGACGAAGATGTCGTTGGCGTGGCCGGTGAAGCTGAAGCCGACGCCGAGCAGGGCGGCGGCGTGCATCGCGATGGTGGTCGCGGTGTGAGCCCAGTGGGCGTGGATGTGGCGCACGTCCTTGTCCTTCCAGGCCAGGGCGAGGCGCAGGCCGGGGAGGAAGTGGCCGAGCACGCGGCCGCGCTGCCGCAGGCCCTCGGCGGGGCAGCGCAGGGCGGCGGCCTGGGCGGTGAAGAAGCGCCGGCCGAAGACCAGCGGGCCGGCGGTGAGGTCCTGGGCCACCTGGGCGGGGCTGAGCGGGTACAGGTGGGTCAGGCGCGCGGCGAGCTGTTCCACCATGGGACCGCGGTTGTAGGTTGGTGTCTCATAGCGATACGCCGAGACCGGCTCGATCGACACGCCGGCCTCGAGCAGGCCGGCGGCCTCGTTGCAGATCGTCGCGTTGTTCAGCGTGTCGACTCCGACATATCCGATCGCGGGCACGGCGGTCACTCCCGGTTTGTGAGCACGCGGTAGATGTCCCGCAGGCGCTCGGCCTTGACGTCCCAGGTGAAGTCCCGGCGCACCTTGGCGGCGGCCGCTCCCCCCAGCCGGCGGCAGCGCTGCGGGTCGGCGAGCAGCGTGGCGAGCGCGTCGCGCAGGGAGGTGCGCAGGACGTCGCGGGGCGCCATCGGCAGGCGCAGGCCACAGCTCTCGTCGACCAGCTCACCTGGTCCGCCGTATTCCATCACGATACACGGCAAAGCACATGCCATCGCCTCGAGCACGACCCCTCCCCCGAACTCCCGCAGGCTGGGAAAGGCGAAGAGCTGGGCCCCGCGCAGGATCTTCTGCAGCGCGCTCTGCTCGAGCCAGCCGGTGATGCGCGCTCTCGCGTTGAGGCCGAGGCGCGTGATCAGCGTCTCGAGTCGGGACCGCTCGGGACCCTCCCCGATCAGGATCAGCTCGCTGGCGGGCTCTGCGGGGAGCGCGGCGAAGGCCTCGAGCAGGATGTCGAAGGCCTTGAGTGGGACGAGCCGGCCGACGGTGACGATCTGGAAGCGCTCCCGGGGCGGAGTCCAGGCCTCGGCGATCGGGAAGCGGGCGGGGTCGATGCCGTTCTCGGCCATCGTCCACAGCCGGCCCGGGAAGGAGGCGGGGATCTCGCGCCGCACCGAGCGGCTGCCGACGATCGCGCCCGCCGCGTGGCGCCAGGTCGCGCGGAACCAGGGCAGCCAGCGGTAGGCCCGGCGCAGGGGGGCGAGCCACTCCTTCTCGGCGACGCGCAGCTCGGGGAACTCCTTCGGCCAGGGCAGCCCGCCGTTGAGCGGGCCGATCAGCATCGGCACCGGGCTGCGCCGGGCGAGGGGGCTGCCGAGGGAGATCGAGACCGGCGTGACGCGGTGGACCAGGTCGAAGGCGCCGGCCGCGAGCTCGCGCCCGAGGCGGCGGTGCACGAGCTCCTCGAAGAGCATGTAGCCCGGCCAGGACAGCGCCATGTTGGTCGTCCAGGACAGGCCCTTGCCGCCGCGCAGCAGGGTGCCGAGCTTGAACCGGGGTCCGGCGAGCACATCGCTGTCGATCAGCTCGAGGCGGACCCGCCCGGCCAGCGGGTCGGCGCGCAGCGCTTCTTCGTTGCGCACGTGGGAGCACACGGTCAGCGCGAGGTCGTCGCGCGCGGCGAGGGCGCGCACCATGTTGTAGCCGACCAGCGGGACGCTCGACCAGCGGGGGTTGCAGGCCTCGGCCAGGCACAGGACGCGCAGAGGTTCGGGCATCGGTTCTTCCGGGCGGGCGGGGGCCGGTAGTGTCCGTCACCGGTCCTGGCGCGTCAACTGTGTCGGTCGCGTGGCGTAGGTTCGGGGGCCTCCGTGCTCGCGCCGCTGGCACGTCCCTGCGTCCCGGCTCGCGCGGCTCCGCCGCTGTCGGGTACGATCGCCGCACCCCTATCCCCGGAGATCGCGATGCACCGTCTCGTCCCTCTCCTCTGCCTGCTCCTCCTCCCGGCCGCGGCCCAGGAAGTGGAGCGCCCGACCGTGGTCGGCTTCGCCACCCTGCCCGCGGAGACCTTCGCCCCCGGCCCGCCGAGCGGCGTGGCTCTCGGCGAGGCGCCGATCCGCGGCGCCGTGCCCCCCTTCGCCGCCCAGCCCGTGCAGGGCATCTCCGCCCTGGTGCGGCTCGGCGGCGGGCGCTACGCGGCGCTGTCCGACAACGGCTTCGGCAGCCCGGAGAGCTCGACCGACTACCGGCTCTGTATCTACATCATCCGCGTCGACCTCCGCACCGCCGACGGCGGCAGCGGCCGGGTGTCCGTCGAGGAGCGGATCGCGCTCGCCGATCCGGACGGCCACATCCCCTTCTCGCTGGTCTGCGGCTTCGATCCCGGCCGGCCGCTGACCGGCGCGGACTTCGACCCGGAGTCCCTGCAGCGCGCCCCGGATGGGAGCTGGTGGATCGGGGACGAGCTCGGCCCCTTCCTGTTGCACTTCGCCCCCGACGGACGCCTGCTCGCCCCGCCGGTCCCGCTGCCCGACCCGGAAACGCCCGGCGGCTTCCTGCGCCCGGCCGACAGCCCCGAGCACGAGGAGCGCGCGGCCCTCCGCACGATGGCGGCGATGCGCGAGCACGCTCGGCGCCTCGGCGTGCGCCAGGAGGTCGTGTGCGCCCCCTGGCAGCTCCTGCTCGCCGACGGCGACGCCGCGACCGTCGCGCCACAGCGCCTGCCGCCGGTCTCCAGCGAGCTGTTCGACGTCGCCTCGCTGCACGCCGCCGGCTTCCGGGTCATCCCCTGGACCGTCAACGAGCCCGCCCGCCTGGACGCCCTGCTCGCCCTCGGGGTCGACGGCCTGATCAGCGACCGGCCGGACCTGCTGTACGCCGCCGTCGCGCGCTTCGACGCCGACGGGGACGGGCAGCCGGGCGACCTGCTCGACGAGGACGGCTGCGTAGACCCTGCGCGCTTCGAGGCCCAGGGCCACCGCGGCGCCCGCGACCTGCGTCCGGAGAACACCCTGCCCGCCTTCGAGGCCGCCCTCGACCACCTGATGAACACCCTCGAGCTCGACTGCGGCCTCAGCGCCGACGGCGTGCCGGTCATCAGCCACGACCCGGTGCTCGACCCCGCCAAGCTGCGTCGCCGTGACGGCCAGGGTCTCGAGCCCGCCGAGCTCCACACCCTGTCGGCGGCCTTCCTGACCGGGGAGCTGCTCGCCGACGGCCTCCTCGAGCGCGGCGAGCAGACCCGCGACCCGGCCCTCTCCCCCGTCAGCGTCGCGTTCGCCGCTGCCGGCTCCATCGCCGACCCCTACGCGCTCCCGCGGCTGACGGACGTGTTCGCCTTCGCGGACTTCTACGCGGCGTACTACGGCTCGGGTCCGGGGGCGGAACAGCCCCGCGCGGCGGCACGGGCCCGCAACGCCGCGCGGGTGCGCTTCAACGTCGAGACCAAGAGCGCGCCCTTCGCGCCGGAGGCGTGGGGCGAGGACCTCGCCCGCAAGGTCGGCGCGGCGATCGTCGGGGCCGGCCTCGAGCAGCGCGCGAGCGTCCAGAGCTTCCACTTCGCGACCCTGCGGGCGGTGCACCGCTCCTTCAGCAACCTCGAGAC
>JAUIEM010000151.1 GCA_030428695.1 bacterium
TGCCGGTGCCGGGGACGCTGGCGCTCGGGGCCTGCGGGCGGCTGGAGGCGCGGCCGGCGACCGGGCCGGGGAAGGCCCGCGGCCTGGAGGTGTGCGTCGCGGGCCGGGGGCCGCTGCGGGTGCGTGCCTGGCGTCCGGGGGATGCGCTGCGCCCGCCGGGGACCGGCACCCGCAAGCTGCGCCACCTGCTGCGGGAGGCGGGCGTGCCGGCGGGCTGGCGCGGCGCGGTGCCGGTGGTGTGCGACGCGGAGGGGGTGCTGTGGCTGGCGGGGTCCTGCCTCGCGGCGCGGGCGTTGCCCCGGGCCGAGGAGCGCTCGACCCTGATACGGTGGGAGCCGGGGGATTTTGCGGCGAGTTTTTTCTAGCCAGGGCGGGGAGCGAGCAGTATGGTGTTCCACCGGTTGCTCGAGTAGCTCAGTGGTAGAGCACAGCTTTCGTAAAGCTGGGGTCGAGGGTTCGAATCCCTCCTTGAGCTTTGGCTCGGTGATTCAACCGGGATGGAGGCACTCCCCCACGGAGTGCCTTTTCGCATCCGGCCTTCCTTCGCATCCGGCGTGACTTCCCAGGGGGTACGATGCGCGTCCGATTCCTCGGCACCGGCAACGCCTTCAACAGCTCCGCGAAGGGCAACCAGTGCCTGGCGGTCGAGGTCGGGGACGCGAGCTGGTGGCTCGACTGCGGACCGACCTCGGTGCTGCAGGCCGCGCGCTTCGACGTCTCGCTCGACACGCTGCAGGGCGTCTGCCTGACCCACCTGCACGGCGATCACGGCCTCGGCCTGCCGATGCTGCTCCTGCACCTGCTCTACATCGAGCGCCGCGACGCGCCCTTCTACGTCGTCGGCCCCCCGGGCACCGAGGCGTACGTGCAGGCCGCCTGGAAGCTCGCCTACCCCGACGTCTCCCAGCGCCCCCTCAGCTTCCCCCTCGAGGTGATCGAGCTCGACGGGGAACGTGCCGAGACGGTCGACCTCGCCGGCGTCTCCCTCGAGACCCGGGCGATGGCCCACACCATCCCGGTCAACGGCTACCGCCTGCGTTACGGTCCGCACACGCTCGCCCTCAGCGGTGACACCGGCACGACCCCCGCGCTCGACGCCCTCGGGGCGGACGCCGACCTGCTCGTGATCGAGTGCAGCTTCATGGAACCCTTCGGCCGCGCGCTGCACATGTCGGTCGCCGAGCACCGCGCCGGCCTGCCCTACGGCGCCCGCCAGGTCGCGCTGATCCACACCGGACCGGATGTGTGGGAGCAGCGGGAAGCGCTCGCCGCCGAGCTCGGGGTCGTCTTCCCCGCGGACGGCGACGTGATCGCGCTGCCGACTTGAGACCGGCCGTCCACGATTCGTCCCAGAGCGGACCGTTGAGTCTCAACGCGAGACGAATTGCTGTTGCACTCCTGGGGTGTGTCTGCCCGTCCCTCCGCTATGGACAAGGGGATGAAGGGTCACGCTGGTCCTGAGTACCTCTTCGGCACGTCGCTTGCAAACGATTCCTCCAGCAAGAACCCTCTGGAGGCTCCATGATTCGTCGCGTCGCCGTCCTCTTCGCCGTGCTCCTGTTCAGTGGCTGTGGGACCCTCGTGACCCTCCCGGACATGCAGCCCTACGGGGGCATGCAGAAGAACGTGCACACGGCCGGCTCGCGCCTGAGCAACACCGGGGACAAGCTGGTCAGCGTCGCCGATCTCCCCCTGAGCTTCTGCCTCGACACCGTCCTCCTGCCCGTCACTCTGCCCGTCTGGCTCGCGACCCCGAGCGACCCCGAGCCCCTCGTGCTCGAGGACAGCTCGAACCTCGATATCACCTTCGCGACCGTCGCCGCCGCCGACCTCCCCTACAACCGCCGCCCGTAGATCCCGCCCAGCCCTGCGCTCCCGCCGCCGTCGGAAAAAAATGTCCGCGCGCGGCGCGTTCCTGCGGAAGAATAGAAGGAGCCCGTCGCACACTGCGGGCACACGCCGCCGGAGCCCGTTCCGATGAAGACCACCACCCGCCTCGCCACCGCAGCGCGTCGCGCCGGCGACGACGGGAGGCCGCTGCGAGCGCAGCTCTTCGAGCGCGTGCTCGGCCGCATCCACGCCTACTTCGTGCGCCTGATCTGGGATCCGCACGCCGTCGATGACTGCCTGCAGAACACCCTCCTGCGCCTCGAGCTGTCCCTGCAGAGCGGCCGCTACGATCCCCAGCACTCCTTCAACCGCTGGATGTGGCTCAAGGCCCACGGCGTCTACGTCGACTTCTGCCGCAAGCGCTCCCGCCTCGCGCGGCCCCTGCCGGGGCCCGAACCCCAGGCCGATCCGCTGCGCCGGGTCGACGCCCGGCTCGACGCCGCGGCACTGCTCACGCGCCTGCGCCGCACGCTCAAGCCCGACACCCTCGAGGCCCTGATCCTCTACGGCCAGGAGGGGATGAGCCTCGGCGACATCGCCGCCCTGCAGGGCTGCCACCCGCGCACGGTGCGCCGCCGCCTGCGTGAGGCCGAGCGGCTCGCGGCCGGCTACGAGGTCGAGTGAGATGGGACAGGACCGGCCGCTCTTGTACGGCAAGCTCTTCGGCGGCCCGCCCCCGCCGCTGCCCGCGGCCCAGCGCAAGCGTGTGCGCGCGCTGGCGGGGAAGCTCTTCGCCTGGGACGAGGCGAGCGGCGAGGAGCTGCTCGAGCCCGGCACGCGCTGGGGCCGCTGGCGCGTCGAGCGGGTCCTCGGCGGCGGCGGCCAGTCGGTGGTGTACCGCGTGCGGCACCTCGTCGAGCGTGACCGCGTCGCGGCCCTCAAGGTCCCCCGTGAGGGCCGTGCCCAGCGCCTTCTCGACGAGGGCGAGGTGCTGCGCCGCCTCGACCATCCGGGCATCGTCACGCTGCTCGAGGCCCCGACCCCCGAGGCCCCGGAGCTGCTGCTCGAGTACTGCTCGGGCGGCAGCCTGGCCGAGCGGCTGCAGGTCGAAGGAGGCCTGCCCGAGGCCGAGGTGCTGCGCATCGCCCTCGAGCTGCTCGCGGCCCTCGAGCACGCGCACCAGAGCTGGATCCTGCACCGCGACCTCAAGCCGTCGAACATCCTCTTCACCCGGGACGGTACGGTGAAGATCATCGACTTCGGGGTCGGCCACCACCTGACCGAGCAGGGCGTCGGCGGTGGCCCGGGGCTGGTCGGCACGCCGCTCTACCTCGCCCCCGAGCAGGAGTCGCCGAGCGGCCGGGTCGACGAGCGCAGCGACCTCTACGCCTTCGGCAAGGTGCTGTACGCGATGCTGGTCGCCCGCTGCCCGCGCACTCTGCGGCCGGTCGAGCGGGTCCGCCCCGAGCTCGGGCCGCTGTGGTCGGACGTCGTCTTCCAGCTGACCGAGTTCGAGCCCGCCGACCGCTACGCCTCGGCCCGCGCGGTGCGCGAGGCCCTCGAGGAGCTCGCGGCGGCGCGGGAGCTCCGGCCCGCGCCGCGCGGATGTCCCGAGGACGAGCCGGAGGAAGCAGACGAAGAGGAAGCTCCGCCGCCGAAGAGCTGGTGGCGGCGGCTGCTGCGGCTACCTAGTTGAGCTCCGGCTTCGGCGGCAGGTCGGCCCAGATGCCGTGCACCCCGCCGACCTCGCGCAGGGCCGCCTGCCAGAGGTCGTCGGTGTCCTTGGCGAACAGGGTCTCGAGGGTGGCCTCGGTCGTCAGCCACGCCCCCTCGCGGATCTCCATGTCGAGCTGTCCGCGCCCCCAGCCGGCGTAGCCGCGGAACACCCGGAAGGTCTCGTCGCTCTCGAGCAGATGGGTCAGCAGCTCGAGGTCGGCCCCGAGGAAGACCCCCGGGGGGATCGCCTCGGCCTTGAGGTCGAAGCCCGACACCTGGTGGACGATCAGCATGCGCTGGGTCTCGACCGGTCCGCCGAGGTAGATGTTCACCTCCGCGGCGCTCGCGATCGGGAGCTGCGGGAGGGCCATCCCGAGCGGCACATTGGTCGGCCGGTTGATCACGAGGCCCATCGCCGCCTCGGGCTGGTGCTCACACATGAACACCACGCTGCGGGCGAAGTTCGGATCGGACAGCATCGGTGCCGCGATCAGCAGGTGACCTTTGAGACTCTTCATCGTCGACCGTCCGTTTCCCCCGCACGCCACCGACCCGAAGCCGCGGCGCGCGGCCGAGCTCAGGCTCCCGGCTTCTTCCCGCCGCGCATCGCCTTGCGTAGCTTCCGCTTCTCTTTGAGCCGCTCCTCGATCTTGGCCTTCGCCTCCTCTTTGAAGCGGCGCTTGCGCTCTTCGTCGGTCTCGGGCTGGCTCAGGCGCTCTTCCTCTTCCCGCGCGAGGCGCGCGGCCTCTTCGGGGCTCATGAAGCTCATGCCGTCGCTGGTCGCTTCCTCTTCTTCGTCGTCGTCGGCCATGATCTCTCCTCTCTTCGCCTCCGCTACGGGCGCGGCAGGCGTGCGCTGCAGCCGTCCATCCCGTAGCGTTGCATCTTGCGTCGCAGACCCTCACGGCTGATGCCGAGCAGCCGCGCGGCCTGCACCTTGTTGCCCCCGGCATCGTCGAGGGCCTCCTGGATCATCCGGTTCTCGAGCGCACGCACCGCCTCGGACAGCGGCACCCGCTCCTTCTTCGCGCGGGCGATCGAGGCCGACAGCGCCGAGGGCGGCACCTCGCCCCCGTCGGCGACCAGCACCAGCCGCGTCAGCTCGTTGTGCAGCTCGCGCACGTTGCCCGGCCAGGCGTAGCCCTCGAGGGCGTCGAGGGTCGCAGGGGCGAGGGTCGGCGGGGTGTGGTTGAGGTCGCGGCAGATGCGCTGGAGCAGGTGGTCGATCAGCGGGCGGATGTCCTCGGAGCGGCTGCGCAGGGGCGGCATCGAGACCTGCACGACGTTCAGCCGGTAGAACAGGTCCTCGATGAAGCGCCCGCTGCGCACGAGCTCCTCGAGGTCGCGGTTCGTCGCCGAGATCAGCCGCACGACCAGCTCCTGCTCGCCGAGGCGGCTCGACTGCAGGAAGCCGAGCAGGCGCCGCTGGACCGCGTCGGGCATCGCCCCGACCTCGTCGAGGAACAGCGTGCCGCCGTCGGCGCTCTCGAGCTTCCCCGGCGCTCCGCCCCGCACGCCGAAGAGCTCGTCCTCGACCCGCTCGGCCGGCACCGCGGCGAGGTTGAAGTGGATGAAGGGGCGGTTGCAGCACTCGCCGCCGAAGTGCACCGTGCGGGCGAACAGGCTCTTGCCCGTCCCGCGCTCGCCGGTGATCAGCACCTTGACCGTGCTGTCCGCCAGGTGCCGGGCGAGGCCGCGGATGTCGCGGATGCGGCTGCTGACCCCGACCAGCTCGCCGACGAGCCGCTCCTTGAGCAGCTCGTTCTCGTCGCGGATCGTCTCTTTGGCCTCGAGCAGCGTGCGGTAGGCCCGCGCGTTCTCGAGCGCGACCGCCGCCTGCGTCGCCAGGCACTCGAGGATCTCGAGGTCGTCGGTGTCGAAGGAGCGGCCGTCGCGGCGGTTCAGCGCCTGCAGCACCCCGATGATGCGGCCCCGCGCGTCGCGCAGCGGGGCGCCGATCAGGCTGCGGGTGCGGTAGCCGGTCTCTCTGTCGACCTCGGGGTTGAAGCGCTGGTCGAGGTAGACGTCCGGCACGATCAGGGCCTCGCCCGTGCTCGCGATGTGGCCGACGAGACCCGCGTGGGCCGGAACGGAGATGCGGTGCTCCTCGAGCCCCTTGGCGAACCGCGCGGTCAGCCGCTGGCCGCAGTCTTCGAGCAGGAACAGCGCGCTGCGCTCGGCGTCGACCGCGCGTACGCCGTCCTCGACGATGCTGCGGAGGATCACGTCGACGTCTTTGGTGGAATTGAGATCCCGGGTGAGGTGGAGGACGAACTTCAGACGCTCGATGCGTTCGACCAGGGCCTGGAGGGGTAGGTTCGAGCTGCCGAGCATCGCGACTCTCAGGGGTTTGCGCCGCTTCGTTCCGCCGCCATTATAAGGAGGCCGCCCGCACTTTTCCAGCCGCCCGCCCGGCCTGCCGGATCAGCTCCCACAGCCGCACCCCGAGCGGCTCTCCGGCCGGCGGCGGAGGCGGACGCCCGGGGGGCGGCTCGACGAGACCGTCGAGGACCGCGGCGAGGTGGGCGACCCGCTCCCTGCGACCGCGCCCGGGCACCAGCGTCAGGTGTCGGGCGTGGGCGCGCGCCCCGTGGTGATCGAGGGACACGACCGGGACCCCGCGGGCGAGGGCCTCCTCGATCGTCAGCCCGTAGGCCTCGTAGTGCGAGGTCGACAGGAAAAGGTCCGCCTCGTCGAGCAGCGCCCGCTTGCGTTCTCCGGTCACGTAACCGGGGAACTCGACGGGGATGGGCAGCCGCGCCGCCCGCGCGCGCAGCTTCCGCAGATAGCGCGCCCCGCCCATGTAGGCCGCCTCCCCGCAGACGAGCACCCGCACCGGCCGCGGCCCGAGCCGGGCGAGGGCGTCGAACAGCACGTCGAGGCCCTTCTCCCACGAGATCCGCGACAGCGTCAGCCAGGTCTGCCGCCCGCCGCTGCGCCTGCGCGCCGGGCGCGGGTCCGGGGCCGCCAGCCGCCACGGCAGCGCGCGGATGCGGTCGCCGCCCGGCGCGTAGATGGCCTCGAGGCTGGAGGCCATGCCCGCGCTCGGCACGACGAGCAGCGCGCTGGACGCGACCGCCTCGGCCTCCTTGACGAACACGAGCCGCAGCAGCTCCGGCACCGGTCCGCCGAGCCGTCGCCAGGCCGCGAAGGCGCGGACCAGGGTGCGTGGCGCGAGGAGGTCGGCGAGGTACATCCGGCAGAAGAACTCGGCGACCAGCACGTGGAAGAGGCTGACGACCACCAGGCCCGCCGCGGCGAGACGCGCGAAGGAGGGGCCCTCGGCGATGTCGTTGCAGATCACGACATCGCCCGGGCGGCCGACGCGCAGCAGAAGCTCGGTCGACGCTGCCGCGAACTCCCGCGAGAAGCGCGTGTACTCCCACTCCGACAGCGCGATCACCCGCTCCGCCCCCGCCCCCTCCAGCGCGGGGACCGGCAGGCCGATCCGGCCCTCGGCCACGGACCCCTGCGCCTTCCCCGTCGCGTAGACGTGCACCGCCCGCGGCGCATCCGACGGCAGGCTGGCGAGCGCCGCCTCGAGCACCCGCACCCCGCCGCCGACAGGACCGCGCGCGGTCGCCAGTCCGGAGGTCGCGCCGACGAAGAACAGGCTCAACGCAGGGGTCGCAGCTGGGGGATCTTCTGGGTCTCGCCGAGGCCGCCGATGGTCGCCGCCGAGACCCGGTTGCGGCCGGCGTGCTTGGAGCGGTACAGGGCCTCGTCGGCGGCCAGGATCAGGGTCTCGGGGCGGTCGCAGCCCGCGGCGAGCGTCGACACACCGATCGAGACGGTGAGCTCGAGGTTGGTGTCGTTGTGCTGGTAGCCCTTCTCCGTGACCGTCCTCCGGCAGCGCTCGGCCAGCACGGCCGCCCCGTCGGCGTCGGTCTTGGGCAGGAGCACGAGGAACTCGTCGCCGCCGTAGCGGCACGGCAGGTCGTGGGCGCGGAGGAAGGAGCGCAGGAGGGCCCCGAAGTGCGCGAGCACCCCGTCGCCGACGACGTGGCCGTGGGCGTCGTTGATCTCCTTGAACTTGTCGATGTCGATCAGCAGCAGGCTCAGGGGATGCTTGTAGCGCCGCGCGCGGCTGATCTCCTGGCTGAGCACGGACTCGAGGTGAGTGCGGTTGTACAGGCCGGTCAGCGCGTCCCGGACGACCATGTTGTACATCATCTCGTGGAAGCGGATCTCTTCGCTGTCGCCGATCACCTTGAACAGCGTCGAGCCGACCTGGAGCAGGTCGCCCGCGCGCAGGGTCGCCTTCCGGCAGTTGCGGCGGTTGACGAGCAGGCCGTTGGTGCTGCCGAGGTCGACGACCCGCATGTGCCCCCGCTTGAAGAACACGCGGGCGTGGTTGCGGCTGGTGCCGTCGTGCGCCGTGCCGACGATCAGGTCGCAATCTTCGCTGCGGCCGACGATCAGCCCCTCTTCGGGGACGTCGACCTTCTTGCCGAGGAAGGGGCCGCGTACGACCACCAGCGCGTGCGCGCGGCGCTGATCGCGGGCTTCCGGGGGGATCTTGCTCGTCTTGCGTTTGTCGGACACACCTGGCCTGCGGTGACGACGACGCTCCAGGGTACGGCCCCCCCGACGGACGGACGTCGGGGAAGAGAAGGGTCGGAGCGCGCGCCTTTGCAACAGTTGAAGATTCGCTTCGACCTGTTTGGTGTAGACTGACGGGGTACAAAACGCAAGTGGACAGCGAGGAAGAAGCCCACACCATCCCGCTCTGTCCATTCCGCCGCCGTCCGGGCTCAGCCGCCGTCGGAAGCGGCGAGGAGGGAAAAGATGGATCGCGTACGACAAGCTCCCGGCTCCCAGGCACTGCCCCGCACGGCCTCGGTGCCCCTCATCCTGCTCCTGCTCGCCGCGGGGACCTGCGCCCAGGATGGTCTCGAGCAGCGCCTCGCGCGCGACATCGAGGCGGTCGTCGCCTTCGGCGGCCGGGAGTGGGGCAGCGACTCGGGGTCGCGCTGCGCCGACTGGCTGGCGGCACGCTTCGCCGCGCTCGGCCTCGAGGCGGGCGGCACGGACGGCTGGTTCCAGCCGCTGCCCGACAAGGGCCGCAACGTGCTCGGTTGGCTGCCGGCGACCGACGACAGCCACGAGTGGATCCTGATCGGAGCCCACTTCGACGCCCTCGGCGAGGGCGAGGACGGCGTCCAGGTCGGGGCGGACGACAACGCGAGCGGCGTCGCCCTGATGCTCGAGGTCGCGCGCACGCTCGCGGCCGCGCCGACGCGCGGCCGGGCAGTGATGTTCGTCGGCTTCGACGCCGAGGAGTTCGGGCTCGCCGGCTCGCGCTACCTCGCCTCGAACCCGACCCGGCCCCTCGACGACTGCGTCGCGATGGTGTGCCTCGACATCCTCGGCCGCAGCCTGCTCGACGCGATGCCGGCGACGCTGTTCGGCTTCGGCTGCGAGTGGAGCCCGGGGCTGCGCGAGGCGGTCGACGGCGCCGCCGCCGACTCCGGCGACCGCGTCCTGCAGCTCGCGGCCGAGTACGTCGGCCCGCGCTCGGACTTCGTGGGCTTCGCCCTCGCCCGGGTCCCCTTCGTCTTCCTGACCAGCGGCACCCACCGCGACTACCACACGGTCGAGGACATCCCCGAGCGCCTCGACTATCCCTCCCTGGCGCTCCATACCGAGCTGGTGGCGCGGCTGCTCGAGCGTCTGCTCGACGGGCCCCGGCCGCGTTTCCAGAGCCACTCCCCCGACGCCCGGCAGGAGGCGCGCAACGTCGCGCACATCGCCACGACCCTGCTCGCGGCGGCCGAGCTCGACGACTTCGAGCGGCGCCAGGTCGAAGACCTGCTCGAGCGGTCCGAGAAGCTGCTCGCCCGCGACCGCATCGGCACCCTCGCCCGCGCCCGCCTGGTGGTGCAGACCCAGTGGACGCTGCTGGCCACCGGCTCGCTGAAAGGCATGCGGGAGCGCCTGGGGAGGGTGTTCGACGGATTTTGACAAGAATCCGCCGACGCCACCCTGTAGACTTGTAGGAGCTGAAATCCTGTGATGCGTCCTCTCCAGCGGGAGGGCGAGGCGGAACCACCGATGTCCACCACCGACATTGAGCGTCTGGGCGAGCTGCGCGAAGACGAGAAGACCTCCCGGGTCGAGCTCGACGACGACTCGCAGGACGGCGCCGCACGCGCGATGATCATCGTGCGTGGTCGCTTCCTCGGGCGGACCCTCTCGATCCCCGACGCGGGGATGGTCATCGGGCGCAGCGAGGAGTGCGAGCTGACCGTCGGCTCCTCGCGCGACGGCACCAGCCGGCGCCACGCGCGCCTGTTCTACGCCGACGGCGAGCTGCAGGTCGAGGACCTCGGCAGCACCAACGGGCTGCTGATCAACCACCTGCGCAGTCGGGCCTCCGTCCTCCTGCCCGGCGACCTGCTGCAGGTCGGCGAGACGCTGTTCAAGATCGTCGGCGACGGCGATGAGATCCGCTACCACGAAGCGATGTACAAGATGGCCGTGCGCGACGCGCTGACCGGCCTGTTCAACCGCACCCACCTCGAAGCGACGCTCGATCGCGAGATCCAGCGCGCGAAACGGTACCGCAATCCGCTCAGCCTGCTGTTGATGGACCTCGACCACTTCAAGGACGTCAACGACGCCCACGGCCACGTGGTCGGGGACGCGGTGCTGATGCAGCTCGGCGAGCTGCTGCTCGGCTGCCTGCGTTCCCACGACCTGCCCTGCCGCTACGGCGGCGAGGAGTTCGTCGTCGTGTTGCCCGAGACGGGCGGCGCCGGGGCGCTGATCCTCGCGGAGCGCTGCCGCGCGACCCTCGCGGAGCATCGCTTCCTCGTCGACGGCACCGAGGTGGCGCTGACGGTCTCGGTCGGCGTCGCCACGCTCGAGCGCGAGCCGACCGCCGACAGCCTGATCCGGGCCGCCGACCGCGCGCTCTACATCGCGAAGAACAACGGGCGGAACCAGGTCGCCGTCGCCCACGGCGACGAAGAGCAGACCGAGCGCCGGCAGTTCCTGCGCTGAAAGATCTCCCGTCCGCCCCGCTTCTTCCCGACGGACGCCCCGACACAAAGGAGAACGCGTGCTCCCCTACGGCACTTCCCTCGCCCTCCTGACCGACCTGTACCAGCTGACGATGGCCTACGCCTACTGGAAGAACGGCATGCACGAGCGGGAGGCGGTGTTCCACCTGACCTTCCGCAAGAACCCCTTCCGCGGTGGCTACGCGATCTGCGCCGGCCTCGAGCACGCGGCGGCCTGGCTCGACGAGCTGCGCTTCGGCCCGGAGGATCTCGCCTATCTCGGCGAGCTGCGCGGCAACGACGGGGCGCCCCTGTTCGACCCGGGGTTCCTCGAGGCCCTCGGGGCGATGCGTTTCAGCTGCGACATCGACGCGATCCCCGAGGGCACGGTCGTCTTCCCCCACGAGCCGCTGGTCCGGGTGCGCGGCCCGCTGTGGCAGGCGCAGATCGTCGAGACGCCGCTGCTGAACATGATCAACTTCTCGACCCTGATCGCGACCAAAGCCGCCCGCGTCTGCTGGGCAGCCCGGGGCGAGCCGGTGCTCGAGTTCGGCCTGCGCCGCGCCCAGGGCATCGACGGCGGCCTCAGCGTCAGCCGCGCGGCCTACATCGGCGGCTGCGTCGGAACCTCGAACGTGCTCGCGGGGCGGCTCTACGGGGTCCCGGTCAAGGGCACCCACGCCCACAGCTGGGTGATGAGCTTCGACGACGAGCTGTCGTCCTTCCGCGCCTACGCCGAGGCGATGCCGAACAACTGCGTGTTCCTCGTCGACACCTTCGACACTCTCGACGGCGTGCGGCGGGCGATCGAGGTCGGGCGCGAGCTGCGCGCCCGCGGCCACGAGATGGTCGGCATCCGGCTCGACAGCGGCGACCTCGCCGAGCTGAGCAGCGGCGCCCGGCGCCTGCTCGACGAGGCGGGCTTCCCCGAGGCGGCAATCGTCGCGAGCAACGACCTCGACGAGCGGCTGATCCAGAGCCTGAAGCTGCAGGGAGCGAAGATCGGCGTGTGGGGCGTGGGAACCAACCTCGCGACGGCCAAGGACCAGCCTGCCCTCGGCGGCGTGTACAAGCTCGCCGCCCTGCGCACGGCCGAGGGGGCCTGGAAGTACAAGATCAAGCTCTCCGAGCAGACGATCAAGGTCAGCAACCCGGGGATCCAGGACGTCGTCCGCTTCTACGGCGCGGAGGGGCGTCCGCTCGGCGATCTGATCCACGACGTCGACGACCCGCGCGAGGGCGACCAGGAGGGCGTGCTCGCCAGCGACTCGGTCACCCGCTTCACGCTCCCCGGCGACGTCCGCCGCGAGGGGCTGCTCGTCAAGGTCTTCGAGGCCGGCGAGCGGGTCTATTCCTGCCCGCCGCTCGAGTCGGTGCGGGCGCGGGTGCAGGAGCAGCTCGCGGCCTTCCGCCCGACCCTCCTGCGCTTCGAGAATCCCGCCCTGTACAAGGTCGGGCTGTCCGCCCGGCTGCACCGCCTGAAGATGGAGATGGTCGAAGCCGCGCGCGCCTGACGGGAGAGCCCCATGCATCAGCCGATCCTGTTCTGCACCGATGCCTACCGCCCCCTGGCCGAGGCGATCCTGGCCGAAGCCGGCGGCGCCCTCGAGGCCGGCCGCTTCGAGAGCCGCGCGTTCCCGGACGGCGAGCGCTACGTGCGGTTGGTGACGCGGGTCTTCGAGCGCAACGTCGTCTTCCTCTCCGGCACCTCGAGCGACCGCGAGACGCTCGACACCTTCGACATGGCGTGCGCGATCACGAAGTACGGCGCGCGCTCGCTGACCCTGCTCGTCCCCTACTACGGCTACTCGACGATGGAGCGCATCGCCGTCCAGGGCGAGGTCGTCAAGGCCAAGACCCGCGCGAGGCTGCTGTCGGGGATTCCGCCGGCCGCCCAGGGCAACCGCATCTTCCTGCTCGACCTGCACAGCCCGGGCATCACGCACTACTTCGAGGGCACCATCCGCTCTTTCCACGTCACCCTGCACGACCTGCTGTGCCGCTGGATCAAGGAGCTCGTCGGCCCCGACGCGATCATCGCCTCGACCGACGCGGGCCGCGCGAAGACCGTCCAGCGCCTCGCCGACCAGCTCGGGCGCGACGCCGCCTTCGTCTACAAGCGGCGGCTGAGCGGCCGCGAGACCCGAGTGGTCGGCTGCAACGCCGACGTGCGGGGGCGCGAGGTGCTGGTCTACGACGACATGGTGCGCAGCGGCGGCACCCTGCTCGAGGCCGCGCGGGTCTACCGCGACCAGGGCGCGACGCGGCTCGTCGCCCTGACCACGCACCTCGTGCTGCCCGGCGAGGCCCTCGAGCGGCTGGCGGCGAGCGGGCTGTTCGAGAAGCTGGTCGGCAGCGACTCGCATCCCCGCGCGCAGGCCGTCGCGGCGCATCCCCTCGTCGAGGTGCGCAGCCTGGCGCCCACGCTCGCGCGGCTGATCGTCGAGGACCGGGGCTGGGGCTGGCCGGCGGCGGAGTGAGTGAAGTGCACCCGGATGGCATCCGCACAGGGTGCCCTCGCCCGGCCGGGACGCCGCTCCGCAGGGGCCCGCGCGCGATTGACAGCGGCTCCGGGCTGGTCTACGATAAACCCTTGTCAGGGTAGCGCCTCGAGGTAGAACGATTCCATTTCCACCGCTCGTGACGACCTTGATCGAAGGCTTCGTCATCTTCCTGGCGATCTTCGGCTTCTTCCGCTTCCTGCGCGGCACGGCCGGAGAGGGCATCCTCAAAGGATTCGCCCTCTTGTTGCTCGTCGTCTTCCTGGTGGTCAAGTTCCTCGCCGGCCCCGACGTGCTCGCGCTCGAGCGGCTGAGCTTCCTGCTGTCCTCGCTCTTCCAGGTGTCGGTGCTCGCGATCTTCGTGATCTTCCACCCCGAGCTGCGGCGGGCCCTGGTGCGCATCGGGGCGACGCCCTTCGCGGCGCTGTTGTTCCAGGACGAGCTCAACGTGATCAAGGAGATCGTCGACTCGGTCTGCAAGATGTCCTCGCACAAGATCGGGGCCCTGATCTGCATCGAGCGGAACGTCGGCCTGAAGACCTACATCGAGGGCGGGATCCAGCTCGACGCGGTCGTCCGCAGCGAGCTGCTCGACACGATCTTCTATCCGGGCACGGCGCTGCACGACGGCGCGGTGATCATCCGCGACCGGCGCATCGCCGCGGCGGGCTGCCTGTTTCCCCTGTCGGATTCGACCAGCATCGGGCGGAACCTCGGGACGCGCCACCGCGCGGCGATCGGCATCACCGAGAAGTCCGACGCCGTGACCATCGTCGTGTCCGAGGAGACCGGGATCATCAGCGTCGCGATCGACGGCACGATCACCCGTGAGCTCAACCGGGTGCTGCTCGACGAGTTCCTGCGCGACATCTACACCCGCGAGAGCCAGCCGCCGATCGACCCGAACAGCTCCGGGAAGGTGGCGCGCGCCTCGAGCAAGAGGGCGGTGCTGTGACCCGTTGGCAACGGCTGCGCCGCTGGCTGCGCGAGAACGGCTGGAACCTCGCGCTGTCCTTCGCCTTCACCGTGCTGATCATGTACCTGATCGACGACGAGCTGCAGGAGAGCCTGCCGGACGTGCAGGTGCTGATCGAGCTCGAGGGGCCGCCGGGCTACCTGGTCACGCCGACGAACCGCGACATGCTGAACCGCTCGGTCACGCTCCGCGGGCCGCGCGAGGAGCTGAGCAAGTTCGCGGCCCGCGAGCTCGAGTCGCGGGACCGCCGGGCGATCCTGATCACCCACGACCTCGACCGCGACCAGCTCGACCAGCTGATCGACAAGCAGCGGCGCAGCCCCGAGGACATCGTCCACTCGACTCTGGTGTTCCGGGCGCAGCTCGCCCAGAAACTGCCGGTCGAGATCTCGATCGGGGCCGGCGCCGAGTTCCCCTGGCGGGTCTCCTTCACCCTCGACAAGACCCAGCAGGTCGAGCGCCCGGTGCAGGTCGAGTGGAAGGCGGGGGCGAAGCAGGGGTTCCGGGTCAAGTCGATCTCGCCGCTGCCGCCGACGGTGACCTTGAGCGGGCCGCAGACCATCCTCGACAACTTCCCCGGGCCGGTGAAGGTCGACGTGACGATGCCGCCCCAGGACCAGAGCTTCTCGATCGAGAACGTCCAGGTTCCCACGGCGCGGCTGCCGCTCAAGGTCGAGTGCGCCGACTCCTTCGACGTGTTCGTCGAGATCGTGCCGGACGACGTGTGGTGGACCGAGCTCGCGGTGCACAGCGCCGACACCAGCGCCGTCTCCCCCGCCGGCTCGCCGCGCCGGCTGCTCGAGGTGCCGATGGAGGTGCGCACCCCGCTCGGCCTCGAGCTGCTCGTGCTGCCGCACAAGGAGAACAGCCCGATCTACCTGAACGTCAAGGCGCCGAAGGAGTTCCTCGCGCCCCTCTCCCAGCAGGAGCTCGCCGCGCGGATCCGGGCCTACTTCGTGCTGCGCGACGACGACCTGACGCCGACCCTGCGCGGGCCCGACAACGACCGGCTGAC
This sequence comes from bacterium, assembly GCA_030428695.1. The sequence continues at coordinate 15,043 of JAUIEM010000151.1, forward strand.
CGACGAGAAGCAGGAGAGCCTGGTCTACTTCGAGCTCCCGCCGCCGATCAGCCGCATCGAGGTCGCCGTCCACCCCGACGGGCTGACCGACCAGTATCCGCGCAACCCCGAGGGGGGACCGTACGAGCTCCTGCGCGAGCGCTACCGCTACGAGCTCAAGGAACCCTGACCGGGAAAGGACCCCCATGTTCGGCACCGACGGCATCCGCGGCCGCGCCAACCGCGGCCATCTCACCCCGGAGAGCATGCTGAAGGTCGGCCGTGCCCTCGGCCGTTGGCAACACGAGGCCGGGCTTCCGCCGCGGGTGGTGATCGGCCGCGATCCGCGCCGCAGCGGCGACCTGCTGCACACCGCCCTCAGCGCGGGGCTGCTCGCCGAGGGCAGCGACGTGCTCGACCTCGGGCTCCTGCCGACGCCCGGGGTGATGTACCTGGTCGAGGAGCTCGAGGCCGGCCTCGGGGTGATGCTCTCCGCCTCCCACAATCCCGCGCCGGACAACGGCATCAAGGTCTTCACCGCCGGCGGCAACAAGCTGTGCGACAACGAGCAGGCGCGGGTCGAAGAGCTGTGTGCCGTGCTGCCGGGGCCGGGGGTGGAAGCGACCGGGCTCGGCCGCGTCGAGGACGTGTCCGGCGAGCGGCGCCGCTACCTCGACGCCCTGTGCGAGCGGCACGCCGGGCTCGACCTGGGCGGCCGCACCCTGTGGGTCGACTGCGCCCACGGCGCGACCTGTGTGACCGCCCCGGAAGTGCTCGAGCGGCTCGGCGCGACGGTCGAGCGCTTCGCGGCGGAGCCGCGGCCGGACGCGATCAACGACGGCTGCGGAGCGACCGTGCCGCAGGCCCTGGCGGCGAAGACGCGGCCGGGACAGATCGGGCTGTGCTTCGACGGGGACGGCGACCGGCTGATGTTGATCGACGAGCGCGGGCAGGTCCGCGACGGGGACGACGTGCTGTTCGCGATCGCGACCAGCCGCCACCGGGCCGGGCGCTTCGAGCCTCCGCGGGTCGTCGGCACCGTGATGACCAACTTCGGCCTGCAGCAGGGGCTGGCGGCCCGGGGCATCGGCCTCGACCGGGTCGGGGTCGGCGACCGGGCGATCGCCGCGCGGCTGAAGGAGGAGGACCTCGAGCTCGGCGGCGAGCCGAGCGGCCACGTGATCTTCCGGAGCTTCATGCCCGCCGGCGACGGCCTGTGGACCGCCCTCGAGGTGCTGACCGCGCTGGCCGACGAAGGCACCACCCTGGCCGAGCTGTGCGCCGGCTGGGAGCGCAGCCCCCAGGTGCTGATCAACGTGCCGGTGCACGACCGCCCGCGCTTCGCGAGCGTGCCCGCGCTGGTCGCCGTCCGGGCCGAGGTCGAGGCGCGCCTGGCGGGACGCGGGCGGCTGGTGCTGCGCTATTCGGGCACCGAGCCCCTGTGCCGGGTGATGGTGGAAGCGGAGGAGGCCGGGCTGGCGCGGGAGACCGCCGAGCGGGTCGCCGGCTGCGTGCGGGAGCATCTGTAGGGCGGGTGTCGCGGAGACGTGTGGCGCGGAGCGTCAGCGCTTCAGCGCCCCCCAGTCGCCGCCCCAGGCGCGGGCGAGGGCGCGGGCCTCGGTCTCGGAGCCGACCTTCTTGAAGCGCGCGCCGGACTGCCCGGAGACGAAGCTCTGGCAGGGCGGCCAGCTCTTGAACAGGCGCAGGTCGCCGCGGACCAGGGCGAGGTAGCCCCAGGCCTTGCCCTTGGTGCCGGTGCTCTTCTTCTTCGCGCTCTTCGGCGCCGGCTTCGGGCGCGGCGAGCGGTCTTCCGCCGCCAGGGGGCCGGCGAGCAGCTCGGGCTCCTGGCCGCGGGCGAGCTGCTGGGCGAGGGTATCGACCCGCTCGTTGCCGGCGTGGCCCGCGTGCCCGGGCACGTACTGCCAGGAGACCTTCAGCTTCTGGTTGAGCGCGTCGAGCCCTTCCCACAGATCCTGGTTGAGCACCGCGGTGCCCTTCGCGGTCTTCCAGCCGCGCCGCCGCCAGCCCTTGATCCACGAAGTGACGCCGGAGATCAGGTACTTGCTGTCGGTGAACAGCTCGACGCTGCCGTCGGGACGGGTCGCCTCGATCCACTTCAGCGCCTCGAGGGCGGCCTGCAGCTCCATGCGGTTGTTGGTCGTGCGGGTCGCCGCGCCGCCGAGCTCGACGAGGCTGTCCTCGGACTGATACTCGATCCGGGCTGCCCAGCCGCCTTTTCCCGGGTTGCCCTTGCAGGCGCCATCGGTAAAAATCAGGTAGTCTGCTTTCAATACATCCTCGCGCGGAGCTCGTTTCCCGGGCATTAGACCCCTTGCCGGGCCCGGGTGCAAGGCGGGCGCCGCGGAGCGCCGAGGCTGACCATGGCAACCGACTCCTCGATCCCGACCGACGTCAACGCCGTCAAGGAGCACACCGCGAGCTCCAAGGGGCGGCTCAAGGCGGGCCTGCTCGACCTCGCCGAGACGTTGCAGATGCTCGGCGCCTCGCGGCGCAACGGGATCCTGTACGTGCAGCTGGAGCCGGGCACCACCGTGACGATCCTGCTCGAAGAGGGGGTGATCCGGGCGGTGAAGAACTCCGCCTCGACCCGCTCGATGGCCCACGCCCTGTACAAGCTCGGGCTGGTCGAGTCGAGCACCTTCGAGGGCTTCAACGTCAACGCCAAGAAGAGCCTGAAGCTCAGCTGGCTCGAGCGCAACGTGATCACCGAGAAGCAGCTCAGCAAGGCCGCCCACTACCTCGCGACCGAAGAGCTGCTCGACTGCCTGGCCTGCGAGGCCCCCGAGATCAGCTTCTCGCCGGACGAGCCGCCGTCGAGCGCCTTCGACCCGAGCGAGCTGCTCGAGAAGGTGTCGATCGGTCCGCTGACGCTGCTGATGGAAGCGGCGCGCCGGGCCGACGAGATGGAGAACCTCAAAGAGCGCCTGCCGGACGAGGCCGACGTGCTGATCCCGGTGCCGGGGGCGGAGCCGCAGGAAGGGCTCGAGAGCGACATGTTCGAGCTGTGCGACGGCAACCGCACCGTCGAGGAGCTCTGCCTCGAGGCCCGGGCGACCCGCAACGAGGTGCTCCGCACGGTCGTCGACATGATCGAGAACGCGATCGTCAACCCCCTCGGCGCCAAAGAGCTGCTCGAGGTCTTCGCCCGCAACGAGCGCGCGGGGAACTACGCGAAGGCCCTGCGCGTGTTCGGCCGCCTCGAGACGCTCTGCGAGGTCGGGCCCGAGGTCGCGGAGATGGCGGCGCGGGCTTCCGAGCGCACCGGCAAGGCGGAAGACGCCGCGCGTCGCTACGCCGCCCTCGCCGAGCTGAAGAAGGCCGCCGGCGAGCCGAACAGGGCGGTCGGCTACCTCGACCGGGCGATCCATCTGCAGCCCGAGGACATGGGGGCGCAGCGCGAGCGGGTGCTGCTCTTCCACGAGATGCGCCAGCTCGACAACCTGATCAAGGGCCTCTGGGGCATGGTCGAGGCGAGCAAGGAGTGCGGCGCCGACAGCGATCGGCGCTGGGCCCTCGAGTACCTGATCAAGCTCGACCCGAGCGACGACCGGCCCTTCCTCGACCTCGCGAACTACTACGTCGACAAGGACGAGCCCCACAAGGCGGTCACCTACCTCGAGCAGCTCGCCGAGCGCCACTGCAGCAACCAGGAGCTCGACCGGGCGGTCGAGATCTACACCCGCATCCTCGAGGTCGACAACGGCCACGTCACCGCCCGCCTGCAGCGGGCCTCGCTGTTGACGCAGCTCGGCGACATCGAGCGCGCGATCACCGACTACAAGCGGCTCGAGCACGACCTCAAGGACACCGGGGTGATCGGGGTCAGCGGCGACGAGCTGATCCAGATGTACTCGCGGCTGCTCAAGTCCCAGCCCAACAACACCGCCGTGCGCGACCTCCTGATCGACTCGCAGCTCGAGGATGAAGATCCGGTCGCCGCCTGGGAGACCCTCAAGCCGAACCTCGAGGACACCGAGACCGCGGTCAAGGACGGCACCTTCGAGCGCCTGCGCAAGCTGTTCAAGATGCTCCCGGGCGACGAGGTGATCGGCCTGTCCCTGGCCCGGGTCGCGAGCTGGCGCGGCGACCGGGAGATGCAGTCGCGGGTGATGCGCCAGCTCGCCGAGCAGTGCCTGGAGCGCAAGCGGCCCTCGGCCGCCGAGGGCTTCCTGCTCCGCCTGCTCGAGGACCAGCCCTTCGACCTCGAGGCGCACAAGGGCCTGGCGGACATCCACAAGAGCCGGGGCGAGCTGAGCCTCGCCGCCCAGAAGCTGCTCGACATCGCCGGCGTCTGCTCCCGGGTCGGACGCTACGACGAGGCGCGCTGGCACCTCGAGTCCGCGCGCAAGCTCGATCCGATGATCCCGCACCTGCGCGATGAGGAGCGCGAGCTGCACCGGCGCGCCGGGCGCTGACTGCGTGGGAGCGCGCGAGGCCTTCATCCGCTCGATCGTCCGCCACCGCCTGCGCTCGACCGAGCAGGCCCTGAAGCTGCGCCTGCGGCCGCTGCGCCGCGCGCTGGTGCTCAGCCGCCACGAGTGGCGGAGCGCGGTCCCGCTGCCGCTCCTGACACGGCTGCGCGCGGCGGCGCTCGGCTTCCGCTCGCAGGGCTGGGTGCTCTACCAGCTCGACCGCCACGACCCGGCCGACTACCTCGGCTACGGCAGCGCGATCGACTACCTGGTCCGGCGTCCGCGGCGCGCGGCGATCGGCGACAAGCTCGGCTTCGGCTGGAGCCTCGCCGCCCAGGGCGCGCAGTGTCCGGGGGTCGTCGGCTTCATGGTCGGTGGGCGCCTGCGTCCGCGCTCCGAAGCGTCCTCGCAGGCGCCGCTGGCGTGGCTGGAGGAGGCGCTCGAGCCGGGGCGCCAGCTGGTCTTCCGGCCCTACGACTGGGGCATGGCGGCCGGCCTGTTCTTCCTCCGCCGCGATCGCGACGGCAGCTACCAGGTCAACGGCGAGGCCTTCCCCCGCGACGACCTCGGGCGGCTGCTCGGCCAGCTCGACGACTTCGTGATCACCGAGCACGTCACCCAGTCGGCCCTGACGGCCCGCTTCTTCCCCGCGACGACCAACACCCTGCGGGTCCTGACCCTGTGGGACCAGGCGCGCGCCGAGCCCTTCATCGCGGGCGCCGTGCTGCGCGTCGGCAACGCCCGCAGCGCGCCGGTCGACAACTTCCACGACGGGACCGGGGGCTTCTCCGTCGAGATCGACCTCGCGACCGGCGTGCTCGGCCTCGGACGGACCTTGAGCCCGGCGCTGGACCGGCTGATCGAGACGCCGGTGCACCCCGAGAGCGGCGTGCGCTGGCAGGGCGTCGCGCTGCCGGGCTGGGAGCCGATGTGCGAGGAGATCCTGCGGGTCGCCGGCGGGCTCCCCCAGTTCCCCTACGTCGGCTGGGACATGATCATCACCGACGAGGGGCTGTGCTGGCTCGAGGGGAACTCGCCGCCGGGGCCTGGCGTGTGGCAGGTGCACGGCGGGCTGCTGCGCGACCCGCGGGCGCGGGCCTTCTTCGTCCACCACGGGATGATCGCGGGCTGAGTTCGTTGCGGCTCGGGGGAGGAGGACGACGGCAGGCACCCACCCCCGCAAGCCTCGCGAGCGAGGTTTCGGGCCACGCTTCCAGGGATCAGCGCCGTCGGCTGCGGGTCTCGCGCAGGAGGCTGTTCAGCTCGTCGGCCGAGCGCCGCTTGCGGCCGCCCTGCTTCTTCTTGCCGCGGGAGGGCTTCTCGGGCTCGGGGGCCGGCTGCGGAGCGCTCTGGCCGAAGCCGCCCTGCGCCTGGCCGAAGCTCCCCGAGGGGGCGCCGAAGGCCGGCGCCTGCGCGCCGAACCCGCCCGGCGCGCCGAAGCCCCCGGGCGCCTGGCCAAAGCCCCCGGAAGGCGCGCCGAAGGCGGGGCGGGGCGCGGCCTGCGCGGGCGGAGGGCCGCCCGGGGCCGGGGTGCCCGTGCCCTGCTTGCGCTTGAAGATGAACACCGCCTCGGAGGTGGCGTCCTTGAGGTCGGCGTTGACCAGCTCCCAGTTCTGCTGCCCGTAGAAGTCGAGCACCTGCTGCAGCGGCCACCAGCTGCCGTTCGCCTGCATCATCACCCGCCCTTCGTGGGT
>JAUIEM010000152.1 GCA_030428695.1 bacterium
CGTGTTCCTGATCCTGCTGGCGATCTGGGGCTTCGCCTTCGGTCTCTACCTGCTCGAGCGCAAGTCGAGCCCGCTGTCGGTGCGGATGATCTGCGCGACGCTGCTCGCCGCTTTCCTCACCCTCGGGCTCTTCGTGCTGTACGACCCGGTGCAGGAGGAGTACACGATCGAGTCGCATCCCTCGACCGTGTTCCTCGCGATCGACACCAGCAACAGCATGTCGTTCACCGACAAGTACCCCGCCGAGCTGCGGGCCGAGCTCGAGAAGCTGTTCCCGACCGTCGACCTCGACACGGCGACACGGCTCGAGCTGGTCAAGAAGGCCCTCGGCGACGAGGCCTTCCAGAAGCTGCTCGCCGACAACAACGTCGTCCTGTACAGCTTCGACACCAACCGTACCAAGCAGGCCCAGGCCGGCCTCGGCGACAGCACCGTCACGATGCTCGCCGGCCTGCGGCTGCTGCGGCCGGAAGGCGACGTCACCCGCATCGGCGACGCGATGAACCAGGTGCTCAACGACCTGCGCGGCGAGCGCGTCTCGGCCGCGATCCTGTTCAGCGACGGCCAGCAGAACGCCGGCAAGATCTCGCCGGCGCAGGTCGCCGAGCGCATGCAGCGCAACGGCATCCCGCTGTACACGGTCGGCGTCGGAAACCCCGAGCGCAGCAAGGACATCCGGCTCGAGAACTTCGTCTGCCCCGAGCTGGTGATCGTCGACAACGTCGTCAAGCTCGAGCTCAAGGTGCTGCACCAGGGCTACCCGGCCGATCGCAACGCCCAGGTCGAGGTGACGATCGAGGAGGAGGGCGGGCCGGCCCGGAAGGTCGCCCAGGAGACCTTCCAGCTCGGCCCGGAAGACCAGGCCGTCAGCCTCGAGATGCGCTTCGAGGCCAAGGACCAGGGCACCTTCAAGGTCACGGCGCGCATCCCCGCCGACGACGAGGAGCTGACCGACAAGAACAACGTCGCGGTGCGCCGGCTGCAGGTGCTCGACCGCAAGATCCGCGTGCTCTACGTCGAGGGGCTGCCCCGCTGGGAGTACCGCTACCTCAAGAACACCCTGATCCGCGACGCGAGCATCTCCGCGCAGTGCTTCCTCGCCAGCGCCGACCCCTCCTTCCCGCAGGAGTCGACGCCCGGGCTCGAGGCGCTCAAGGGCTACCCCCTCAAGAAGGAAGAGCTGTTCGAGTACGACGTGATCATCTTCGGGGACGTCAACCCCGACATGTTGACCGACAAGCAGCACGAGTGGACCAAGCAGTTCGTCACCGAGCACGGCGGGGGCATCATGTTCATCGCCGGCGAGGACTCGATGCCCGGCCGCTATGAGCAGAGCGAGATCGCGGACCTGTTCCCGTTCCGCCTCGAGCGCGACGACGACGACAGCCTGAACTCCGACCCGCTGACCAAGTCCTTCCCGCTCCAGCTGACGCCGCTCGGCCGCGACCACGTGATCTCGAAGCTCGACGACGACGCCAGCCGCAACGCCGGGCTGTGGAGCACCCAGGGCGCCGGCTTCCCCGGCCAGCTCTGGCATTACCCGATCCGCGAGCCCAAGGACCAGGCGAAGAAGCTGATCGAGCATCCCTTCGAGAAGACCGCCGGTGGCAAGCCGCGCCCGCTGGTGCTAACCTCGTATATAGGAATGGGCACGGTTCTGTTCCAGGCGGTAGACGAGCTCTGGCGCTGGCGTGCCCGAGGAGTGGTCTACTTCGAGAAGTACTACGGACAGGCCATCCAGTGGCTGGCGTCGAGCCGGCTGAAGAAGTCCACCCGCTACTCCCTGACCACCGATAAGAGCGTCTACGCGCTCGGCGAGAAGGTCAAGATCTCCGGGACCGTTCGGGACGCCCAACAGCAGCCGGTCACCGACGAAACGCAGAGCCTGCGCATCAGCTCCGAGGACGGCTCCGAGCCGCTGCTGATGTACCGCGTGGAGAAGAGCCCCGGCGACTACGAGGCGACCTTCGCCCCGACCCGCACCGGGGTCTACTCCGTCGCGATCATGGCGGACACCGGGTCCGACGCCGACGAGCTGGTCAGCAAGGAGTTCGAGGTGATCATCCCGCGTCGGGAGAGCCAGAACCGCAAGCTGAACCGCGAGGTGCTGTCCGAGATGGCGGCGCTGAGCGGCGGCGGCGAGTACTTCGACCTCGGCGACTGGAAGGACCTGATCGAGGGCGGCAAGATCATCGCTGCCCCCGAACGCCAGAAGCGCAGCTCGCAGATCACCAAGCTGTGGGACATCTGGCAGGTGCTGGCCGCCCTGATCGCCCTCGTCACCCTCGAGTGGGTGCTGCGCAAGGTCATCAAGCTCGTCTGAGGACCAGAGTATGAATGCGCGAACATTGCTCCTGTTGCTCGCCGGGCTCACCGTCGTCCCTGCCCTCGCGCAGGGCCGCAGGATCCCGGGCCTGCAGGTTCCCTCCGATCTCGCGCTGCCCCGCGATCTCGCCGAGATCGTCGACAAGCTCGAGCGCGCGGCGGGTTTCGAGGAAGAGGATCCGCGCTTCGCCCACGCCCTCTACCTCGAGGTGCTGCCCGACCTGCAGGAGATCCTCGAGACTTCGCCGAACAAGGTGATCGAGAGCGACGACGCCGGCGGCATGGAGAGCCTCTACCAGGGGGTCGCGACCCGCATCCTGACGATCTACCGCGGGCTGAGCCCCGTCGCCCTCGAGGCCTACGCCGAGCTGTTCGAGGCGCCGACCCGGGCCGCGCTCCGGCGCGCCGACGACGAGGCCGCGCTGTTCGAGCTGGTGCGCCTGCACCCGCTGACCACCGCGAGCGTCGACGCCGCGACCCTGCTCGGGGACAGGGCCTTCGAGAAGGGGGCGCCCGGTGACGCCCTGACCTTCTACAACACCGCGATTCGCAACGCTCCGCACGAGGCGGCGGTCCGCGACGAGCTGCTCCTGCGCTCGGCGATCGCGGCCCGCCTCGCCAACGACGGGCTGAGCGCACGTCAGCGCATCGAGCAGCTCGAGGCGCGCGGCCGCGGCGACCTGGTCGAGCAGCTGGGCGCCGTGCGTTCGCTCGGCGATGAACCTGCCGCGGCCATCGCCGCGACGCCGCAGGCGGTGATGGGCGGGAACAACCGCCACACCTGGAGCTCCCCGCTTCCGGCCCGGCCCGGTCCGGTCGAGCACGAGGTCCGCGTGCCGACACGCGAGGAGGTCGAGCGCCAACGGGGCGGAGACCTGCTGCTCGGTGTCGGGCGCCGTCCCGTCCTCGGCCCCGGTCCGGAGACGCCCTTCTACCCGGTCGTCCACGAGGGCGTCGCCTATCTGTCGTCGGGCACCGACGCGATCGGTGTGGACCTCGAGTCCGGGCGGCAGGTGTTCATGGCCCGCGCCCCGCGGCAGATCGGCTGGGGCGACCGCGACCATCCGATCTACTACGCCCCGACCGTCGTCGGTAGCCGACTCTACGCGCCGATGCTCTCCCGCATCAAACGCGGCGAGGCCTACGACACCATCCCGATCCGGGTCGAGCTGCCGCAGCGCAAGGTCTACTGCTTCGACCTCGCGACCGGGAAGTTCCTGTACGAGCTCGGTGGCGCGCGCCTCAAGCAGCCGAAGGAAGCCCGGATGGGCAGCTTCCCCTTCGCGCCGATCGTCGTCGGCGACAAGCTGCTCACCCTGTGCGTGCTGGTCGAGGAGTCGGTCAAGCTCTACGTGTGTGCCTTCGAGATGCAGCGCGGCGAGATGTTGTGGTCGACCTGGATCGGCTCCGGGACGGTCGAGACGACGATGTTCGGGGAGTTCGCTCGCGAGCCCTTCGCGCACCAGCTCGCGGAGCTCGACGGCGTGGTCTACGCGCTGACCGGCATCGGCCTGGTCGCGGCGGTCGACGTCCGCACCGGGCAGATCCTGTGGGAGTCGACCTACGAGAACATCCCGATCGAGAAGCCCGAGGGCTACTTCCCCAACTACCGCAGCCTCGGCTGGCACAACGCCCCGCCGATGGTCGCGGGGGACAAGCTGATCGTCGCGCCGGTCGACAGCGACTACCTGTACGCCTACGACCGTCACAGCGGCGAGCTGCGCTGGCGAATGGCGCGCCGCCAGATGACCGACCTGGTCGGCATCGAGGGCGACCGCATCCTCCTGCACGGCAAGACGGAAAACGCCTACTGTGTGTCGCTGGAGAGTGGCCGCATGCTGTGGAGTCAGCCCCTCGGCGGACGCGCCTCCGGGCGCGGAGCGATCGCGGCCGGGGAGCTGTACGTCGCGGTCGACTCCGGGCTCAAGCGCTTCTCGATCGGCGACGGCGGCCGCAAACTCGGCGAATCCCGGCTCGCCTTCCGCGACGCCGGCAATCTGTGGTTCTCCGACAAGTACCTTCTGTTCAGCGGGAACAGCCTGCGCGTCACGCGCAACCAGGCGTTCTCCGGAGGAGTGGAGTGATGCGTCGGATCGTGCTGTTCGCCCTCTGCCTGGGCAGCGTCGCCCTGGCCCAGGGGCCGATTTCCCCCATCACCGACGAGATCCCGGAGGCGACCGCCAAGGCCATCGACGCCGGCCTGAAGTTCCTCGCCGACAACCAGAACGCCGACGGGTCGTGGACCGACGGCGTCGGGCGGCGGATCAACTACGACTACCACGTCCACTACACCGGCCCCAACGTCGGGGTGACCGCCCTGGCGCTGATCGCCTTTCTCGCCAACGGCAGCACGCCGGGCCGCGGTCCCTTCGGAGAAGAGGCCGACCGCGCCCTCGACTGGCTGATCGAGCACCAGACCTCCGGCGGGTTCATCACCTGGCAGAGCTCGCGCATGTACAGCCACGCCTTCGCGACCCTCGCGATGGCCGAGGTGTACGGGATGACCGAGGACTCACGCCTCGAGGATCCCTTGCGGGCCGCGGTCAACCGTATCGTGGTCGGCCAGAACGAGCAGGGCGGCTGGCGTTACCTGCCCGGCTCGGTCGACAGCGACATCAGCGTGACCGTCTGCCAGATCCTCGCCCTGCGCGCGGCGCGGAACGCCGGCATCGAGGTGCCCTGGAGCACGCTGAAGCTCGCGGTCGACTACGTCAGGCGCAGCTACGTCGACGCGCCGCGCTCGAGCGACCACGGCGGCTTCTACTACCAGGTCGATGAGAACCGGCCGCGCCGCCCGACGCGCGTGACCTTCCCGCTGACCGCCGCCGGCGTGGTGTGCCTGTACGGGGCGGGCGAGTACGACACCTCCGAGCTGCTCGGCGGCCTGCGCTACCTCGAGGCGCACCGCCCGCCGCGCAACGACATGCACACCAGCTTCGACTACTTCTACGGCCACTATTACGCGATCCAGGCCTTCTACCAGGCCGGGGGCACCCACTGGAACCGCTGGTGGCCGTCGGTCCGGGACGAGATCGTCGCCGGACAGCGCCGGGGCGGGTTCTGGCAGGACCAGGTCGGGGCGAACTACGCGACCGCGATGGCGACGATCATCCTCCAGATCCCCTACCGCTACCTCCCGATCTTCGAGCGGTGAGCCTCCGCGGCCCCCGTTCCAGGACACGAAAAAAAACCTGAGAACTTTCGGAACTTTCTCTCCGCCCGCCTGGTCCAACGACATGTGCCAGGGGGCCACCGGCACAAGGAGCCGTGATGCTCTCGCAAGTCATCGACAGGAAACTCGCCCAGACGAGAAACTACCTGCGCCTGTTGTTCACAGCGCTCGGGGTCTCGCGGGTGTTGTTGGCGACGCTGGTCGTCGTCGTGGTGTCGCTGTTCCTCGACTGGATGCTCGAGTTCCCGCAGGCGGTCCGCGCCGGCCTGCTGGTCATCGGGCTGGTCGCCATCGGCTACTGCGTCATCCGCTTCCTGTACCGCCCGCTCGAGACGACCCTGCGTCCCGAGGCGGTCGCGATGCATATCGAGGAGACGCATCCCCAGCTCCAGGACGGCCTGGTCTCGGCCCTCGACCTGCGCAAGGATCCGAAGGGCGAGAAGAGCTTCACCTCTCCCGAGCTGATCGAGGCCGCCCTGCAGTGGACCGAGAGCGCGGCGTCGGAGATCGAGCCGCGGCGCGTCAAGAAGGCGGGACCTGTCGCCTTCGTCGCGATCGGCTCGCTGCTCCTGACCGCGATGCTCGGGGGCTTCTTCAACAGCCGGCCGGCGGTCTGGGACATGTACGTGCAGCGCATGTTGCTGCTCGGCGACGTGCCTTGGCCCCGCCACACCACGATCACCCTCGAGGGTATCGAGGACGGCGACCTGGTCGTGCCGAGCGGCGGCTCGCTGACGATCCGCGCGCTGGTCGAGGACGACCGCCGCGGCGTCTTCCACGAGTTCGCGGAGATCTACAGCGAGGGGCTGAAGGGGGCGACCGGTCGCCTCGACGCGATGCACCAGGAGCCGCGCAACGCGCAGAAGTCGTACACCTCGTTCTCCTGGACCTTCAGCAACATCAACGAGAGCTTCTCCTTCGAAGTCTACGCGGGGGACGCGGAGACGCCCGCCCGCCGGGTGCTGGTCAAGACCCGTCCGCGCGTGGAAGAGATCGCGAGCCGGCTGTTCTATCCGCTGCATCTCGCCAAGCCCGCGACCCCCGAGGATGACCCGATCCGGCTGCAGACCATCCGGACCGTGATGGGTACGCGGGTGCAGTCCGAGCTGACCGCGGGCGGTGAGCCGGAGATGGAGCTGATCGACGTCGAAGGCAAGATGCGGGCCACCCTCGGCCTGACGCGGTCGGCCAAGGCGCGCAGCTACTTCGCCCCGGGCACCATCCCCAAGGACGCGCCGCTGCGCACCTCGACCTTGCGCCTGCTGCCGGACGGCAGCCGCGAGCTGCACGTGCTCGGAGCGGTCGTCCATCCGCTCGCCGCGGATGCCCACGCGGCGCTGCGCACGCCGGCCGACTCCGGCGCGCCCGCCGTCGCGGACGCCGAACGCACGACCGAGCTGACGCGACACTTCGCGCTGACCGAAGAGGACTTCCACGCCCTCGCCGAGGTCTGTGGCCTCGACGGGCGGGCCAGCCTGCGCTGGGAGGCGAGCGCGAGCAAGAGCATCGGGCTGAGCTTCGATGTGCGCGCGCCGACGGTCTTCTTCTTCAAGCTGACCAGCAACGACGGCTTCACGAACATCGACCCGGTCGAGTTCACCGTCCAGGCCCAGCCCGACCGCGAGCCCGCCGTGCGCATGATCAAGCCGGGCCGTAAGACGATCGCGTCGACGGTCGGGAAGGCGCCGCTGGTGTTCACCGCCGAGGACGACTTCGGGCTGCGCAGCGCATCGCTGATACTGCAGCTCAACCGCGAGGGCGAGACGACGCCGCTCGACTCCCTCGGCTTCCCGGTCACCGAGCAGGCGACCAGCTTCGAGGGCAGCCAGACGCTGCTGCTCGCCGCCTACCAGCTCAAGGTCGGCGACCGCGTGACCTACTGGGCCCAGGCGACCGACTTCTACGACGGCCTCGACCACGTCGGGCGCTCGCACCAGTACCAGATCCAGATCCTGAGCGAGGACGACATCCTCCGCAGCATCCAGGGACGTCTGAACCGCCTGCTCGACCAGCTCGAGACGTTGATCGAGCAGGAGAAGGAGATCCAGACGATGCTGAACAGTCTGCGCCTGGACGGCTCGCTCTCCGAGCAGAGCCGGCGCGGGCTGCTGCTGGTCCAGACCGACCAGCGGCGGGTCGGGGACAACCTCGGCAAGATCAGCGTCGAGTTCGGGGGCATCCTCGACGAGCTGGTCAACAACGAGGTCGGCGATGAGAACGACCGGCGGCTGTACGAAGACGCGCGGAACATCACCGACAAGCTCAGCTCGATCGACATCCCGACCGTGCTCGATGACATCCAGCTGGTGCGCAAGGCCGCGGCCTTCGACGAGGCGGTCACGCAGGCCTTCGCGCGGATGAACCCCCGCGTCGGCGACGTGATCTTCGAGCTCGAAGAGCTGCTCGGCCGGCTGCAGCGGTGGGACCAGGTGACCGAGCTTTCGCGGCTCCTGTCGAAGATCCGGGAAGAACAGATCCGGATCAAGGACGGGATCGACGACGCACAAGGAAACGACTGATGAGGAATGCCGGAGGAGGGCAGTGATGAAGCGCGTTGTGGTATTCGGGCTGTTGCTGGGGTGCGTCGCGTTCGCGCAGCGCAGTGATCCCGATCTCGACGAGCTCGCCAAGGACCAGGAGGTCCTTTCCGAGCAGATCGCCGAGCTCGAGAAACGCATGAACTCGCTGGCCGACTCCTTGCAGGAGACGCAGCCGGAGCAGGCGGTGAAGATCCGCGCGACCTGGGAGCTGATGAAAGAGCTCCTGATCGAGAAGGACATGGAAGAGGTCGCGCGTCTGCTCGGCAACGACCAGGCCTTCGAAGCCGAGCAGAAGGCCGGCGACGTGGTCGACAACCTGCTGATGCTGATCAACCTGCTCAACGACCAGGCCAAGCAGCTTCCCAAGGACATCGACGAGCGCCTCGAGAGCCTCGCCGACACCAAGGAGAAGCTCAACGAGCTGATCGAGAAGCAGGAAGACCTGCTCGACGAGACCGAGAAGCAGATCAGCGACGAGCAGCATCTCGAGAACGTCAAGCAGGCGCTCGAGCAGGCGGAGAGCCTGCGCCAGAAGCAGCAGGAGCACATGGACAACCCGCAGGGCGGGGAGAGCTCCCAGGCCGGCGCCCAGAGCCTCGCCGAGGCGCTCGAGGCGCTCGGCTCGCTGCAGGAAGAGCACAAGGAGAACCGCGCCGAGATCGAGAAGCTCAAGCGGCCGGGCTCCGAGGAGCTCGACAGCGCGATCGAAGGCATCGAAGAGCTCGCCAACGAGCAGCGCGGTCTGCTCGAAGAGGCGAACGAGGCGATGGAGAAGCTCGAGCGCGCGGTCCGCGCCGAAGAGCGCGCCGCCGCCTCGGGCGACGAGAACGCTCAGCGCGAGGCCCAGGAAGCCGAGCGTGAGGCCCAGGCAGAGCTCGACGCCATCCAGGAGCGCCAGGGCGCGCTGAGCGAGAAGGCCGAAGGGCTGCAGCAGCAGCTCGACGAGATGGCCGACAGCGGCCTCGCCGAAGACGAGGAAGAGCGCGAGGCGATCGAGGACGCCCTCAACGACATCGAGAAGGCCGGCGAGGCCCTCGAGCAGGCCGCCGAGAGCATGGAGAACGGCCAGAACGAGCAGGCCCTCGACCACCAGGAGCTGGCCGGTGCCCGTATGGCCCTCGCCGCCTCCGAGCTCGACGAGCTGCGCCGCGAGCGCGCGAACGAGAACTCCCCGGCCTTCGAGGCGGCCAACCGCGAAGAAGAGCGCCTCGCCCAGCAGGCCCAGCAGCTCTCGCAGGCCCTCGAGAAGATGCAGGAGAACGCGTCGACCAGCGGCGCGGAGACCCAGCAGGCCCAGCAGAAGGTCTCCGAGGCCCAGGACAAGATGCGCGAGGCCAGCGAGGACCTGAAGAACCGTGACGCCACCGGCGCCGACGAGAAGATGGCGGAAGCCGACGAGCTGCTCGAAGAGGCCCGCGACCTGCTCGAGAAGAAGCAGGACCTGCTCGCCAACCGCAGCGAAGAGCAGGAAGCTGCCGACGCCCAGGCCCAGCTCGAGAAGGACGCCCAGGACCTCGCCAACAAGCTCGAGGATCTCGCCCAGCAGCGCGAGCAGCGCGGCGACCAGGCCGGCTCGCAGTCGATGTCCAGCGCCGGCGAGAAGTCGCAGCAGGCCTCCGAACAGATGGGAGAGGCCTCGGACAAGCAGCGCGAAGGCGAAGATCCCTCCGCCGAGCAGAAGGACGCTCTCGAGAAGCTCGACGAGGCGATCGCCGAGCTGAAGGAAGAGAAGGAGCGGGCCGAGAAAGAGCTCGACGAGCGCGACCTCAAGGAGCTCGCCGAGAAGCAGAAAGAGCTCGCCGAGGAAGCCGAGCAGACCGCCGAGGACATCCAGAGCGACAGCAACAAGTCCGAGACCGAGCAGCAGGCGGGCGAGAAGGCCGGCCAGGCCGGTCAGAAGATGCAGGGCGCATCGGAGTCCCTCGGCCAGAACAACAGCTCGGACGCCGCCCAGCAGCAGGAAGAGGCCCTCGAGGAGCTCAAGCAGGCCCGCGAGGAGGTCGAGAAGGAGGAAGAGGAGTACAAGACGCAGCAGCAGCAGCAGACCCTGTACGACCTAAAAACCGCCCTCGACAAGGCGATCAAGTCCCAGGAAGACATCAACGCGACGACCCGCGACCTCGAGCTCCAGCGCCTCGAGAACGCCGGCAAGCGCTCCTTCCTGCGCAAGTACGTGCTCAAGACCGGGACCCAGGCCGACAACCAGCGCGACCTGGCGACCTTCCTCGACGAGGTCAAGCTCAAGCTCGAGGAAGAGAACGTCACCGTCTACCAGTGGCTGGTCGAGAGCATGCAGGCCGACATGGGCTTCGTCGCCGAGCGCCTGACCTCGGACAACAATGACGAGCGCACCGACACCGTCACCCAGGGCATGCAGAACGAGGTGCTCGCCAACCTCAAGGACCTGCGCGACGCCCTCGAGCGCGAGTACCGCCAGAAGCAGCAGGACCAGGCCGGTGGCGGTGGTGGTGGCGGCGGTGGCGGCGGCCAGCAGCCGCTGGTTCCGCCCGTCGCCCAGCTGAAGATGCTGCGCAAGATCCAGGAGAAGATCCTGCGCGAGACCAACGACCTGTCCTCGTCCGTCAACCAGGTCGACGAGCTGAACCTGTTCCAGCAGCTGACCCTCGAGCGCCTCGCGGCCAAGCAGGGCAACCTGGCCGAGCTGCTCGAGAAGATGCTCAACGAGCTGAGCCAGCAGCAGGGCCCGCAGTAGCCGACCCTGTTCTCCGCCCGGGGGCCCGCTTCGGCGGGCCTTCGGTGTTTGTTGGGGGGTCAGCCGAGCTGCGCCCGCAGCGCGTCCGACAGCTCCGGCTGCGGCCAGCTCTCCCGGGGCGGCAGCTCCGCCAGCGTGAAGGGCAGCTCGCGTCCGGGCCAGCGCAAGCCGAGCCCGGCGTAGAAGCGCTCGAGCGCCTCGAGCCAGGCGCGGACCGCGACCCCCCAGAAGCCCGGCCCGACCGCGGCGAGCTTGCGCCGCACCTTGCGCAGGTTCGACAGCGCCCCATAGGCGTTCCCGCGGGCGAGCTGGTAGCGGCTGACCGAGAGCTGCAGCACCGCCTGGCAGCCGAGCTTCTCGCGGCCGGACACCCGCTTCCAGGTCTGCTCGATCTCCTCGTGGGCCTCGTAGTCCCGATGGGCGAGGATCAGCCGGATACCGGCCAGGTAGTCGGCGGGAAGCGGGGGGAGGCTGTCGGGCATGGCTCGGCCCTCGTCGCGGGTCGGGCCAGTATGAACCAGCCGGCGGGCCCACGCCAGCCTCGACCGACCGTCGCGTGAGCGCGGGCCTGCACTGTGCGTCCCAGTGCAGCCGCCCCGACCCGTGCCTGCCCGCCATGCGCCGCGCACCTGCGAACGCAATCCAAACCCCACCAAAGGATTACACCACCACTCCGGAGCTGGCACTCCGCTTGCTCCCCTGCCTGGCGGCCCACCACGAGGAGGAGTGCGATGCCTGTTTCCACGACGAAGACTGGTTCCCGTGTAGAGATCGATGGCGAGCCCGGGACGCCGACCCGGCTGCGCACGGGTGTGCCGTACGCGATCACCTTCCCCAGCCCGACAGGAGCGGTCGAGGTGCTCGTCGTCGATCACGAAGGCGCGCCGGTGCCCGCGGTGGCGGTGCGCCTCCACCTGCGGCCGGCCAACGGTGCGCGCATGAACCTCGCCCGGACCCTGCAGACCGACGCGGCCGGCCGCGCGCTGTTCGAGGAGGTGCCCCTCGGCACCGCCCGGCTCCGCCTCGAGTCGTTGCCGAGCTCCCTGCGCGGCAGCGCGGCGCCTCCCGACCAGCACAGCCTGCGTCTGCGCTTCGACCGCAAGGAGCGCGCGCTCCAGGTGAAGGCCGACGGGCGCGAGACCGTGCGCGTGCAGGTGCGCCACGAGCACGCAGAGGGCGCGACCGCCGCGTTCGTCCGCGGCATCCAGCGCCTGGGCGGCGCCTCCCTGTCCACCCTGTCCGCGCTGCTGCGCGCCTGAACCCCGAGGAGACAGCCATGGAGAGCATCTACGAGAACTTCCTGCTCGGCAGATACAAGGTCGGCTACGGCGCCGACGGCGAAGAGGCGCCCGCCACGCCGACGGACTTCCGCTACCTGACCGGCAGCAGGAACGGCTGGTTCCCCCACGACCACGGCTACGCCAACACCTTCATCGACCGCGACACCTTCAGCCGCAAGAAGCACATGTGGGAGAGCAAGGGACTCCGCCAGGTCGTCCGCCACAAGCTCGGCCTGCACAAGCTGCCGCGCATCGACGAGCGCTCCTGCGACGAGGCCCTGGAGCAGGTCGAGAGCGTGATCATGGCGCTGTACGAGATCAACGCCGAGCTCGAGGATTGGACGAAGGAAGACGACGGCAACCGCGGCGTCAACTACTGGAAGGGCTGTGTGAAGCGGGCGACGCTCCCCGCCCTGCAGGCCACCGCGAAGAGCCTGATGTTCGAGCGGGTGCGCCTGCGCCACTTCCTGACCCAGTGGAACCGCCTCCAGCACTGGATCGACGTCCTGGTCGACCAGATCTGCAACTACTACGTGATCCTCTTCCAGTACGGCCTGCCCTGCGCGGTCGCGAAGTCCGAGCGGGTGCTCGGCGAGCACGGCGGGGTGCCGCTGACCTACTTCTGGTTCCTGCGGCTGTACGGACTCGGCGACCTGGCGCAGGCGATGGGGATCGGTGACACCTTCGACAAGTCCGGCAAGTTCCGCACCGCCGTCGGCCGGTACTTCGACGCCCTCCGCGGCTGGCAGGCGCAGTGGCTCAAGGCCCTGGCGAGCATCCAGTCGGCGTACGCCAAGAAGTGGGAGGAGAAGGAGAAGGCCGAGCAGGCGGAGATCGACACGATCAACAAGAAGATCGCGCGGATCACCGAGGTCGCCGGCTACGTCGACACCGCCTCCGCGATCTTCCCCAGCCTGTCCCTCGGCGGTCTGGTCAAGAAGGGGGTCGGCTCGATGGGCCAGGGACTCCAGCGGGTCTTCGACAGCCCGGGAAACGTCGGGCTCGGGAACCTGATGGTGCGCGCGACGATCTACGACCAGCGCAACATGGACAAGTGGCCGAGCGATCGTGAGGCGCGCTGGTTCGCAAACGCCGACGCTGGCGCCCAGGCGCTGCAGACGGTGATCTCCGCCATCCCCGAGCCGCCGCCCACGCTGCAGCTGTTCAACGGCGAGCTCCATATGGTCGACAAGGCGATCCGGCGCAAGGTGTCGATCGACCACCACGGCAACGTCAGCCTGGACGACGAGGTCGAGCTCGCCCCGAACGTCCTGCGCGAGGACTTCAAGTCCTACACCCAGGGCCGCATGACCAAGGTCGCCAAGGAGGTGCTGCAGGTCGGCTGGAAGAAGCACCTCGAGACCCTGGCGGCGGACACCACGCCGCAGGGCCGCATGAAGCTGCGCGAGACCCAGGCGCTGGCCAGTCTCGTCAACGGCGTCGCCACCGGCAGCCTCAACTTCGCGACCCTCGCCAACTCCGTGGCGACCCTGTACTACAACGACGACCTCCTGCGCCATGCGTGTCGCAAGCAGGTCGCCTCCGAGTTCAAGCAGCTGGTCGCGGGGCTGAGCCAGGGGCTGCTCGACGCCTCGCAGCGGGAGGCGCTGTACGCGGCGGAGGGCGCGCTGGCGACCGCGAGGGAGGCGGTGTCCGACACCTTCCAGGGCTACCGCGACGCCCTGCTCAAGGACTTCCGCGAGGCCGGGCCGACGGTGGCGCGCAAAGTCCGTAAGGCCTACGCGGAGTTCGCCGACGCCGAGGCCCTGCGCGAGGAGATCAACAAGCAGAACGCCCTGCAGGGCCTCGATCCGATCAGCCGCAAGCAGGCCCGGCGGGAGTTCAAGAAGCTGCAGAAGGGCTGGGACTTCGCCCCCAGCTGCGGCGTCCTCGCCCAGCGCATCCGGCAGGAGCCGAAGAAGGTCCTGCCGAGCGCGCTGCCGGGCTTCTTCGACAAGCTGCCGTACGCCAAGAACCAGTCACAACTGCTCGATGTCGCCTACTACCTGCCGGGGAACTGGGACGTGGAGGTGGACGACAAGCCCGACCAGCCGATGAGCGGCAACGAGGAGCAGCAGAAGGAGTACTACCTCGGCTTCGGACTGGTCCTCAGCCAGATCAAGGCGATCGACGTCAGCGCCCAGATCGTCGCCGCCCTCTCCGGCACCTTCACGGAGCTCGTCGAGCCTGATCCGGTCCACGACGTGTGGAGCAAGCCCGTGCTCTCGGACCCGCGCAGCTTCCTGGATCTCGGCGCGACGCAGCGCGACGTGCGGGGCTTCGGCGAGAAGATCGATGTGTGGAGCTTCCTGCGCGCCTACAAAGGAAGCCGCAACGCGGGCTTCCAGGGCATCGGGAACCTCGACGAGGTCCTCGCCGTCGCCAAGGACCGCTGCTCCTCTGCCTGGAACACGCTGGAGAAGGCGGCCGGTCAGGGGTCGAACGAGCTGTTGCTGAACAAGGTGATCGCGCCCCTCGAGCGCTCGGTGTCGAAGCCGAAGTCGAGCCCGTACCTGAAGACCCCCCTCAGCGACGCGCTGCGCCGAGCCTTGACGAAGGTGTTCGCCGAGACCCGCGCCGCTTCGGGGGCTCCGGCCAAGGACCAGACCTTCTTCAAGAACTCTGTCGGCAAACTCATCCAGGGCGCCCCCTACGTCGGCGGCCCGCCCCGGCGCAGCCTGCAGCAGCTGATCCGCGACGGGGCCTGAACCCGTCATTTGCCCCGGACTGCGCCGCCCCCTATTCCCCCAGCTGCTCGAGCAGCCCCCGCGCGGTCGAGGCGTAGCGGTGCTCCGGAGCGAGCTCGAGCATGTGGCGCAGGTCTTCCCGCGCGCCTTCGAGGGCCCCGCGCTCCTTGCGGATCATGCCGCGGATCAAGTAGCCGTCGGGATCTTCGGGGAAGCGCGCGACCATCTCCTCGGCGTCGGCCTCGGCCTCCTCGAGCCGCTCGAGGTCCTGGAGCACCAGCGCGCGCCGCGCCCACAGCGCGGGATCTTCCGGAGCCAGCGCGAGGGCCTGCGTCAGGTCGCCGTAGCCACGGTCGCCGCGCTTGTGGCTGCGCAAGAGGTCGGCCCGCGCGGTCAGCGGCGCGACGCCGGGCTGGATGTCGAAGGCCCGCTGCCAGCTCTCGAGGGCGGCGTCGACCTCGCCGAGGCGGGCGAGGGCGCGGCCGAGCCCGTAGTGGGCCTGGTGGTCGGTCGGATCGGCCTCGACCACCTCGGCGTAGTCCTGGGCGGCCTCCTCCGCGCGTCCGATCTGGAGCAGCGCCCGGCCCCGTTGCAGCAGCCAGGGGGTGCGGTCGATCGCGTGCTGCAGGGCCTCGGTGAAGATCATCGCGGCGTCCGCGGGGGCGTCCTGCTCGAGCCGCATCGCGCCGAGCAGCCCCCACGGTTCGGGCAGCTGGGGGCCGAGCTCGAGGGCGCGCTGGAGGTCGTCGACCGCGCCTTCGAGGTCGCCGAGCGCCTTCTTCGCCCGGCTGCGTTCGACGTGGACGAGGGCGTCGTCCGGCGCGAGGGCCGCGGCCTCGTCGAGCATCGCGACCGCGGCCTCGGCGTTGAAGTCGACCAGCAGCGCACCGAGATGGCGGCGGGCCTCGACCGCCGGCGGATAGATGCTGATCGCCATGCGGAAGTCGTGCTCCGCCCCCTCGAAGTCCCGCAGCAGGACCCGTGCCCGGCCGCGCAGCACCCAGCTGTCGGGCGCCTCCGGGCCGAGACGCACCGCCTGCTCCGCGTCCTCGAGGGCCGCCGTGATCTGGCGCAGCGCGAGCCGGGTCTTGCCGCGCTCCACGTAGACGTAGGCGAGCTTCGGCTCGACCTTCACGGCCTGGTCGCCGTCGGCCAGGGCCTCGGCCAGGCGTCCCTGCTCGCGCAGCAGGCGGCCGCGCAGGGCCCAGGGAAAGCCGAGGCCGGCGTCGAGCTCGAGCGCGCGCTCGACGTCGGCGAGCGCCTCGTCGGCGTCGCCGCGCTCGGCGTGGAGCAGCGCCCGGTCCGCGAAGGCGCCAATGTTGAGCGGGTCGCGCTCGATCGCCCGGGCGAAGGCCTCCAGCGCCTCGTCCTCGCGCTCGAGGGAACGCAGGATGGTCCCGCGCAGGGCGTGGGGCAGCGCGGCCCGGTCGTTCAGGGCGATGGCCTTGTCGATCTCCTCCAGGGCCCGCGGCGCGTCGAGCTCGCTCGCGGAGATGCGGGCCAGGGTGTGCCAGGCCCAGGACTCCTCGGGGTCGAGCTCCAGGACCGCGCGCAGGTCGGCCCGCGCCCCGAAGAAGTCCCGCCGCGCGAAGCGGTCCTCGGCGCGCTCGAGCAGCTCGGCGGTCGAAGCGCTGAGCAGCGGCGGGGTGATGCCCGCGCGCCGCAGGTAGGGCGCGAGGCGGCGGTCGAGCAACCCGCCGGAGGGGAAGCGCCGCCGCACGTCCTGCCAGAGCGCGTCGCCTTCCGCCCCGCCACTGACCACCAGGGCGACCGCGGCCGGGATCACCCGCAGCTCGCTCTGCTCGGCGCGGGCGTAGCGCCACAGCACGGGCAGGGTCGCCGGATCGGGAGGAAAGCGGGCCAGCACCTCGGCGCACAGCTGGCCGAGCTGCAGAGCGGCCTCCCCCAGCGCCCGCTCCTGGACGCTGGCGAGCAGCTCGTGGGGCCGGACGCGGCGCGACGGCGCCGCGCCCCGCAGCCGGGTCATGAGGAAGCTCCGCTCGGCGCGCTCGATCGCGCCCCGCTGGCCGGCGGACAGCGTGTCCCCGGGGAGCCGCGAGGCCTCGGCGGCGAGGGCCGCGCGCAGGCCCGGCCGGGCGCTGTCGGCGACCGCCCCGAGCAGCGCCTCCGCGGCGCTGGCCCGCAGGGCGGCGCCGAGGGTGTCGAGGACCGCGCACAGCTGACCGCGGGTGCGGGGGTGGGCGAGGCTCAACAGCTCGTAGCGGGCGGCCTCGAGACCGACCGGGTCGACACCGGCCTGGACCCCGGTCAGCAGCTCGTCGACCCGCGCGGCGCGTTCCTCGGTCCGGCGCGTGCGCGCCCGCTCGACGCCGGCCAGGGCCGCCGCGAGCTCGTCGCTGGCGCCGGCCCGGGCCTGGGCCTTCTCGAGCACGCTGCGCGCGACGCCCCACTGCCGCGCGGCCCGCGCGACCTCGGCGAGCCCCAGGGCCGTCGTCGCCAGCGCCTGGCGCTCCGCCGCGCCGGCTCCAGGCAGGGCGACGAGGGCCTCGGCCGCGGCCAACGCGTCCAGGCCCTGGCCGAGGGCCCGGTCGTGCTGCTCGCGCACGCCTTCGGGCAGGACCTGCAGCGCATCGTCGACCTCCGGCAGCGCGTCCCGGGCCGCGCGGAAGACCGCCGCGCTCGACTCCGCGAGGACGACGGCGCGGGCCCGCTGCTCCTCCCGGCTGCTCTGCCGCGCGTTCCGCACGGCGAGCAGCCCGCCGAGCACGCTGAGCATGACCAGCGCCAGCGCCCCGACCAGGCCCCGCCGGATGCGGCGGGCGGCCCGGGCGGCGGCGGCGCGTCGCCGCCGGGCGGCATCGAGCTCCTCTTCCAGCCGCCGCGCCTCGTCGGCGTCGTCGACCCGCGCCGCCTGCGCCTCCGCCAGGCCGAGGTCGCCGCGGGCCAGGGCGCGGCGGGCGTAGAAGGCGCGGGCGGCGGTCTCGCCCGCGGCGGCGTCGGGGTTCTCCGCCCACAGCTGGCGGGCCTGGGCAAAGCCCGCGACGGCCTCGGCGAGGTCGACGTACAGGCCTTCGTCGGCGTCGTCGGCGGGGCGCGCCCGGCTCTTGTCGAACAGCTCCCGCGCGCCGCGGGCGATCAGGTCGCTCTCACGGTGGGTGCGGAAGGCGCGCAGCGCGGCGGCAAAGTCTTCGACCCGCGCGAAGCGTGCGTCGGTCTCGCGGGCCAGGGCGCGTTCGATGATCCGCCGCAGCTCGACGGGGCAGCTGTCGGGCAGCTGGGGCGGATGCGCCCGGCTGGCGGCGATGATGACCTGCCACAGGCTGTCGCCGCGGTGCGGCGGACGGCCGGTGACGAGCTCGTGCAGGATCGCGCCGAGCAGGAAGACGTCGGTCGCCGGGCACAGATCTTCCGCCCGCCCATCGGCGAGCTCGGGAGCCATGTAGCTCGGCGTGCCGCAGGGCTTGCCCGCGAGCGCGCCGCGCGGGCGGGCGCGGGGCACGGCGCAGGGTTCCTGCAGGCTGCAGGCCAGCCCCCAGTCCATCACCAGCACCTCGCCGAAGGCGCCGACCATCACGTTCTCCGGCTTGAGGTCGAGGTGCAGCACCTCCCGGCTGTGGGCGAAGGCGATCGCGTCGCAGACGGCGAGCAGGATCTCGAGCTGGCGGTCGAGGTCGTCGTCGGCGCGTTCTTCCAGCAGCGCGCTCCACGGCCGGCCCGAGACGATCTTCATCGCGAGGGCGAGCTCGCCGTCCGGCCCCTGCTCGAGGGAGTGCACCGGCACGATGTTCGGGTGGTCGAGCCAGGCGGTGGTCAGCGCCTCGGCGAGGAAGCTCGCGGCCAACGCGTCCCCGTCCACGTCGCCGCGGATCTTCTTCAGCGCCACCTCGCGTCGCAGGGCGGGCTGCTCCGCGCGGTAGACGACCCCCATCCCGCCCCGGCCCAGCTCGGAGACGACCGTGTAGCGCTCGGCGGGGCGCGCCGACGTCGCGAACGGAGAGGGCGTGGCCGGCTTGTAGGTCGCCGCGGAGTCGAAGCTGCAGGCCTCGATCGGCTCTCCGGCGACCGTCGTCCACATCGTGTGCAGCTCGAGGAGCTCCGGAGGCGGCGAGGATGGAGGAAGCGTCGGGCTGTCGTCGTGCATGCTGGCCTCGCTGTGTTTCGATACCCCGCACTATAGCGCGGGACGTGCAGCGGCGAGCGACAACCTCACTCGAGCAGGTCGACCGCCTGCTCCGTCGTCTCGCCGGAGCGGACCCGGAGCAGGCCGCTCCCGTGGACCGTGCCCTCGGCGTCGCACAGCGTGAAGGCGTAGCTGCCCGGGGCGAGCGACACGGACACCCGCCCGCGCGCGTCGGTCTCGGGGCTGAGCGCCAGGGCATCGGGCAGCCCGACCGCCGCGTCGCCCCAGGGGTAGCGGACGTACAGCTGCAGGCCGGGGGCAGGCACCGTTCCCCGCGTCACGGTCAGCCGCGCGCTGCCCGGCACGGTCAGCCGCAGCTCGAGACCGGAGTCGCCGCCACGCGCGTCGATCTTTCCCGGCCCGTGGCCCTCGCCGAAGGCGAAGACCGTGTACGGCGCCCCGGCGCTGAGCCCGCCGAGCGCGAAGCTGCCGTCCGCCGCGGTACCCTCGAGCAAAGCCAGCGCTTGAAGAGGCGCGGGCGCCGCGGGATCCAGGCCGCGCACCAGGAGGGTCGCGCGGACCGGATCGCCGTCCGGGTCGAGGACCACGCCGCGCAGCGCTGCCTCCGGCTCGAGCGCGACGTCGAAGCCGAGGCGCTCGCCGCCTTCGAGCAGCTCGACCGGACCCGACCAGGTCGCGTGGCCCGCGGCCTGGACCCGCAAGCGGTAGCTTCCTCCCCCCATGCCGATCAGCTCGAAGGACCCATCCTCCGCGGTCCGGGCGTTCCCGGCGAAGGCCTCGACCATGCTCTCGAGGGAGCCCTCGTGCGGCGACGCGCCCTCGCGCAGCAGGAACACCTCGGCCCCGGCGAGCGGGACACCCGCGGCGAGCACCCGGCCCGCGAGGCGCGTGCTCGACAGGACGATGTCGCCGAGGCTGAAGCTCTCGACGCCGCGCGGGATCTCGACCTCGAAGCGCGCCTGTTGCGAGTCGAGGCTGACGAACAGCTCGTAGCGTCCGGCGTGTACGAGCGTGGTGAAGCGCCCGTCCGCGTCGGTGTTCGCCATCCGCATCCCGGCGAGGCCCTGGCGCGGATCGACGAGCTGCACCTCGGCCTGCGCCAGGGGCTGCCCCGCCCGCAGCACGCGGCCGTCCACCTCGACCCCCGCGCCGAGGTGGATGTCGAACGTGCGCCGCTCCCCCGCCTCGAGCTCGACGCGGTGGCTGGTGATGCCCGCCATCGGCTGCTCTGCGCTCGGGTCGAGGTCGTACACCATCAGCGTGTAGCTCCCCGCCTCGAGGCTGCCGAAGCGGTAGCTCCCGTCCTCCCCCGTCATGCCCGATCGTTGCGGGGCTCCGCCGCCGGACAGGATCAGCGCCGAGCGCGCGAGCGGGCCCCCGTCGGACGCGTACACCGTCCCCTCGAGGCGCCCGCCGGCGCGCAGCTCGATCCGCACGGGCGCGGGAGACACGCCGCCGACGACGGTGCACTTCGCGGCGCCCGTGGTGTAGTCCGGGTGCAGGGCGACGACCTGGTTCTCGCCCTCGTCCAGGCCGGACAGCGCGAAGCTCCCGGTCGGGTCGGTCCAGACCACGCCGTCGAGCGCGGGGAGCTCGTCGCCGAGGTCCTGCGCGACGATCTGACGCAGCGTCGCCTCGGCGATCATCCGCCCGGAGCTGCGGCTCGCGTCGACCAGGGTCACGGCGGCCGCCTCGATCGGGGTCCCCGTCTCGTCGACCACCGTCCCGCGCAGCTCCGCCCCGCGCCCGACGGTCAGGTCGAGGGTCACGGTCTCGCCGGACGGCACGCGGATCTCGACGGGCGGCGGCGCCACGAAGCCGCTCCCCTTGAGCGAGACGGTGTAGTCCCCGGGCGCGAGCGGCATGGAGAAGGCTCCCTCCGCGTCGGAGGTCCCGGGGGTCGCGAACGCAGGCCCGCCCCGAGCCACGATGCGCGTCACGACGGGGCTGCCCGCGTCATCGTACACCGTGCCCCGCAGCTCGCCCATCCGCCCCAGGCGGACCTCCGCCGGCTCGGCGAGCGGGAACGACACCGACGGCTCGGTCAGCACATAGACGCCGGCGGGGTCGTGGGCCTCTTCGATGACGCCGATCTCGGCGGGCGGGATGCCGACGAAGCGGAACCCGCCGCGCTCGTCGCTGACCGTCCGGGCGAAGTCCCGATGCGAGGTGTAGACGGCGAGCTCGAGCCCGATGCCGGCCAGGCCCTGCCCCTGCTCGTCGACGACCCTGCCCGTGAAGCTTCCCTCCCCGGGCAGGAGCAGGACGTCGAGCGAGGTCTCCTCCGCGCGGAGCACGACGTCGTGCCGCTGGTCGAGGTGCCGGTCGG
>JAUIEM010000613.1 GCA_030428695.1 bacterium
GTACGGGGTTCGCGGGCGGGCGAGCTGGTCGATACTTCGCCGTTCCCGATCAGTGGCGTGGTGCCGAGGGATCCGCCTTTCGATTCGGCACGGGGCTCCTACGGGAGTCCGGCTGTCGCTGCGGACGAATCGGGCTCCGGGGTCGTGTACCTGGGCACGACCCCGCGCGAGGTCGCCTTCGTCCCGGTGTCCCTCGGGGGGCGGACTACGGTTTCTGAGGTCCCGCTGGCGATTGCAGCCACTATCGTCAGTCGCCTAGACCCGTCGGATCGCCTCTATGAAGTCCCCGATGGACGCCGCCTCGGGCACCCACACCTGCATGATCCAGCCCGTCGCCGCGAGGAGGACAGCTAGCGACGCTACGGGCAGCCAGGTCCGACGTAGTACGCCGACCGTCCAGTGGCTCGTCTCGATCCCACGCAGACGGTGCGTCAAGCCGCCGACGATCATCGCGTCGATGAGAATCTCCGCGAGGAGGGCCGGGGCCGCCCATACCGCCATCCCAACACCGACGATCGCCCCGGCGACGATACCGACGATGAGAACGAGGGGCCACGCGGTCTCGGCCGCCGAGCCGATCGCCTCGCCCGCAGCGGACGACGCGGTCTCACCGAGGGCCTCGCTCGTTGTCTGGACGGCAGAGGCCTCGACCGCAGGCAGCACGCAGTCCGCTCGGAGCGGCGACGTCGCCGGGGTGTCGAACGATGCGTATTCCGGCGAATCCGGACACCCATTCCGGCTCGATCTCGGACAGTCATTCCGGGGGCAATCCGGACACCGTCGGAGCGAAGCGACGCTGGGCGTGAGTTCTACTTGGAGTTCTTGGTCTCCGTGTTCAAGTTCGAGCGGGTCTTGCGGATCGACTCTCCGACGAGCTTGATCCGGTGAGCGTTGTGGACCAGCCGGTCGCAGATGGAGTCGGCGGCGGTGTCGTCGCCGATCACGGCGTGCCACTGGTCGGGTTCGAGCTGGCTCGTGATCACGGTCGATGAGACGTCGTAGCGGTCCTCCAGGACGTCGAGCAGCGCACGGCGCTCGGGCGCGCCGAGCCGCTCGAGTCCGAAATCGTCGAGGATGAGGACCGAGGCTTTGGCGATCCGGCGCAGGACCGTGAGGTACGTCCCGTCGGCCCGAGCCTGCGCGAGTTCGTCGAAGAGACGCGACGTGCGCTTGTAGATGACGCCGAAGCCGTCACGGCACGCCTTCTGGCCGAGTGCGCACGCGAGGTAGCTCTTTCCCGTCCCGGTCTTGCCCGTGAGGATGATCGACTGGTGATGGGCGACCCAGCGTGAGGATGCGAGTTCCTGCATGAGCGCCTTCTTCAGCCCGCGAGGATGGCGGTAGTCGATGTCTTCGACGCAGGCGGTGTGCCGGAAGCGAGCTTGCCGGAGCCGCGTCGTCAGCTTCCGGTTCTCGCGATGGAGCCACTCGGCGTCGGCCAGCATGCCGACCAGGTCGGTCGGTTTCATCTGCTGGCGCTTGGGGTTGTCGAGCCACTCCTGGAGCGCCGCGATCATGCCCTGGAGCTTGAGCGCGATGAGCTTGTCCATGGTCTGTTCGATCAGCAAGGGGATTCCTTTCGGTCGTGGGGCTCGATGTTCGCCGCGAGCCCGTGACGGCGACGGGACTCGCGGGTCAGTGGTAGTAGCGCGGGCCTCGGATGTTCTCGTGCAGGGGCAGCGGCTCCTGCACGGGCGAGGGAGCCGTCTCCTGCTGGTCGAGGTTGTTCTTCAGGATCGCCTCGATGCTCCGGTACGAGACGGCGCGGTGGAAAAGAGCCCGAGCGCACGCCTTCTCGATCCGCTCATCGGAGTACCGCTTGTTCAGTCGGAAGATGCCGAGGCACGCTCGGTAGCCATGCTCGGGATGCGGGCGCTGCCGGATCAGCTCCTCGACCAGCTCCGCCGTCCGAGGCCCGATCGTCCTCGCCCACGAGATGAGCCGCGACGGCGTCCACTCCGCGTGCGCCCGGTGCGCGCTCGGCATGTGGTCGGGGTTGGTCGTGTACGCATGCTTCTTCGAGCTTCGGGCATGACCCGCCACTCGTGTCCCGTTGTGCAAGACCTCCACCGTCGTGGTCGTCGCCCGCAGCTCCAGGGCCGCTCCGCGCAGCCGGTACGGCACACTGTAATAGTGATGTTCGTACTCGACGTGGTAGTCGATGTTCGCCCGCACGTGCTTGAAGTCGGCGTACTCGTAGGGCACGGACGGCAGAGGGCCGAGCGCGGGGCGGTCGAGGCTCTCGAAGAGCTCGCGGCGCGACACCTTCAGCTTGCGCATCACGCGCTCGTTCAGACGATCGACGAGCGGCCAGATCGCCTCGATCAGCTCGCCCAGGCTGTAGAAGGTCCGGTTGCGAAGCGCGGCGATGATCCACCGCTCGGCGAGGAGCACTCCCTGCTCCGCCTTCGCCTTGTCCTTGGGCTTGTACGGACGCGCCGGAAGGACCGTCACGCCGTAATGGTCGGCGAGATTGGCGTAGGTCGGGTTGATCTCGGGGTCGTAGAAGCACGGGCGCGCCACCCCGGCCTTCAGGTTGTCCGGGACGACGGCCTTCGGCACGCCGCCGAAGAAATCGAAGGCGCGCACGTGGCACCCGATCCACGTCGGCAGGTCCTCGCGCAGGACGGGCTCGACGTAGGTGTAGTTCGACGCCCCGAGGACGGCGACAAACAGTTTGGCCACCTCGCGGTCGCCCGTGCGCGGGTCCACGATTTCGATCCCGTCGCCCGAGAAATCGACGAAGAGCTTGTCCCCGGCCAGGTGGGTCTGGCGCATCGAGATCGGAAGCGTCTTCGCCCACCGCCCGTACCGATCGCAGAACTGGCTGTACTGGTAGCCCTCGGGCTCGCTCTCGCGGTACTCCTGCCAGAGCAGCATCCGCGTCACGTGCTTGCGCCGCAGCTCGCGGTGGATCTCGGCCCAGTCCGGCTCGGGCCGCTGCGCCTTGGGGTGCCCCTCCTGCGGAAAGAGCAGCCGCTCCAGGGCCAGGTCGTCGTCCAGCTCCGGCGGCAGCGGCCACGACAGCCCCGCCACGGCGATCCGGCCCACGTAGTCGCTCACCGTGCTCCGGGCGATGTTGCACGACTGCGCGATCTGCCGCGTCGTCGCCTTCCGCTCCAGCTTCAGGCGTAGGATTTCTCTCAGTTTTCGCATGGGTAGCCTTCTGCGCGCCATCTCCACCTCCTGGTGGACGATGGCCCGCCGCTACCCAGCGTTCACGCCGCTCTCGGGGTGTCCGAATTGCCCGGAATCATTGTCCGGATTGAATCGGAATGCGTGTCCGGATTCCGCCGGAATCGGTGTCCGGTTTGGTCCGGAACACGCA
>JAUIEM010000614.1 GCA_030428695.1 bacterium
TGAGGGACCCGCTCGGCTTCCGCCGCGATCGTCGCGCTCAGTTGCCGGCCAGCTTGCCAAGGATTTTCTCGACCCGAACCAGGGACCAGTACGCCGCGACATACTGCTGGGCGTCCTTCAGACGGCGGGCTTCGTTCGCCTCTGTCCGCGCGGCTTCGACCACCGACTGGAGCTGCTGCCCGATGCCCCCGCTGTTGATCGCCCGGATGTGGTCTTCGTTGCGCTCTTCCAGCTCGCTGCACTTCTCCCGCGCGGCGTCGCTCGCGGCCTTGCGGAACGCCGCCTCCGCCGACCGCATCAAGGTGATCTGCGCGAGGTCGGTCGCGCTCTCGGCGGCCTTCTCGTCGGCGACCCCGGCCTTGAAGTCGTCGGACTCCTCCGCACCGAGACGCACGGCCATGTCCTTGGCGAGGGGAAGGCTGGCGGAGACGTCCGCGAAGGCCTTCGTCACCATGGTCTTCTGGCTGCTCTCAAGGCTCTCGAACTTGTCCGCCGCCGCTTCGAACGAGGAGCCGGCGCCGAAGGGGAGCATGCCGCGCAGGGTGGACACGCCGTCGTCGATCGCTTGATCGGCGGCGCTGAGCTCGTCCGGCGCGTCGGTGATTCCGCCGCTGGTCTTGTAGAAGGCGATCTGCTTGTCGACCGCCGCGCGGTAGTCATTCACTCCCGTCTGCACGGTGAAGAAGCTCATCAGCATGATCAGGAAGAGGACGAGGAAGACCAGCGCCATCAGCATGCCGACCTTGCCACCACCACCGCCACCGCCGCCGGCCGCCGCCGGAGCGGGTTTCGAACGCGGAGCGGAGGCGATGTTCGGCGCGGCCATCGACGGCTGCGTCTTCGGCGTCGAGGGGGGCGGGGGCGCGCCAGGAGGCGGAGCCGCGGCGCCCGGAGCCGCGGGCGGCATGCCCATCTCGGCCCGCGCCCGGTCGATCGACTCCTGCACCTGGTCGGCCGTGAACACGCCCGTCGTCATGTCCGACGGCGGAGGCCCGGCCTGCACCTGGTTGATCTTGATGATCTGGACCGTCGTGTTGTCGTAGCCACCGTAGGCGTTGGCGAGGTCGACGAGGCGCTGGCAGCCCTCCTGCGGGTTCGCCTCGTTGGCCAGCGTGATGTTGAGGATCTCCTCATCGCTGACCAGACCGGACAGGCCGTCCGTGCAGAGCAGGTAGATGTCGCCGGTCTCGACCGGGTGGTAGAGGATGTCGACTTCGACCTCGGGCTTGACGCCCATCGAACGCAGGATGACGTTCTTGTCGGGGTGGTTCTCCATCTCCGAAGCGTCGAGCAGGCCCTCGTCGACCATCTGCTGCACGAGCGAGTGGTCTTTGGTGATCTGCTCGATCTTCCCCTGGCGGATGATGTAGGCGCGGCTGTCGCCGACATGACCGAAGTAGGCCATGTTGTTCTTGAGCACCATCACGACGCTGGTGCTGCCCATCCCCCGCAGAGCTGGTTGGTCCTGGGCCTTGTCCCACACGCTGCGGCTCGACATCTCGATCGAGCGTTTGATCGCCTCGATCGTGTTGCTTCCCGGGTCGTTGTAGTAGGCCTCGACGATCTTCTCGACGCCCATGCGGCTGGCGATCTCGCCGCCAGCGTGGCCACCCATGCCGTCACAGACGACGAACAGGCGCCCCTTGAGCTCGAGGGTTCGGTCATCGTCCGGCTCGTAATATCCGCAGAAGTCCTGGTTTTCCGTCCGCTCCATCCCGACGTGGGACACGGAGCCAAAGACGATATCATCTCGTACGACGGTTCGACTTCCCTGAGCGACGTAGGTCATACCCTCGGCACACCTTTCTCAGGCTGGAAAGCGCCTCGGTCGCGCGACACCACGAACCTGGACACGTTCTTGCAGCACCTGTTTCGAGCGTCTCCGTCCGTATTCGGGCCTCTTCGGCTGCCGCGGGCCCGTGTGGACGAAAACTTCATTTTCCCAAATGGCCGGGGTCGCGAGCCACGTCGAACGACGTCAGCGGCAGCGACCCTCACCGCCTCATGCCCTGGGCTCCCCCGCGGAGCCTAGATGCATTTGAATCTGAATCCCGTCTGGCCGAACACGACCTTGTCGTTGTCCACCAGCTCTTCCTTGCTGATCGGTTCCTCGTTGTCGTTCAAGAAGGTCCCGTTCGCCGAGTCGAGGTCGACGAGGATGAAGATGTTCTCGCCGTCTTTGCGAATGTGGTTGATGTTCGCGTGACGGGCGGAGATGTACTCTTCCTCGAGGAGGATATCGCAGGTCTTTTCCTTGCCGATCGTGTTCTTGCCTTCCTTGATACGGAAGTCCTTGCCTTTGTAGCGGCCACTCAGGCAGACCAGCCAGCCGACCGCCGGGGCGGCCTCTTCGACCTCGATCAGCTTGGTGCGCATCGGCTTCTTCGGGCGCGGCTTCGGACGCGGTTTGCTGATCATCTTCTTCAGGTCACCGACCGAGGCGACGCGCGTCTTCGGCACGGGCTTGCGCGGTCCCGCCGTCTGCGGACAGTACGGGCACCGCGGCCAGCCTGCCTGCATGATGTGCCCATTCGGACACATCTTGGTCCCGGGCGCGCCCCCGGGTCCGGGGTAGGCTCCCGGCATCGCGCCCGGAGCACCGGGTCCCTGGGGATAGCCGCCAGGCGCGGGTTGGTAGCCACCGGGCTGCCCGGGCATTCCACCGGGAACGCCGCCAGGCGGCCTGCCATAAGGTTGTTGAGGATACCCTGGCCCCACGGAAATGACCTCCCAATGCTCGAGTACGCCTCTCATTCGAGAAGACGCCACTGCGAGACGCCGCGCTGCGGACGCCGCGCTTCAGAGCGCGACTCTCGAAGCCGAGAAAATCAGGGGCGAAACGCGGTTTACAGCCTTTAGCACACTGTACTCGGATGCAAATCCAATTGCAAACCGCTTAGGTCGTCGCCTGGTAAAACCACAGTTTGTAGAAGTTTACGTCGCGTTCCGAGTTTTCCGCGACCTGCTTCATGCGAACCGTGCTCTTCTTGATGTGCTTGCCGTCGATGCGGAACCAGAGCGATTCCATTTTCAGGCGGGTGCCTTCGCAGACCGGGCAAGGGCTGCGCGTCATGAAGGCTTCCGCCCAGCGCCGCAGCCCTTCCGAAGAAGTGCCGCTGTAGCAGTTCTCCAACAGCCCTACCACCCCATTGGCCAGGGTATACCAGCGGCCGGGGTCCTTTTCGGGCGGGATTTCGTCGCCTTTTTTGTTTTTCTCTCCGAGCATTGATGCCAAGATGATCTTGCCAAAACCGTTGTGGGTGTACTCGGTCCTGGTGGTCTTCCAATCGGCCTTGACAGCGCCTTCTTTGACGGTCTTTTCCATCGC
>JAUIEM010000153.1 GCA_030428695.1 bacterium
GGGCGATGGCGGCGGGGGCGGCGGCGGCCTGTTCTAGCCTGGCCAGAAACCGGCCGTCCGATCTCCTGAGCAAGGTCCCCGCTCTGCACACCCGCCCGCACAGCACTGCACTGTGCCCGAACGGCCTCCGCGTCCGCGTCTCGATCGCGGGTCCGCGACAGTGGCAGCAAAGCATTGCAGGATCAGCACTTCCAGCCACGAGCACGGCTCGGCACGGCATTTCCTCTCCGTCTGGCGCAGCCCGCCAGGAGGAGACCCATGCCGACCGCACAACCCGCCCGCCGCACCCCCGTCCGCCCAGGCTTCCCACAGGGGAGGTCCGCGCGATGACGGAGATGACGCTCCCGGCCGGCATCTGCCCGGTCGTCGCCGCCCGCGCCGCGGACGGCTCCCTGCACCCGATCGCCGACACCCGTGTCGAGCTGTGTGTCGACGAGAACCTGCGCCTCGGCTGCTTCGAGACCGACGCCGACGGCCGCCCGCGGCTGCCCGCCGCGACGAGCTGGCTCGGCGACCTGCTGCGCTCGTGGTGGCGCGAGTCCTCGATCGCCGACCTGTTCGCCGACGAGCACGAGGAGACCGTCGAGGAGGTCGAGGAAACCGCCGGCGCGCCGGTCTGGATCGCGACCGGGCAGCCGCTTCTCGTCGGCTTCCCCCCGGACGGCCAGGACGCGGCACCGAAGCGGCTGGAGTCACGCCTCGAGCAACAGGACGGCGACTGGTTCCTCATCGTCGACCAGCCGACGCGCTTCGCGCTGTCGATCGGGCTGGCCGGCAAGGTCAAGGACGCGACCGCGGTCGAGGTCCAGGCGACCCAGTCCGGCCGCGCGCTGGCCGTCGAGGAGCAGGCGTTCCGCGCCGGCGCCCTGCGCAGCTACCGCGTCGTGCTCGGAGGGCTCGTGCCCGGCCTGCTTCAGGTCACAGCCACCGCGACTCTCGCCGACGGCCGCAGCCGCTGTCTCGGCGACGTCTTCCACGGCCCCCTGTCCGCCCACCAGCTCTACAGCGCTTGAGGAGAACCCGATGCCCACCGCTACCGAGACCCGGAGCATCAACGTCGACCTGTACCTGCAGCCCTTCCTGCACGGCGGCGCGGACTCCCTGTCGTGGAAGGCCGCCAAAGGAACCCAGACCCTGAAGATCCACTTCGCCTACAAGGACGACCCTCTCGCGGACAAGACCGCGCAGAGCCGCTACCTGCTCCCGCTCGGGAGCGGAGTGTTGCACCGCATCCTGCGCTTCGAGAAGAAGTTGACCGACGCCTACCGGGCCGGGTACGTCGTCGCGATGCACGACACGACGGAGTACTCCCCGATCATGGACCGCTGGGGGGAGTGCGGCCTGATCCGCATCCCCGGCTCCGCGATCGAGCCCACCGAAGGCTACTGGAACCTGCGCTACTTCCCCGAGCAGGTGATCCCCACCAGCGCCACGCCCACCGACCTGCGGCTCTCCAGCCAGGACAAGACCATCACCATGGCGCTGCCGTACCAGCGCTGGAAGCGGTCCCGGCTGAAGAACGGCGCCCACACCATCAACTGGAAGCTGGCCACGCAGGTCGGCTACGCGCGGGTCTGCCGTCCCGATCCGGCGCACGGCGAAGACCTCGGCCTCGGCTCCGTCGGCCTGCCGATCACCTCCTGGGAGATGTGGATGCGGGTCGTCGAAGACTGCGCGAAGAGCGTCGAGGGCGTCTACACCAAGCTCGTCGCCGAGCACATGGGGCGCAGCTTCTACTGGCAGGCGGTGCTCGCCCAGCTGCTGACCGTCGTCGGCCAGGCGGTCGCCGGCTCGTGGATGGGCGAGATCTTCGGCATGAACACCGAGGACCTCGACAAGGAATTCGACGCGAAGAAGCTCAAGGCGTTCTTCAACGAGGCCCTGGCCCTGATGAAGATCGCGGAGCAGATGCTCGGGAACGTCGGAAGCTGGGGGAAGTACTACCGGGCGCGCCGGAAGAAGATGCCGGAGTGGAACAAGATCGTCGCCGACCGGGCTCCTTCCATCCTCGCGAGCTGCAGCGACGCGGACGACAGGGTCGCCGGCCTGTTCGCGAGCTGGGTCGAAGGGAGCGAGGACGCGAAGAAGCAGCGCAAGGAGATCGCGGCCTACCTCAGCATCGAGCAGGCCGTCGGCACGCTGTCCCGCTCGATGCAGCGCACGACGGGCCACAGCCTCGAGCTGCGGCGCGCCGCCGACCGGCTGCTCGAGCTGCTGGCCCGGCAGCCCTACAAGTACTGGTACACCGGGCAC
Organism: bacterium; assembly: GCA_030428695.1. Next base: position 2,254 of record JAUIEM010000153.1, read on the forward strand.
GCGGCCGGCTCGATGAACCCGAAGAACGAGCTCGTGCTGAACGACCCGCACCTGCGCCGGCTGCACCTCGAGTGCCTCGCCGCCGATCCCGACGCGCTCCCGGTCCTCCAGGGACTGACCGTCGCCGCGCCGCCGCGGAAGGAGTTCCGGTTCCACGACGGCGAGTACAAGCCCGTCCTCGTCGTCCCCCGGGCCGAGCTCGAAGGCTTCCCCGCGATCCACTCGGTCAAGAGCCTGCGCGGCCTCGACGAGAAGCAGGCCCAGCGCGTGCTGCAGATGTGTGTGGCCCGCTCGGACCTCAGCGAAGAGCACGCGAAGCAGGTCGATGCCGCCGAGCGCCGCGCCCTGCGCATCCTGCTCGCCTGCACCGACCGCGCGGTCGTGCCGGAGGACGTCGCGGGACCGCTCGAGGAGAAGCTGTCCCCCTTCCTGCGCGAGGTGTTCGGCCCGAACGAGGTCAAGGTCAAAGGCAAGGACGTGCCGAAGACCGCGCGAGGCCCGGTCCTCGACGCCGAGTTCTGGGCGGTCAAGGCGCCCGGCCTCGCCTTCAAGCTCAACGGGGGCGACCTCTGCGACATGCTCCGGGTCCTCACCTGCCAGACGAAGGGGCACAAGACGCTGGTCGAGGCCGCCGAGGGCTTGATGGCTGCGGCCTCCCACGCCGGCAAGATCACCCCGTTGGCCGAGGAGCTGGAGACGGTCTCGAAGCGGCTCGAGAAGGCCCTGAAGCGCAAGGACTTCGCCGCGATCGAGCGGCACTTCAAGGAGCTGTCGGAGAAGGTCGACGGCGCCGTCGAGGCGGTGGAAGACGGATCCAGGGTCCAGGGCCTCGTCACCAACGCCAAGCTGATCGTCGCCGTCCTCGGCCTCGGCTTCGCCGTCGAGAAGTACCGCGGGACGCTCGAGAAGGGGAAGCTCGACGCGGACGCCTTCGCCGCCACCGTCGGTCTGATCAAAGGCGTGCTCGACCTCGGCGACGGCATCCCGCCGGGGGTCTTCTCCTCCGCGGTCATGGACGTCGCCGGGCAGGTGGGCGGCTCCCTCGATGTCGCGGTCGCGGCCGTCACCCTCTACGCCAAGTGGAGCGAGTGCTATGGGGGAGACGCCGCGGTCCTGGCCATCGACCTTTTCTGGGCGATGCTCGGGCTCTACCTCGCCGTCGCCGGCGCGAGTGGCGGTGTGGGCCTGCTGATGGCGCTCGCCGGGATGACCTACGAGGTGATCAAGGCCGCCCGCCCCTGGCGCTCCAACGCGGAGAAGCACGCCGAGAAGGTGCTCGAGTCGATCGAGGGCATCAAGGCGAGCACGACGGTGAAGATCCCGATCACGGTCGGCGACAGGACCGTCGACGCGCCGGTGCGCGTCGGCAACCTGCTGCTCGCCCGCGAGAATGCCGAGACCTGGGCGCAGATCAAGGACCTGATCGCCCAGCTCGACACCCTCGACGTCCCGGACAAGCTGTTCAAGGCTTGAGCGGGGCTCAGCTCAGTCGTCGAGCCGCAGGCGCTCGACCTCCTGCCACAGCGGCGGACCGGCGATGTAGCGCTGGGCGTTGCGCTCGAGGACGTAGGGTTTCCCGGGCCGGCGCGGCAGGGTGAAGGCCCCCCAGGCCCGCCCCAGCACGCCGCCTCCGTCCGGGCCCACGGTCTGGAAGGTGTGGGCGAAGAGCCGCACCAGCACGCGCTCGTCATCCTCGTAGGCCGCGCTGCAGCTGAGCCCGCCGCAGTTCCAGCCCTCGCCGAGCGCGACCAGGATCACGACCTCCTCGGCGAAGTCCACCTCCGCCTCGAGCTCGACGTCGAGGCCGGCGAACAGCTCTGCCCGCAGGGCGTCCCAATCCTCCTGCGTCGCGACGAGCACCCGGCGCGGCTCGGCGTCGGCACGCTGGTCGCCGCGGCCGAGCATGCGCACCGGCAGCTCGACCCCCGGGAGCGCGGCCGGCTGCGGGAGCTCGGCGCCGGTGTCGAGGTCGCGGTAGGAGACCTGGTCAGGGTCGTCGGAGCTGCGGAGGGCGATCACCAGGCGCTCCTCCTCGTCGACCGTCAGCTTCTCGATCGCGACGGTGTCCCAGAAGGCGCCGACGAAGTGGCTCCAGCGTGCCTTCTCGCTGGCGCCATCGGTGACGAGCAGGTCGCAGGTCAGGGACAGGTACACGCGCTTGCCGTCGAAGCGGAGGAAGCGGTCGACGCCGACCTGCCCGCTGCCCGTGTCGACCCAGCCGGTCGAGCTGCGGGAGCCGGGATAGGTGATCGAGGGCAGCTCGTCGGCCTGTTGGGCGCGGCTCGTCGAGCAGGCGGAGAGAAGAGCCACGAGCAGGACACATGTGCAGCGCACCATCGGCACCTCCTTGTTCGTCGGCGGGAACGCCGCGAGCTCCCTTCAAGGTAGTGCGTGGGGATCAGCGGTGGCAAGCCCGCGTCGCGGCCAGGGGCACAGGAGCTCGCGGTTGGCCTCGAGCGCTCCCCTGGGCGCTGCCAGAGAACCGATCGAAGCGCCCGAGCTCAAGCGGCCTCCGGGCCCTCGCGAGGAAATCCCGCTGAATCGACCGGGCTGACTGCACCCTACATCCACGAGAGCTCCACCCGCTCGTAGTTGCGCCGCGCCCGCGCCGCCGAGCGCCCGACCAGCAGCGGGTAGGCGAGGGCGAGCAGCGGGTGCAGGCGCAGGGCGCCGGCGAGCACGATGCCGAGCACCGCCGCGCTGATCGACAGGGCGCTCTCGCCGCGCACCTGGGGGCCCCGGTAGTTCTCCAGGCAGAAGGAGGCGAAGAAGTGGCTGAGCAGCGCCGCGAGCAACCCGCCCTTCAGCCCGAGCTCGAGGCGCGCGGTGGTCTCCGGCGCCGCGATCGGGGCGAGCAGCAGGGCGAGCAGCACGGCCAGGGGCGCGGTGACCAGCAGCGAGCCCCAGAGCGCGGTGCGCCCGGACACGGGCTGGGCGCGCTCGACCGCGAAGCCGTCGGCCTTGAACTTCCAGAAGTCCAGGCACAGGAAGTAGGCCGCGAAGCAGACCAGGAACACGGTGTGCGCGCCGCTGACCAGCTCGACGGCGGTCGGGTTCCCGAAGCCCCGCACGATCTGGTGGTAGACCGGGTAGACCGCCAGCATCAAGAGGACCGCGATGCGCATCCGGGCGTAGCCGCGGCCCGCCAGCAGCACGATGTCCCGCACCCAGAGGCTGCCGAGCGCCCGGGGCAGCGGCCGGGAGAGCGCCCGCAGGAGCCGCCATAGCCGGCCCCGCGGCGAGGTCTCCTGGCTCAGGGCGGCCGACACCAGCGGCGCGCGGCTGTGCACCAGCACCCGGTGGCCGGCGAAGAAGCCCGCCCCCGCGAGCAGGATCACCCCCGCACAGGCCAGCCAACCCGCCTCGGACCAGTAGCACAGGGCCGGCCCCAGGGGCCCGGCCTCGCCCCACGCGACCCAGGCGCCAAAGCTGCGGCCCGAGCGCAGGGCGAGGGCGATCAGCGCGAAGCCGAGGGGGTAGAGCACGAGCCCGGTCGGGAAGCCCCGGGTCCACTGGCGCAGCCAGCCCGCCAGGGCCCCGCCCAGGGGAGCGAGCGCGGCGACGCCGAGGCCGATCGCCAGGCAGCGGAACAGAGGCAGCGCCCCGATGCCCGTCGCGCCGGCCAGGAAGGCGCCGCACAGGACCGCGCAGGCCAGGCCCTGCAGCGAGGCGACCAGCAGCTGCAGCGCCGACAGGGTGGCGGCGCCGATCGGCAGGGTCAGGAGGAAGTGGTTCGCCTCCGGGCTGCGCAGCCGCCGCCCCTGGTCGGCGCCGAACAGCAGCAGCGCCGCGCCGGCGCCCAGGCTGAGCACGGCCCCGAGCTCGCGGAGCAGGACCGCGGCCGGCCGGGCGGCGGCGAAGCGCGTCCCCCCGTACCAGGCGAGCCAGACGGCGCCGACGGCGATCAACAGGTTGAGGAGGTTGCCGTGGCGCCGACGGAACATCCGCAGACGCAGGCGCAGGAGGCGGGAGAACACGGCTACTGAGCCGCGGCTCCCGCGGGGACCAGCTCGGTGACCGAGCCGGCGGTGGTGATCTTCGCGACGTAGGACTGCCCGACCTTGAACTTGTCGGCCAGGGCGCGCTCTTTGGTGTCGTCCGCGTTCAAGGTGTAGGTGTATTCCTTCTTGGTCTTCGGATCCCTGAGCTTGAACACGATCTGGTTGCTGCGGGTGCCGGCCTTGGTCTTGTCCTTCTGGGCCGTGAAGCTCGGCCATGGAGGCTCGGAGCCGTCATCCTTCGACTCCGTCAGCTTCTGGCCCTGGACCCAGGTCAGCTCACGGTAGTGGATGAAGGGCTCGTTGACCTTCTTCTTGACCATGTTCGGGACGGTCTTCACCTCGTCCTTGAACATGCCGTTGCCGAGGTCGATCTTCTTGCCGGTCTTGACCTCTTTGGTGCCGTCCTGGACCTCGATGGTCCGCTCTTTGGTCGTGCGCCGGGTGTACTTGACGGTCGTGCCGTTCTCGCGCGGCACCTCGTCCGCGAAGCCCTGCTTGTCGACCCACTTGGCGTTCATGACCTGGATCGACTTCACCCAGCTCTTCGAGACGACCTCGACGCCGACGTTGGTCGTCTTGAAGAACATGAACCAGACGCCGGCCACGAGCAGGGCGACCACGGCCAGGCAGCCGAGGATGTGCGGCGCGCCGAGCTTGACCGGCTGGGGCTTGGGCTTCGGAGCCCCCGCGCCCTTCGCCTCGCCGACCACCTTCGCCTTGCGGCCCGCGGCGCCGTCGCGCGGCGCGCCGCAGCCGGCGCAGTCGGTCTTGGTCGCCGGGTTCTCGGTCGAGCAGTACTCGCAGGTCCAGTCGCCCCCGGCCGCGGCGCGCTTGAGCAGGGCCGCATCCTTGACCTCGGGGGCGTCGTCTTCGGTGTAGAACTGGACGTCTTCTTCGCGGGGCGTCCCGCAGTTGGGACAGTTGCGGTTCGGACCTTCGATCTTGGTCGTGCCGCAGGAGGGGCAGTCCCAGTACCCCATTCGGATCGTCATCGGGTTCCTCGTCTCGGGCTGGCGAATGCCCTGCATTGTAAGGAGCGTCTTCGGTCAACGCCAGCGGGAGGGAGGCCGGTGATGCCCCCGTCGCCACGTCTCATTCTGGGAATGGGTTTCAGCGTTGGGAAGAAACCGGCACCCTTTCGCCGGACATCGCCCGTCATCGGCCTCCTCACGGTCCGGCACGATGTTTGATGCCTGTGGGGCAGGAAAGAAAGGAAGCCGCCATGACCCACCGCCTGATCCGCAGCACCGAGCTCCTCAGTGACCGCTTCGCCACCGAGAGCGCGGGCCTGCGCCTGCCCGCTCTCGAGATCCTCGGCACGCTGCGCGCCCTGCCCCTGGCGCGCGCCGTCTCGTTGCTCGGCCGCTACGGCCTCGCCACGACCCTCGCCCAGCTCGGCCAGGCGCTGCTGCGTTCCGAGCGGGAGGGCGGCTCGCGCGAGCTCTGGCAGACCCTGGCCAAGCTGTGCCTCAAGCTGCGCACGACCCACGGCAACGCGGGCCTGGCCCTGCGCTACCACCGCTTCCTCGGCGCGCTGCACACCGAGGTCGGGCGGCGTGAGGCCCTGCCCCGGGGCGACCTGACCCGGATGTGGGCCCTGCAGTCGCCGGATGTGTGGGAAGCGCCCGCCACGAGCCGCTCGCCCTTCCTGCAGGGTCTGTTCGACGCCTGTGAGCGCTCCGCCGAGGGCGAGTTCTGGAACGAGCTCGACTTCTCCGACAGCGAGCTGTCCGACTCCGAGCCGATGCTCGGCGTCGCCTCCTGAGCCGATCAGCTCTCTCCCGTCTCCTCCGCTTCCTCCGCTTCCTCCGCTTCCTCCGCTTCCCCCGGCACGATCGCGAGCTCGGCGAGCAGCTGGTCGAGCTCACGCATCCGGAAGGGCTTGCGCAGGAGCCCGTTCATCCCCGACGCGAGCAGCTCTTCGCGCTCCTGCTCGCTCGCCGAAGCGGTGACGGCGATCACCGGCAACGTCGGCAGGCCCTCCTCCCGCTCGCGGGCGCGGATCCGCGCGAGCAGCTCCTGGCCGCCGCAGCGGGGCATGCGCAGGTCGGTCAGCACCAGGTCGTAGCGCTCCCCCGCCAGCTTCTCCCAGGCCTCGAGCCCGTCGCCGACGGTGTCGAAGCGATGCCCCTGGCGGCGCAGGAAGGTCTCGAGCACGGCCTGGTTGAAGGCGTTGTCCTCACACACCAGGATGCGCAGGCTCGGGCCGCGCGGCGGGCCGGACAGCTCGACGCGACCGCTCTCGCGCCGCTCGAGCAGATCCTCCGGCCCCGGCGCGCTGCCCGCTTCCACCGGCAGGCGCAGCCGCACCCGGAAGCGTGAGCCGCGTCCGTCCAGACCCGCCGCGACCTCGACCTCGCCGTCCATGCGGCGGGCGATCTCGCGCACGACCGCGAGGCCGATCCCGGTGCCCCCCAGGGCGATCGCGTCCTCGGAACGCACCTGGGTGAAGGGCTCGAAGATGCGGACGCGCTCCTCTTCGGGGATGCCGCGCCCGCTGTCGGCGACGGACAGCTCGAGCCGCTCCGGGTCGTCCGGATCCGCCCGGAGCGCGACCGCGATCCGCCCCTCGGCGGTGAACTTCAGGGCGTTCGAGACCAGGTTCAACACCACCTGCCCGAGCCGCACGCCGTCGCCGATCCGGCGCTCGGGCAGGCCGGGCGCGGCGCGAGCCTCGAAGTCGAGCCCCTGGGAGCGGGCCCGCGCGGCCAGCGGTACCAGCACGTCCCGCAGGCACTCGTGCAGCGAGAAGGGCCGGGCCTCGAGCACCAGGGCGTCGTTCTCGGCCCGGGTGACGTCGAGCAGATCCTCGAGCAGGCGCAGCAGGAGCTGAGCGGAGGTGTGGGCGCTGCGCAGCTGGTTGTGGGCCTCCTCGCTGAGATCCTCCCGCAGGACGAGGTCGGTCATCGCGATCACCCCGTGCAGGGGCGTGCGCAGCTCGTGGGAGACGTGCCCGAGGAAGCGGCTCTTCGTCGCGTTGGCCTGCTCGAGCTCCGAGGCGGTGCGCGCGAGCTGTTCGGTGCGGCGCTCGACCAGCGAGCGGAAGGCCCCCGCCATGGCGAGCAGCAGGAGGGCGAAGCCGATCCGCGCGAAGGCGCGCTCGACCCCGGTCTCGCCCGCCGCCCCGGGTACCTGCACGTGGGGCTCGAGCAGGGCGGCGACGGCGATGAGGGTCGCGATGCCGGCGCCCCACAGGAGCGCTTCGAGGCGCCGCGCCATCAAGACGACCGCGAAGCCGACCAGGGACAGCCACCAGATCGACGACACCATCCCGTAGGCGACCGGAATCACCAGCGCGACGGCGGCGATCGCCGCCGTGCCGTGCACCGTTCTGTCCGAGCGGGTCTCCGGATCGCCCCGGAACCACAGGTAGAGCAGCCCGCAGGCGACGGCGCCCGCGGCGTTGACCCACCAGGGCGTCGCCTGTCCGGTGCGCAGCGTGGTGACGCCGCGTTGCACCGCGAACACCACGCAGGCGAGCTCGACGGCGAGCAGGCCGATCAGCACGAAGCGCGTGCGGTTGCCGAGGATGTCCGGTGCCCGCTCCATGGCATCCAGCATAGCAATTCTGGTCGGAACGGGAGCGAGGACGCGGTGCCTGGCTGCGGGAAACGGGCAGCTGCCACGCTTCTAGTCAGCTAGCCTAGGGCACCGTCCAGGTCGTCGTGCGCTGGACGAGGTCTGTCGCGAGCTCTTCGATGACCAGCGGGCGGAAGTCCTCGAAGCGCACGTCGGGAATCCAGACGATCTCGACGCTGACGGTGTAGGTCGTCGCTGCGCTCAGCGAAACGCTCGCCGGGAGCTCCACCTCGCTCGCCGCGCCGCTGAGGACCAGGTCGATGCGTTCGGTCGTGCTCTCGAAGGTCACGCGCACGAGCCCGTCATCGATCCCCGGAGGGGTCGGGTGGCTCCAGCGCACGGTCGGGCGGACCGTCGAGGCGGCGCCGTCGACGATCACGAAGCTCGGCGGCGCGAGCAGGCTGAGGACCGGCGCGGGGCTGAGGGTCGTCTTGGTGCCGCGGCGCCAGTGGGTCGAGGCGATGTCCGTGCCGCTGACCGACGCCTCGTAGGCGAGAGCATCGTTGAAGACCGTGTCGTAGACGAACAGGAAGTTGTTCGTCGGGATGCCGAAGTCCGCGCTCTGGCCGGTGCCGATGATCGCGTTGTTCTGGTGGATGCCGCTGAGGCCCACCAGGCCGGGGGCGCCGGTGAAGCCGACCGCCCGGAGCGAGATCGGATCGGACGCGAGGTCGTAGTCCACCGTGCTGACGATCCTGCCCTGGACGAGCCCGATGTCCGCGGTGATGTCCTCGAAGCTCAGGCTGACCGGCGCCGCGACGTTGGCGCCCTGGTCGAAGGTCGCGACAGCGAGGTACGTCGGATGCGAGGGCGTCGCCGGGACGCTCAGGTCGACCACGAAGGCCGTGATCGCCTCCGGGATCCCCGCGGCCGTCGTCATTGCGAACGGCGTTCCCGGGGGCCCGAAGCCCTGCAGGACGGGCTGGCCGGTGCCGACATCGGGGCCGACGGTCCCCGGGACGAAGGGCGCGAACCGTCCCGACGCGCCGGCCTGGACGCTGCCCGACGCGAGCAGGGAGGCAGGGAGCCCCGACGAGGCGATGATGACGGTGTCGGTGACGGGCGCGGTCAGGCTCTGGACGTCGAGCGAGACGTTCGCGCGGTTCGCGTCGACGAGGACGAAGGTGCTGAATCCGGGCCGGCTCGCGACCAGGGTGAACGAGCCCGGCTGCACGCCATTTTGCGTGGTCAACACCAGGTCTCCGTTCGCGTCGGTCGTACCGGTCGCGGTGACCGCACCGTTCTGCTCGAGGTTGATCGTGACGGCGTCGACCTCGTCGTTGGTGGTCGTGTCGGTCACGGTGGCGTCGACCGTTCCATTGTTCAGGGTGGGATCGCTGCTCGAGCTCGAGCTGCTGTCGCAGCCGAGGAACAGCCCGCAGACAAGGCTCAGCAGGAAGGCGGCCCGCCCGGGGAGGTTCTGTCGCATCGGGGCTCCTTTGCGTCTTCCGGCCAGCCGGCCGGAAGACAAGCTTAGGGTCTCAAACTTTTTTGGGATCAAGAGAAATACCACTGCTTCAGGAGGCTGACAATCAGATAGACTTAAAATTTGATTATCGAATCTTTTTGGCCGCCCGGGGCCTTTGCGGTCCCTGACGGCCTGAGGGCTCAGCTCCCCGTCTGGCTCGCGATCGTCAGCGCCGTCGCGGCGCCGGAGATGGTCGCCGCGATGCGCACGGCATCGTGGACCTGGTCATGGGTCAGGCCGGCCTTGCGCAGCACGGCCTCGTGGGAGTTCAGACACAGCTCGCAGCCGCCGACCGCGCTGACGGCGAGGGAGTACAGCTCGAAGCTGGTCTTGTCGGTGGCGGGCTTCGCCATCCAGCTCATCCGCAGTCGCGCCGGCTTCGTGGTGTACTCCTGCTTGCCGATCATGTGGCGGAAGCGGTAATAGACGTTGTTCATCGCCATCAGCGTGGCCGCGGCCGCGGCGTCGCTCTGCCCCTCGGGGGACAGGTGCTCGGCAGCGGCCTCGCGGACCGCGGCGATCAGCTCGTCGTGTTTCGTCGCGTAGGCGACGGCCAACGCGCAGCCCCAGGCCTGTCCGGCATCGAGATACCCCGGACGCAGGACCGTCTGGAGGTTGAGCTTGATGTCCTTGGCGAAGGGCGGGAGGGACTGCCGCAGCGCTTCGAAGCGGCTCACACCGCGACCTCCAGCGTCGGCTGGCCGGGCTGCCAGTTGCAGGGGCACAGCTCGTCGGTCTGCAGCGCGTCGAGCACGCGAAGCACCTCTTCGACGTTCCGTCCGACGGAGAGATCGTTGACGCTGACGAAGCGGATGATGCCGTCGGGGTCGGCGATGAAGGTCGCGCGCAGCGCCACGCCCTCGTCGCGGTGCAGGATCCCGAGCGCCTGGCTCAGCTCGCGCCTGGTGTCCGCGAGCATCGGAAACGGCAGCTCCTTGAGGTCGGCGTGGTCCTTGCGCCAGGCGAGATGGACGAAGTGGGTGTCGGTGCTCGCTCCGAGCAGGACCGCATCGCGGTCGTCGAAGTCCCCGTTGCGGCGGCCGAACTCGGCGATTTCGGTCGGGCAGATGAAGGTGAAATCCATCGGCCAGAAGAACAGGACCCGCCACTTCCCCGGATGGCTGGACTCGGTCAGGGTCGTGAACTCCATGCCGTTGGCGCCATTGACCACGGCCTGAAGGGAAAAGGCCGGAAGCGTATCTCCGATGGTCAGCATTCGAACCTCCTGCGATACCGACCTGGTATCTGCATACATGTTTGAAAGGGTGGTCACGCCCCGCCTCGCGACGTGTTCGCGGAAGGCTGGACCTTCGCGCGCCAGGTAGATCGTCCCGGCACCGAAGCCAAGAATATTAGATAGTCGAACTATCCATCTTTCAAACAAAACATTGAACAAACTATTTGAGGGGCTAATATTCTTGGATTCTAATCTCGGGCGACACCTCCCCACCGAAAGGAGCTCCCATGGACGCACCCCGCCGCACAACCCTGATCGCCGCCTGGCCCGGAGTCGGGCAGGTCGGCGTGGTCTGCGCCTCCTTCCTGGTCGAAAAGCTCGGCTTCGAGCCGGTCGAGAACATCCTCGATCCCGAAGACTGCGAGCCCGAGGTCGAAGGGCTCCCCTTGCACGACGGTGTGGTGCGCCTGCAGGCGGCCGCCCGCCACCAGCTTCTCGCACGCAGGACAGCCGCGGGGCGCCAGCTGATCCTGTTGTCGTCGGCGCCCGAGTGTGTCGCGAGCTTTCGGACCAGTCTGCGGCTGCTCCGCTGCATCGGTCTCCAGGAGCTGCGCCGCGTCGTGTTCCTCGGAGGCGCGGTCCTCCCCCCGGCCGAAGGTGCCCCCCGTCTCTACAGCGCCTGCACCTCCGAGCGCACCCAGGGCGCGCTCTTCGCGCGCAGCTCCGTGCGCCCGCTTCCCGCCCCGTACCTGAGGGGCACCGCCGCCAAGTTCCTCGGCGCCGCCCTCGCCGTCGGGGTCGAGGGGGCTGCCCTGCTCGCGGCGGTCCCTGCCTGTGCGGGGTTCAACGCCTTCCTGCCCGGCGCCGAAGCGCTCCGTCAGGAGATCGAGCCGTTGCTGGAAGCCGAGAGCCGCACGAGCCTGGACACGCTCGAGGCGGAGATCGAAGGGCTCTTCGCGCTCTCCCGCACGGACCGCACGGAGGCCCGGCGGCTCAAGCAGCTCCTCGACGTCCACGACCTGTTCTCCGCGTACGAAGACCGCTTCCTCGATCTGTTCTCCCCCCGCAGCTCGTAACCCCGGCGGACGCTCTCAACCCCGCGGCAGGACCGCGAAGCGCGTCACGCGCAGGCCCGTCCGCTCCCCGACGAGGTGGGCCCGTGAGCCGGACAGGCGGACCGCGACGACGGCGCCCTGCCGCGTCCCGTCCGCGGCGCCGGTTCGCGCGTCTACCCGCACCCGCGCGCTCCGTCCGCCGACCTCCTCGGTCACGCGGACGATCTCGCCCACCGCCAGACCGGCAGCGCCCGGAGTGGCCAGCTCGATGTGCTCGGGTCGCACGTGCAGAGCGAGCGCACCGTCCGGGAGCCCCTCAGCCGCGAAGCTGCCCAGCGCACAGACGACGCCCCCCGGGCTTCGCTCACAGGGGACGAGGTTCGACGGACCGAACAGGCCCGCCACGTAGCGGCTCGCCGGGCTGTTGTACACCTCCAGGGGCGCTCCCTGCTGCACCAGCCGTCCGCGCTCCAGCACGGCGACGCGGTCGGTGACGGCCAGCGTGTCGGCGGCGGAGTGGGTGACCCAGATGGCCGTCGTCCCCGAGCGCCGGAGGATGGCCTCGACCTCGTCCCGCAGCTCCGCGCGCAGGCGGGTGTCCAGGCTCGAGAGCGGCTCGTCGAGGAGCAGGACCCCGGGCCCGGGGGCGATCGCCCGGGCGAGCGCCACACGTTGCCGCTGTCCGCCGGAGAGCTCGTGCGGATAGCGCCCGTCGAGGGCGGCGAGCCCGACGCGGTCGAGGAGCGCGTCGACCCGGCGGCGCCGTTCCTGCCGCGGCTGTCGGTGCAGGCCGAAGGCGACGTTCTGGCGGACCGTGAGGTGCGGGAACAGGGCGTGCTCCTGGAAGACCGTCGACACCTGGTGCCGGCGCTCGGGCGGAATCCCCCAGCCCGGTCCGGCGACGCGGGCTTCACCGATCGCGATCGTCCCCTCGTCGGGGATCTCGAAGCCCGAGACCAACCGCAGCACGGTCGTCTTGCCGCAGCCGCTCTCCCCGATCAGGCCGAGCAGCGCTCCGGGCTCGAGCTCGAGGCGCAGGGCCGCGACAGCGGGCTCCGCCCCGCGGACGTAGCGCCGGGTCACCCGGTCGATGCGAAGCCCCGTGGTCATGTCCGCCTCCCGTCCATCAAGCGGTTGAGCACGACGAGGGGCAGGACGCTCGTGGCGACGATGACCAGCGCCCCCGTCGCGGCCTCGGCGAGGCGCTCCTCGCTCGCGAGCTCGTAGGTTCTGGTGGCGAGCGTGTCGAAGTCGAACGGCCGCAGGATCAGCGTCAGCGGGAGCTCTTTGAGGACGTCGATGAAGACCAGGATCGCTGCGCCGGCCAGGGCTCCGCGGATGAGGGGCAGGTGCACCTTCCACAGCACTCCCCACGGGCGATGGCCGAGCGAGCGGGCGGCCCGGTCGAGGTCTTCCGGCTGGCGTGCGAAGCCCGCCTCGACCGGCTGCAGGCCGACGGCCAGGAAGCGCACGAGGTAGGCGTAGACCAGGGCGACGACGCTGCCGCTCAGCAGCAGCCCGCGGGTCGCGAAGGCGGCGTTGAGGCGCCGGTCGAGCCAGACCAGGCTGACCATGACCCCGATCGCGATGATCGCCCCCGGGATCGCGTAGCCGACACCGACGACGCGGGCCAGGATCGCCAGGAATCCCGACCGCCGGAGCCGCACCGCGTAGGTCGTCAACACGGCGGCGGCCACGACCAGCCCCGCCGCGCCGACCGCGAGCAGGAAGGTGCGCGCGACCAGCCAGAGGAAGTCCGGGTCGACGAAGTGCTCCGCGCCCGTCCAGCCCCAGCGCACCAGCATCGCCACCGGGATCCCGAAGCCGAACAGGACCGGCGCGCCGCAGAGGGCGCTCGCCGCGAGCCCCCGCCAGCCCGTCAGGTGCGTGGGGCGGAAGGGGCGCCCGCCCGACTCCGCGAAGCGGGCCCGGCCGCGGTGCCAGCGCTCGAGGAAGATCACGACGGCGACGAGGACCATCAGGCAGGCGGACAAGCGCACCGCCGCGGAGACATCCCCGAGGCTGAGCCAGGCCCGGAAGATCGCGGTCGTGAAGGTGTCGATGCCGTAGTAGTGGACCGCCCCGTAGTCGTTGAGCGTCTCCATCAGCACCAGGGCGACGCCACCGGCGATCGCGGGCCGCGCGAGCGGCAGAACGACCGCGAAGAGGGTTTCCCCCCGCCCCCTGCCGAGGTCCTGGGAGACCTCGAGCAGCGTCGCGCACTGGCCGAGCAGGGAGCCGCGGAAGACGACGTAGACGTAGGGATACAGGACACACGCGATGACCAGGATCGCCCCGGGCAGATGCATCACGTCCGGCGTCCAGGCCGCGGCCGCCTCCGCGCCGAGGTGGGGGCGCAGGGCCGACTGGATCGGGCCGGAGAAGTCCACGAGCCCCGCGTAGGCAAAGGCCGCGATGTAGGTCGGGATCGCGAGCGGCAGGACGAGCGCCCAGGCGAGAAGACGCGATCCCGGGAAGCGATAGACGGTGACCAGCCACGCGCACGCCACCCCGACCACGATCGTCAGGCAGGCGGTTCCGGCCATCAGCGCGACCGTGTTGACGACGTAGCGCCCGAGCACCGTCGCGACGAGGTGGTCCCAGGCCTCGCTGGGCGGTCCGAGCAGACCGCTGGCGACGACGACGAGCGGCGCGAGGACGACGCCCGCCAGCAGGACGAGACCCAGGACCCAGCCGCTCAGGCGGCTCCGCCAGCGGGCTAGCCTCGAAGTCGCGCGGCTCAGCGCCAGCCCACCTCGTCGAAGACCTTGACGGCCTCGGCGTTGTTCTCGCCGAGCTGCGACAGGTTGAGGGCGTCCGGCGTCCAGTCGCCCCAGCCCTTGAGCAGCGCCGAGGGCTCGACGTCGGTCCGCACCGGATACTCGTAGTTCGACTCGGCGAAGGTCTTCTGGGCCTCCTGGGAGACCATGAACTCGAGGAGCCGGACGGCGTTGTCGCGGTGGGGCGCGTGCTTCGTCACCCCGGCTCCGCTGATGTTGACGTGCGTCCCGCCGCCCGTCATGGTCGGGAAGGTCACGACGACGGCCTCACCCGCCTCGCGCTGCGCGGCGTCATCCGACCCGAGGAGCAGCCCGATGTAGTACGTGTTGACGATCGCGAGGTCGGCTTCGCCCGCGGCGACCGCCTTGACCTGGTCGCGGTCGTTGCCCTTCGGATCGCGCGCCATGTTGGCCAGCACGCCCGCGGCCCAGGCTTGGGCCGCCTCGCGCCCATCGTTCGCGATCAGCGCGGCCAGGAGCGACTGGTTGTAGATGTTCGATGACGAGCGCACGGCGATCCGGCCCTTCCACTTCGGATCGGCGAGGCCCGCGTAGGTCCCGATCTCGGAGGGATCGACCTTGTCCTTGGCGACGACGACGACCCGGGCCCGGACGGTCAGGCCGAACCAGTGTCCCTCGGGGTCGCGGTAGGAGGCGGGGATCGCTTCCGCCAGGACCGCGCTGTCGACCGTCTGCAGCAGCCCCTCCGCCCTGGCCCGCACCAGGCGACCCGCATCGGCGGTGATCAGGATGTCGGCCGGCGAGTCCGCGCCTTCGGTCTTCAGACGCTCGATCAGCTGGTCGGCCTTGGCCTTGACGACCTTGACCTCGATGCCCGTCTCGGCCGTGAAGCGCTCGAACAGCTGCTGATCGGCTTCGTAGTGCCGGTGGGAGTAGACGTTGACGGTGCCCGCGCCCTCCCCCCCGTTGGCGCCGGGCTCACCCGTCGTGTCACCGCAGCCCGTGAGGGCGACGAGGAGCGAGAGGAGCAGGGAAAAGAGCAGCAGGAACCGGTCCGTCATGTGTTTGCCTCCAGAGGCGTCGAGAGAAGTGTGGATCGGAAGGCCCAGGCCATCCGTCGCGGGGGCACTAGGAGACCATCAGGGCGTACATGCTGAGGAAGAGCGCCGCACCGCAGCCGAGGCTGAGCGCGAGCGTGATGCCACCGGGCCCGCGCTGGCTCTTGAGCTGCCACCACATGACCAGACCCGTGATCACCCACAGCACCATCGTCGCCGCCATGATGTCGACGATCACCGCCCAGAGCGTCGCGACCCCGGCCTCGTCGGGGTAGGTGTGGGCGAGGTGCAGGCGCAGGAGGAAGCTGCGGAAGGAGATGTCCCGCGAGGGCTCGCCGAGGGGGCGGGCCGCGATCCGGTCGCGGCCGAGGTCCATGCTGAGCTGCCAGGGCTGCCCGTCCGCCTCGACCTCGAGCTCGAGGCGCGGCCCCGCGCGGACCTCGGTGCGCTCGAAGCCGAGTCCGTGGGCGCGGACGACCTCTTCCCCCTCCCCCTCGAGGTGGGTGAGCAGCGGCCGCGAGAACTCGCGGAGCCGCAGCCCGGTGAACGGCGTCGTGTCCGGTGGCGTGCGCTCGAAGCTGCGGAGCAGGCCGTTGTCCGCTCCCGGCGTGTAGCGCAGCGTGTGGGTGTGGGCCGTGTCGGTCATGCGCCAGGAGATGCCGCCACGGAAGTGGGCGTCATCCGCCGCGCGCAACACGAAGCGCTCGCTGCCCTCGGCGGCGTTGAGCGCCTCGACGACCTGCGTCGCGAGGTCGGGAGCCGGCGGCAGCTCGGCGAAGCGTCCGGCGAAGTCCTCCCCGCTCAGGTTCCAGGACTCGTGGCTGTTCATCACGTCGGGGTGATTGAACAGGAAGGCCGTGACGCCGTACAGGAGCACCCACGGCAGCAGGAACAGGCCGAGGTACATGTGCACGCGCCGCGTCCAGCGCAGCAGGCGCCGGCGCATGGCCTTGCTCTGCTTCTTCGCCGCGGCCGACCTCTTCGGCTTCGCCGCGCCTTGCGTCCCGGACGCCTTCTGCGGCGTCGCGCGCATGTCCACTTCCGCGGCTTGCTGGGGGACGGCTTCCGGGCTCATGTCGCACCTCCTACGGCTCGATCGACACAGGCCGTGGTTATGCCCGATGCTTTGGTTGCCGTAAAGTTTGAAACTCGAATTTTTAACCTCACTGACTATTCCCGTTCTCCCCACCAGGGCGCCACCAGCCGTCTGGTGCTGGATGCCGTGCGGCGAGCACCGCGGCGGAACAGGACTCGTCCTGGAGGCCCGGCTCCCGTTTGCGGTCCCGGGACCGGTCCCGCTACCCTGAGCGCCGCGTCAGACGAGGAAACACCGATGGAGATCGACCGGACCGTAGAGCGCTTTGCCTTCGGAGGCGAGGGCCGCGAGCGCGCCCTCGCCCAGCTCGTGCCCGGCACGCCGGACTACTACACCTACCGCGCCCTCGACGCCCTGCACCGGCGGGACTGGAAGGGCTTCGAGGAGGAGCTCGGACGCTGGCGGAAGCGCGAGCGCTACTCGGACCGGCGCCTCAAGCTCGAACGCCGGGCGCTGGTGCTCCGGGCCGCTCGCGAGCCCGCGCCGCTGTTCGAGGCCCTGCGGCGGGACCTCTCGCTGGTGTTCCACCACCCGCGCCGGCTGGCGGGCGAAGAGCCGACGCTCGAGTGCAAGCTGAGGGATTCGATGCTCAGCGAGCGGATGATGCGCCGGCGCGCCCTGCGCCGCGGTCACAACCTCGACAAGGTCAAGGACAGCGGCCTCGAGCAGCTGCTCGGCGAGGAGCTGACCGACGACCAGCGCGGGGCGCTGCTCGACCGCCTGCAGCGGCCCGATGTGCCGGGGCTGCTCGCCTTGATTCAGGAGGACAAGGAAGGGGCGGTGCGCTTCGGCACCCGCAAGATCCACACCCTGCTGCTGCACGACCAGCTCGAAGAGCTCGCGCGCTGGCGTCCCGGGCTGCTCCGCTCCAAGCCCTTCGTCCACACCTGGCTCAAGCACCTGCTGCCGGGCCCGGAGGTCGATCTCGACGCCGACCCGGCCGCCCGCACGGCGCACATCGAACGGCTCCACGCCTTCGTCGCGCAGCTCCAGCCGAGCTTCAACAACCTGAAGGCGCACGTCTTCTACCACCGGCTCACCGACCTCGAGCGCGCCGGGCGCTATGACCGGCAGCTGTTCGAGACCTACCTGTCCCTGCCGCGCCGCAGCGGCTTCCTCGCCACCCTGCAGGTGGCGAGCGACGCGCCGCGCAGCGTGTTCGTCGTCATCGGCGAGGACCACGCGAGCGTGACCGGCCTGCCTCCGGTGAGGGACGAGCAGGCCCTGGTCACCCGCCAGCTCGCGCACTTCCTCCGCGAGGACGAGGACAGCGAGGGCTTCGCCGGCATCCTGCAGGAGCAGTTCCGCCAGCGGATGCTCGCCCTGACGAAGATCCTCGCCGGCGACCCCGACCTCGAGCGTTGGGTCGCCCTGCTCGGCGGCCCCGAGATGTTTCAGCAGCTCAAGGATCAGGTGCAGATCGAGCTGACGCCGAGGAACCCGGAGCGCTTCGGCGTCGCCGATCCGGTCACCCTCGAGGTCGAGCTCAAGAACGTCCCGCGGCTGACCGTCAAGGTCTTCGAGCTCAACACCCGCAACTACTACCTCGCGAAGAAGCGCGAGCTCGACACCTCCCTCGACCTCGACGGCCTGGTGGCGAACATCGAGACCGTGCACGAGTTCGACCACCCTCCCTACCGGCTGCACACCGAGCGCTTTCCCCTGGAGGGCCTCGACCGCCCGGGGGTCTACGTCGTCGAGCTGATCGGCGGCGGCCGCAGCAGCCGGGCGCTGATCCGCAAGGGCGGGCTGCAGGAGCTCGAGCGGGTCGGCGCCGCGGGCCACGTCTTCACCGTGCTCGACGAGGACGGAGAGGTGCTGACCGACGCCTCGCTCTGGCTCGGCGAGCGGGAATACACCGCGGACGCCGACGGCGCGATCACCGTGCCGTTCAGCACCGATCCGCGTCCGCGCCGGATCGTGCTCGTGCACGGCGAGCGGGCGACCCTGAGCTCCTTCGACCACCGGCGGGAGAGCTACGACTTCAAGGCGATGATCCACGTGGAACGCGAGAGCCTGCGTGCCGGCGCCGAGGCCCTGGTCATCGTGCGGCTGCAGCTCCGCGTGTGCGGAGAGCCGGTCAGCCTCGAGCTGCTCGAGGAGCCCCGGCTCTCCATCAGCTGCGAAGACCGGGACGGCGTGAGCTCCTCCCTCGTCGTGCCCGACTTCGCCCCGCGGGACGACGCCGAATCGGTCCACACCTTCAAGGTCCCGCCGGGGCTCGCCTCGGTCGAGGTCAGCGTCGAAGGCCACGTCCGGTCGCTCTCGCAGGGGCACAAGGAGTTCTTCGAGGACAGCTGGAGCATCGACCTCAACGGCATCGACGCGAGCGAGCGCACCGCCGGCCTGCACCTGACGATGCTGGCGCTGGGCATCGGACCGGGCGACGAGGTCATCACGACCCCCTTCAGCTTCCGCTTGGGGTCCTTGGGCGTGAGGCGATGCGTCTCGACCTCGGTCTCGACGAACTTGCGCCCCAGGCTCGCGGCGAGCGCCTTGCCGTACTGATCGATCGTCGCCCCGGTCCGGGAGCGCGTGACC
>JAUIEM010000154.1 GCA_030428695.1 bacterium
ACGTCCCGGTGCAGCACGCGCTTGCCGGGGGCGTAGGCCAGCGCGTCGGCGATCGCGACGAAGATCTCGCAGACCTGCTTCGGTTGCAGCGACCGCAGCGCCCGCACCCGCTCGAGGGTGCGCCCTTCGATATAGTCCATCGCGAAGTAGTCGATGCCGTCGATCTCGCCGATGGTGTGGATCGCGATGATGTGCGGATGCCGCAGCCGCGAGACCGCCCGCGCCTCGACCAGGAAGCGGTCCGCAGCCTCTGGACTGCTCTTCGAGCCTCCCCGCATCACCTTGATCGCCAGCAGGCGGTCGAGCCGGACGTCCTTCGCCTTATAGATGATCCCCATGCCGCCGCGGCTGATCTCGCCGAGGATCTCGTACGGCCCGAAGCGCGCGTGGGGATAGCGCGCCTCCCCCTGGTCGGCGGTGCTCGACACCCAGTCCTCGATGCTCGCATCGACGACCTCGTTCGGCACGACCAGCGCGTTCTTGCAGGTCGGGCAGAGGAACGCGCCGTCGTCCGCCATCTCGACGTTGTAGTAGGCCAGGCAGCGATCGCAGTGCATGATCGTGCGGCCCTGGCGCTCGAGCGCCATGCGGATCTGCTCGGGCGTCGCGAGCGCGAGCTCGCCGAGGATCTCCCCGAGCAGGCGGAAGCGCCCGTCCTTGCGCTCCTGCTGCTGCACCGTCAAGGCCCGGACGAGATCCTCCTCGGTCAGCGCCTTCCAACGCCGGAGGGTCTCCCCTAGCTTCGGAAAGGGAGCCGCCATCGCATTCCCGTCGTGATCCAGATGGAGAGTATAGCGCAGCTACGCGGCCGCCACAGAACCGGATGACCGATCCGGCCCCGGATCGCCGCACGCGGAACGCAGCCGCCAGACCCCCCACGCGAGCAGGGCGAGCGGTAGCAGCGCGAGCCAGCTCAGCCAGGCGAGGCCCGGTCTCCCCTCGAGGCGGGCGGCCTTGGCCAGGAACAGCCACCACACATCGAGGCCGAGCCCGAGCGGCAGCTCCTCCCCGCCCGCGAGCTCCCTGACCGCGGCCGCCAGACGCGGCGGCGTAAGGACCTGCGGCGTGTAGTCGAGGCGATACTGATTCTTCGGGCGGTTCCGCGCGTCCGGCACCCAGGCGTAGTACGGGCTCTCGTCGCCAGGCCCCGCGATCGCCTGATCGGGCATGTACGACACCGACACCCACAGCGCCGTCTGGGCGACCGCGAGCGCGACGATCAGCCGCCGCGGCCAGCGCCAGCCCGCCCCCGGCGCGACGCAGGCCGCCGGCAGGAGCAGGAGCGGGAGGATGGGAAGCAGGTAGCGCGGTCCGACGCAGTAGCCCCCCTCCCAGTTGACGAACTGCGCGTAGAAGCCGGCGACCCCCGCGGCGAGCAGCAGGACCCCCCCCGCCAGCCTCGGCCGCTGCCGGTAGAAACGCCGCGCCCGCCACAGGGCGAGAGCGACCGGCGGCGCGAACACCAGCAGTCCCTTGCCCGGCGACAGGAGCAGCCCGAACAGCGCGACCCAGGCCTCCCCGCTGAACAGGTGCTTCTCGCCGCTGACCGTCTCCTCGGGGCTGTAGCCGAACTCGAAGGGCTCGCCGAAGCGCCACAGGTTCCAGCCGATGTGGACAGCGCTCGCCAGCGCCGCCGCGGCCCCGATCACCAGCAGACCGCGGAGCCAGGGCACCCGCCTGGCGCCGCTGTAGTAGATGACGACAAAGGCGGGCGTGACCGTGACGAGCTGCGGCTTGCACAGGATCGCGACCGCCAGGCACGCCGCGCAGATGACGTCGCGCCCGACGGTGTGGCGGCGCGAGGCCAGCGTCGCCCCGGTCAGCAGCGTGACGGTGAAGGCCTCGCTGAAGAACCAGGTCCCGTACGCCCAAAGATAGGTCGCCGCGCCGAGCAGCAGGGCCCAGCGCAGAGCCCGGCGGCGATCCCCGGTCAGATCGTGGACCAGCAGGAAGAACAGCGCGACGCACAGCGCCGCCGAGACGCTGCCGGCGAACCCGGTCGTCGCGGACACGAGGCGGAACCAGAGGGGACGCTCCGCCGCGCGGTCTACACCGACCGCCGCCGCCAGCCCGCGCCCGAGCAGGTGGGTCGGCAGGGCGAGGAAGGCGGGCGCCGGACCGTAGGGAGCGTAGGGCTTGTCGTCCCGGCCGATGCGCCCGAAGAAGGCGCGCAGCTCGACCGCCTGCGGGACCGCGAGCTCCCCCCGCTCGACCAGGCTCTCGACCTGGAAGTAGGCCTCCTTCTCGTCGACCGTGCGCAGAAAGCCCCCAGCCGTTAAGAGGTAGAGTCCTTGGAAGGCGACGAACAGCGCGAAGGCGATCCGCCCCGAGCCCCGTCCTTCCTCGCCTGCCGTCACGCGCGCCACCCGTCGTCGAGCCAACGCGCGGCCTCGGCCAGATCGTCCGGGGCCGGACCGCCGGACCCCGACGCGAGGGCCTCGGCGTGGGCCGCGAACAGCTCCTCGCCGAGGGGCCCGGAGGTCTCGTGCAGCCGACCGTCTGGCCGCCTGAAGTAGAGCGCGACCCGCTCCTCCCCGACGGTGCGGGCGAGGGCCGCGAGGCTCGGTCCGGCGGCGAGCAGCCGGTACAGGACCCCGGGCCGGGCGTCGCAGCCGATGGTGCCGAGGGGACGGAAACCGCGTGCGTGCAGCTCCCCCTCGGCGACGAAGGCCGGCGTCATCCAGGCCGCCTGGTCCCACACCGAGAAGCGCCCGCTCGCGCCCTCGAACAGGACCTCCGGCTGAGGCAGCTGGCCGAGGGCATCCCCGATCATCGAGCTGACCTCGTGGAAGGCCTCCTCGAGCAGGGACGGCTCCTCTTCCGGCTCGAGCAGGTCGACGGCGGGGATGCCGAGCGGGCAGCGCGCCGGCAGCTGCGGGGCGGGCTCGGCCAGCCAGGGGTGCGGCCCGAAGCCGGGGAAGGGCGGCGGCTCGGCGAGCGGCTCGAGACAGACCAGGAAGTCGAGGTAGCTGTGCGCGATCACTTCCTCCTGGAGGGCATCGAACTCCTCTTCCTCCAGGTCCCACACCTCGGAGCCGTCCGCTTCGATCTCGAGCGCCTCGAGCAGCGCGAGCCAGGGCGGGAGCTCCGCGTCCGGGCGGGTCGCGGCGAAGTACTCGGCCGGACGTTGCAGGGTCTCGTGCAGCGCGGGCAGCCAGCGCCGGCCGTTGACGCCCGACGCGAAGCGCAGCACCGTGACCGCGTAGCGTCCGGGCGGCACCCTGAACAGCGGCAGCTCGGAGCCGTCGCAGCCCTCCCAGTACAGGCTTCCGGGGGTGATCGCGAGCAGCCCGGTCGCCAGCTCGAGCCACCAGCGCAGCGCGCCGATCTGCTCCTCGCGTTCCTGCGTGCTCGGCGGTCCGAGACGCAGGCCGGCGACGAAGCTCTCCTCGGCGTCGAGGGCGACCGGCAGCACCAGGCCGCGCATCGCGAGCTCTTCCCAGCCCTCGGCGTCCTCGCGCGGGAGGCGGTCGTACAGCTCGCCGGGCACCAGACAGAAGCCCGGCCCGTCATTGGGCACGAAGGTGTCGCTGCGCGCGGCACGCAGGGGGTGGACCACGGTGACCTCCCGCTCGAGGGGTAGCCGATGATAGCGCAAGGCCCGCCGGGCTTCTACACGCCCACCCCGACCAAGCCGAGCAGCGCCGCGGCCGCGGTCGCGACCCCGCCGCCGATCAGCATCCTGTGGGCCTTGCGCAGGGTCGCGCCGAGCAGGGCGTCGCGGTCGCGCCGGGAGAGGATCAGCGTCGCGCGCGGCGCGCCCCCGATCTGCCGGCGCCCGTCGATCGCGCCGCAGGCGAACAGGCTGTCGACACGGGTCAGCACCCGCTCCTCGCAGAGGAAGCTGTCCGCGAGGCTGCCCGCGGGGTTGTGGAAGACGTAGCCACCGAAGGACAGGGGTGTGTCGAGGGGAAGCTCCGTCGCGTGCAGCTCCCGGGTCTCCGCGAAGCTCAGCCGCAGGCCCTCGAAGCGCCCGCCTCCGTCGGCGACGACCCGCACCGAGCCGCTGCCGTCGTCGAGGAAGATGCGCGCCGCCTTGCGCTCCTCGACGAGGGTGTGCCGGCGGCGCCGGTCGCCGTCCTGCCAGCTGCCGATCACGCGCAGCTCGTAGTACAGGCACGGGGTGTGGGTGACCGGCGACAGGAGCTCACGGCTGCAGCGCACCCGCCCCTGCACCGCGATGGTCCCGTCCGCGGCCGCGACGGCCGCCCCCCTGGAGGCCGCCTCGCCGGTGCGCACGAGCGGCGCCCGCGCCAGGCGCCGGGCCTCGAGACGTCGCCAGGTGCCGAGGAACAGGATGATCAGGCCGAGGCCCGCGAGGGCGACGGCTGCGGTGGCGGGCGCGGGTGCGAACGCGAGATAGAGCTGCATCGGAATCTCCCCTTCCGGGGCCAAGACGCAACGGGCGCGACAGGGAACACGACGGGCGGAGATTTCTCGTCGGAGACGGACGAAGGGAGGCGCCGCCCAGGATGTCATTTACATTTTCCTTCACCCTCCCCGCCGCGTCGGCCAACTCCCGGGCGGGCGTGTCTGCCGAGGCGCGCGGGGGGCTGTCCCCGGGCAGCGTGGACAGATGACCGGGAAACGGGTATTCTGGAGGGGCTACAGACCGTAGCTTCGAGTGGACGGTGCGTGAGAAAGCGCCTGTGGGGCCTTTCTCCGGAGTTGGGGTGGATCGATGCCTCGTGCGGCACGCATCGGCGATACGCTCTTCGGGGACATCGCCGTCAAAGGCTCCTTCGCGACCAGCGAACAGGTGCAGGCTGCGATGGCTGCGCAGGCGGAGGCCGGCGGCCCGCAGAAGAAGAAGCTCGGCGACATCATGCTCGCGATGGGCATCCTCAGCCCGCACCAGGTCAAGAACATCCACAAGATCGTCAAGGGCAGCCTCGTCCCCGGCTACGAGCTGCTGTCCGAGGTCGGCCGTGGCGGGATGGGCGTGGTCTACAAGGCCCGCCAGCTCAGCATGGACCGGGTGGTCGCCCTGAAGATCCTGTCCAAGCGGCTGCAGGAAGACGCGCGCTTTACCGCCCGCTTCCTGCAGGAAGCGAAGAACGTCGCCAAGCTCAACCACGAGAACATCATCGGCGCGATCGACGTCGGCGAGGCCAACGGCGTCCACTACTTCGCGATGGAGTTCGTCGACGGCGTCTCCCTCGGACGCACCCTGCGCCAGGGCAAGCGCCTCAGCGTGTCGCAGGGCATCGATGTCGCGATCCAGCTCGCCCGCGCGCTCGGCCACGCCTGGGCCCAGAACGTCGTGCACCGCGACATCAAGCCCGACAACATCATGCTCTCGAAGACCGGCGTCTCGAAGCTGTGCGACTACGGCCTCGCCCTCGCCGCCGCCGGCCCCGCCAGCGACAAGCGCTCGGAGATGGCCGAGGGGACGCCGTACTACATCTCCCCCGAGGCGGCGCTCGGCAAGCAGGACATCGACATCCGCTCCGACCTGTACTCCCTCGGCGCGACCCTCTTCCACCTGATCTCCGGTCGCAAGCCCTACGCGGGCAAGGACGACCGCGAGATCATGATCAAGCACGTCCGGGCGGCCCCGCCCGACCTGCAGAAGAGCCTGCCCGGCTCGCCGGCAGCCCTCGCCACGATCATCAAGAAGCTGATGGCCAAGGCGCCGAAAGACCGCTACCAGACGCCCGACGAGCTGCTCGAGGATCTGACCCGGCTCAAGCAGGGCAAGCCCCTCGGCACCCGGCCCGCCCGGCGGGCCACCGTCGCGCGCCGCGGCCTGTGGATCCCGGTCCTGCTCGGCGCCGGCGTCGTGCTGTTCGCCTGTCTGCTCGCCTGGTGGGCGACCTCTGGCGATCCCGCCGCAGAGCCGCCGCCCGCAGCCTCCGACGAGCATCCGGCCAGCGGCGCGGCGCTGCCAGGGCCGACGCCGCCCGCCGACAGCGGTGAGGTCGCCGCCGAGCTCCCCGAGCCGCCGCCCGTCGCCATTTCCCAACCCGACCTCGACGCCCTCGAGGCGGCGCGTGCCTGGTGGAAGCAGCACCCCGTCCAGCTCGAGCAGGCCCGCGCCCGTTTCGCCGCCGTCGCAGCCGAGTTCCCGTCCACGGAGGGGGCTCGGCTCGCGCTTTTGGAAGCCGAGGCGATCGACAAGGCCCTGGTGCAGGCGCAGGAAGAAGAGCTCGCCGAGTTCGAGGAACGCGCCGCGCAGCTCCTGATCGACGGCGAGTTCGCGGCCGCGGACGCGGTCTACGGCGACGCCGCCGCGCAGCTTCCGGACGAGCTCGGCGCCCGCATCACCGCAGGCCGGGAGGAGGTCGAGGCCTTCAACCTGCGCAAGCGCCAGACCCTGCTGACC
Source organism: bacterium (assembly GCA_030428695.1). Next base: position 6,326 of record JAUIEM010000154.1, read on the forward strand.
GAGCTCGCCGACGACGCCGCGGGCGCGCTCGAGGCGCTCGAAACCCTGCGCGAGAAGTCGACGCCGGCGGTGCAGCGCGAGCTGGCGAAGGACATCGCGAGCCTGGAAGGCAGGCTCGCCCAGGCCGCCGCCCTCGAGGCCGCGCGCGCCGCCCTGACGACCCTCGAGGCCGAGGTCTTCGCCGCGCTGAGCACCTGCGAGTTCGAGGCCGCGGTCGGCCGGGCGGAGCGCTGGCAGCCCTGTGGTGACGCCGGGCTCGATGCTCGCGCCGCCTTCTGGACCGCGGCCTGCGCGGAGATTGCCAGCCAGGCGAAGGTGTTGCGCGCGGGACTCGACGCCCAGAAGTCGCAAAAGATGACGCTGGTTCTGACCGATGGCAGCAAGGAGAGCGGTCGTCTGATCCAGTATTCGTCGGACTTCCAGCTCGAGTTGCAGAAGATCAACCGACGGGAAGTGATGCGGGTGGCCCTCGGAGAGCTGAGCCAGGAGACGCGGGACGAGCTGTTCGGCGAGGCCCTGCGGGCCAGCGACTGGTTCGGCCGCGCCGGCCTCTACGCCGCCTGTGGCTACGCCGGCCTCGTCCGCGCCCTCGAGCCCTCGGCCCCCGAGCTCGAGCCCGGCCGCGACGCGCTGCTCGACCGGCTGCTGGTCGAGAGCCTCGAGCTCGAGGCCGCCGCGGAGCACGAGCGGCTGCGGGCGCTGCCCCTCGACGAGCAGCTCGAGGCCGCGGCCGCGCTCGCCCGGGTCTATCCCGAACGCTACGCGCAGACCCGCTACTTCGCCGAGCAGCGCGCGGGGGTCCTCGCCGACCTCCGCCGGGTGCTGGTCGCCGAGATCGTCGCGGGTGGGGTCGCAGGCCAGCTGCACGCGACCGAGCTCAACGAGCGCCGCGATGTTCTCGAGCTCGCCTACGACTTCCAGTCCGACGAGCAGCTCGACGACTGGGTGCTCAACGGCGAGGACAGCAAGCCGGGCGCTGCCGGCGTCGAGCTCAAGGGCTCGCTGTCCCACAAGCTGCGGTTCCGCGAGGACGTCGAGATCCTCGCCCGCTGCGTCGTGCGCGAGCGCACGAAGGATGGTGGGGGCCTGGTCTTCTCGTTGTTGCAGGGCGACGGGCCCGAGCTCGAGCCGCTGTTCTCCTTCTGGAACCGCGACGGCGTTGACATAGGCGAAAACGGCACGGAGCCCGGGGCGCACGTGCGCGGCCCGAACCATACCCTGCTCGCGAAGTGGGCGGACGACAGCTACGAAGCGCTGTCCGCCGTCATCGCCGACCACCTCGTCCTCGACAGGGCACAGGATTTGCACTGCGCCGTCGAAGGGGACATCGTCCGCGCGACACTCCATCGCAACCAGCTCTACTCGTTCCGGGCGGAGTCCCTGCCGCCGACGGGCCACGCTGTCATCTGGTGTGGAAAGTGGGATGTCGTCGTCGTATCCGTCGTGATCAAGGGGACCGTGGACCCCGCCTGGTTGGAGGAAATTGCAAGCCAGCAGGTCGCCGAGTTGCTGGCGCCCTTCGAATGAAGAAGTCCCCGCTCGAAGCGCTCAGGCGCTTCGCGGATCAACCGAGACACTAGTGGGATCGGAACAATGAACGGACAAAAGTCTACCGGAAGGCTCTACACGGGGTTGGATTTTGAACGCCCCATCCTGGAGCTGAAGCAGAAGATCGAGGACCTGGAAACCTTCGCGCAGAACACCGAGCTCGACCTGTCGGGCCAGATCGACAAGATGCGCAGCCGCTGCGAGGATCTGACGCGTGAGCTGTTCGAAAACCTGACGCCGTGGCAGCGCGTCCAGCTCGCCCGGCACCAGGACCGGCCTCTGCTCGAAGACTACGTGCACTCGGTGTTCACCGACGTGGTCGAGCTGCACGGCGATCGCTCCTTCGGCGACGATCAGGCGATCCTGACCGCCTTCGCCCGCCTCGACGGCCGGCGCATCATGCTGGTCGGGCACCGCAAGGGCAAGGCGACCCGCGAGCGCCTCGAGTGCAACTTCGGCTCCCCCAACCCCGAGGGCTACCGCAAGGCGCTGCAGAAGATGGAGCTGGCCGCCCGCTTCGGCCTGCCGATCGTCACCTGCATCAACACGCCCGGAGCCTTCCCCGGCGTCGAGGCCGAAGAGCGCGGCCAGGCGCTCGCGATCGCGAAGAACATCTTCGCGATGTCGCGCCTCAAGACACCGATCGTCTCGGTCGTCCTCGGCGAGGGCGGCAGCGGCGGAGCGCTCGGCATCGGCGTCTGCGACCGGCTGCTGATGCTCGAGCACGCCTACTACTCGGTGATCAGCCCCGAAGGCTGCGCGGCGATCCTGTGGAAGGACGCGAAGCACGTCGCCGACGCGGCCCGCATCCTCAAGCTGACCGCGAAGGACCTGCGCCGCTTCGGGATCGTCGACGAGACCGTGCCCGAGCCGCTCGGCGGCGCCCACCGCGACCCCGACGTGATGGCCCGCACGCTCCGGGAGCGGCTGAGCGCGCAGCTCTCCGCGCTGGTCGAGGTGCCGAAGGACCAGCTCCTCGCCGACCGCTACACGAAGCTCCGCGCCCTCGGCCACTTCGAGCGCGGCGGCGAGATCGTCAGCTCCGGCCAGGAAAGCCAGCCGCAGCTCGAGGCGATCCCCGTCAGCCTGTAGCCCGGTGCGTCTGCCCGACGGAGAGAGCTCCGGCGTCCACCCGCAGGACCGGGCGTGGTGACACGCGCGCTCGTGCTCTGTGGAGGCGGCGCGCGCGGCGCCTATCAGGCCGGCGTGCTGCGCGGCATCGGCGAGCTCCTCCCCCACGCCTTCCACTTCGATGTCGTGACCGGCGTCTCGGCCGGCGGCATCAACGCGGCCAGCATCGCCGCCCACGAGGGCTCCCTGCGCGAGGCGGCCGAGGCCCTCGCCCGCTCCTGGCAGCGGCTGTCGATCGACGAGGTCTTCTCGACGACCTTCGGCTCGTTGTCGTGGTCGCTGATGCGCTGGCTGTGGATGCTCCTGACCGGCCGCTGCAGCGTCTCCCTGGAGGGCCTCCTCGACACCCGCCCGCTCGCCCGCTTCCTCGGCGGCAGCCTGGCCTTCGAGGGCCTGCGGCGGAACCTCGACGCCGGCCGCCTGCGCGCCCTGGCCCTGTCCGCGACCTGCTACCGCACCGGGCACACGGTGACCTTCGTCGAGGGCAGCGAGGAGGTGCGGCCCTGGAAGCGCGCCCGCCGCCACGCGCTGCCGACCCGGCTCGGCGTCGAGCACGTGATGGCGAGCTCGGCGCTGCCGCTCCTGTTCCCCGCGATCCGCGTCGGGGACGGCTACTACGGCGACGGCAGCCTGCGCCAGACCTCGCCCCTCGCCCCGGCGGTGCACCTCGGGGCCGAGCGCATCCTCGCGATCTCGGTGCGCTACGCGAAGGGCGACCAGGCGCCGGTGACGGCCGATCCGGTGCATCCGCCGCCGGCGCGGGTGCTCGGGCTGTTGATGCACAGCATGTTCCTCGACGCCCTCGAGAACGACGCCGAGCGCCTCCACCGCATCAACCGCACCCTCGCGGCGCTGCCGACCCGGGTCGCGACGCCCGACCGGCTGCGCACCGTGCAGCTGCTCGTGCTGCGCCCCTCCCGCGACCTCGGCGAGCTCGCCCGCGACCTCGAGCACCTGCTCCCCCGCACCCTGCGCCTGATCACCCGCGGCCTCGGCTCGCGGCGCAGCCCCGCCCCCGACTTCCTCAGCTACCTCCTGTTCGAGCGCGCCTACGTCGACCGCCTCCTCGAGCTCGGCCGCCGCGACGCCCTGCGCCAGGCCGCCCGCATCCGCACCTTCCTGACCGGCAGCCCCCACGACAGCGGCACCGCGCGCTTCCGCAAGCCGGACCTCAAGCTGCCCGCCCCGGAGCCGGGTGTCACGCTGGAGCGGCGACAGGAGGACAGCTAGCAGGCGCATTCCAGGCCCGGATGTGCTACCGTGCGGGGACTTGACCCAGGAGGAAGATCATGCCCCACCGCATCGCCCTGTTCGCCCTCATCTGCATCGCCCTGCCCGCCTTCGGCCAGGCGAAGGTCGGCGTCGTCGACCTCGACCAGGCGATGGCCGAGAGCCAGGCCGGCAAGCAGCTGCAGACCTCGCTCCAGGAGCTGCAGGCCCAGGTCCAGGCCGATATCGCCGCCCGTCAGCAGGAGCTCGACGCCCTGCGCCAGCAGCTCGCCGACGGGGCCGGCGCCCTCGACGACGCGACGATCATCGAGCTGCAGATGCAGCTGGAGCAGAAGACCACCGAGCTCAAGCGCTTCTACGACGACCAGCAGCGGGCGATGAACCAGGCCTACACCGCTGGGCTGCTGGCGATCGAAGAGCAGCTCGGGCCGATCCTCGAGGCGATCCTCGCCGAGCGCGGCCTCGACGCGATCCTGCGCTCCGACCAGGTGCTGGTCTTCTCTCCGGACGTCGACATCACCGGGCTGGTCGTCGAGCGCCTCGACGCCGCGAGCGAGTAGTCCCCGGCTTGCTTCGGGCCCGAGCGCCCGCTACGCTCGCAAGAAGCTCGGCCCGAAAGCCGCGTGGCGAGGCGCCGCGCGGGTGGGCGGATGCCGAGGATCGACACCTTGGCTGTCCTGCTCGCTCCTCGCAGGCCAGACCTGCGGCTCGCCGTCTCGCCTCGTGCCTCGGCGAGATCGGCTCGCGACGGCCCTTGTCGACCTCGGAGGAGGAGGACGCAGGCACCCACCCCCGCAAGCCTCGCGAGCGAGGTTTCGGGCCACGCTTTTGAGTGCAGAGAGGTCCCCGTGAGCGACTGGTTCCGACGACACGCCGCGCCCTACAAGAGCCTGCACCGCGACCTGCGCGCGCTGGCCGAGGATCTGCGCGCGGCCGTCGAGCTGTTCCCTGCGGGCACGAGCGAGCTCTGCCGGGAGGTCGAGCACCGCCTGCGCACGCTCGGCGACGACCTCGCCGCGCCGCGCTTCCGCCTGCCCTTCGCGGGCGGCTTCAGCGGCGGGAAGTCCCACACCATCTGCGCGCTGCTCGAGCGTCCGGGCCTGTTGCCGAGCGCGTCCCGGGCGACGACCGGCAACGCGACCGAGCTGGTGTTCGCGCGCGAGGCCGATGAGGAAGCGGTCGCCGAGATCTGCTACTTCGACCGCGAGAAGCTCGCCCGCTGCCTCGAGAGCTACGGCGGCGAGTGCGCGCGCATCTTCAAGCACCAGCCGCACCTCGTCGCCGACGTGCAGGAGCGCCTGCGGCGGCTGTGTGCGGCCCTGCGGGGCCCGGAAGGCGAGCCCCTGGGCGAACGCTGCGAGCCGGTCTTCGCCTTCGCCGCCGGGCACATCGCCGACTACGGGCTCGAGACCCGCGAGCGGCAGGTGCTCTACAACCTCGCCGACCTCCTGTGCGCCTTCCTGCACGAGCGCGAGCTGGTGCGGCGCAGCGCGAAGGTGCGCCGGGTGCCGCGCGAGGCGATCGCCGACTACGCGGCCAAGCGCGACTACCCCTGGGTGCAGGACGCCCCGCGCGACGCCGACGACCTGCGCGAGGCGCTGCGGCTGAAGTACCTGACCTACCACCTCGACGGCACCCAGCACCCGAAGAGCCCGCAGCTCGGGCCGGAGCTCCGCCTCGGCGAGGCGCGCGCCCCCGCGGCGGGTCCCCTCGCCGAGAAGCTGCGCGCGGCCCAGGCGCAGTTCGCCGAGGCGGAGCGCAAGCGCGATCCCGGCTTCGACCTCGGGGAGGCGCTCGAGGAGTACCGCCGGCGCCTGTCCTTCCTGCTGATCTGGAAGGTGGTGTTGCCGGTCGAGAGCGAGCTCTTGCGCCACGGCGCGAGCATCATCGACCTGCCGGGGGCCGACGCGCCCTTTCCCCGGGACGAGTTCGTCGCCCGGCTGTTCCTCGGCGAGGCGGACGGGGCGGTCGTGCTCAGCTCTTGTCTCAAGCCGCTGTCCGAGACCGACGCGGAGGTCGTGTCGATCCTCGAGAAGGTGCGCGAGGTCGACCTCGACAAGAAGACCTTCTTCGTGTTCAACCAATACGGCAAGCTCGACGGCAACCAGCGGCCCGGCCTCGGCACCGACCTCGACGCGAGCCTGCGGGTGATCAAGAACCGCGCCCGCATCGCCGCGCCCGCCGTGTTCCTCACCGACGCCCTGGTCGGCGGCCACCTGAGCAGCCTGGCCTCGGCGACGGCCCTGCGCCGGGCCTGCCTGGCCCAGTCCGGCGAGGAGCTCAGGCTGGCCGACGCGTCCCTGCCTGGCCCGGTGGCGGAGGCCTTTGTCGCGGCCGATCCGGCCCTCGAGCGACACTGCGACACGCTGCTCGCGGCCGTCGAAGGACCGGGCAAAGAGTGGCTGGAGCGGCTCTGCCAGGATCTGCGCGAGTACCGCGCCAAGCCGCGTCCGGCGCTCGGGGGAAACCGCGACGGCTGGATCGAGGCGGTCGAGCGTGACGGCGGCATCGGCCGGCTGCGCGAGGCGATCGGGGGCTTCCTGGCGGAGGAAGCGGCGCGGGCGCGCCTGGCCGAGATCCGCGCCAACCTCGGGGCCCTGCTCGAGCGCCTCGAGGGCGGTCTGCAGGGCCCGGGCGAGGAGGCGCGCCAGGCCCTGGCGGCGCGGGCCGAGCGCTCGCAGCACGCCCTGGTCGGCGAGCTGCGGGCCCGCTTCCAGGCAGCGCGCGAAGCGCTGGAGGAAGCGGCGGAGCGGCCGGACGGGCGACTGTTCGAGGCCCTCTGGAGCTGCCGCGAGGAGCTCGCCGGGGCGATCGCCGCGGCCCTCGACGAGACGGACAGTCGCGCGCGCTCGAGCGGAGACGACGCCGACGCCCGCCGCGACCGCGTATTCACCGCCGCCCTCGACCGGCTCGAGGCGCGCTGTGAGGAGCGCCTGCTCGCCGCCCTCGAGGACGGTGAGGATCCGGCCTGGCAGCAGGTGGAGGAAGGCGTCCTCGCCCCCCTCGCGCCGGTCGGCGCCCTCACGCCGCTGCTCGACGACCTGCGCGCGACCCGGCCGACGCCGCTCGCGCCGCTCGCGAAGCTGCGCCACAAGCGCGCCTGGGCCCGCTACCGCGGCAGCGAGCCCCTGCCCCGGCGCCGCCTGCGGGGCTGGAGCCGGCTGCTCGGGGCGCGCCTCGAGCGCGAGCTGCTGCCCTGCTTCGCGCGCCTGCTCGGCGACGTCGCCGACGCGGTGGCCTGGGAGCTCGCCGCCGACCGCGCCTGGCAGTACCGCGAAGCGGCGCGGCGCCTGGCAGAGATCGAGGCCCTCGCCGCGCCCTGGCTCGCCGAGCATCGGCCTCCGCTCGCCCTGGCCGAGCCGGAGGCGGGGGATGATCCCGAGCTGCGCCGCTGGCGCACCTGCGCGGACCTCTACGGCCGGGCGCTAGAGCTGCGCGAGCGCTTCGCCGAGCAGTCCGCCGAGGGCTGAGCTCCGGCCTCTGCGCGGCTGACTTTCGTCGACAGGTCTTTGACCCGCCGCGGCGCCTGCAGTACGATCGCTGGCTGCACAGCCATACGGTGGAACATGGGCGAGAAGGACACGACCTCCCCGCCGGAAGCCGGGGAAGGCGCACCACAGCCCGCCCGCAAGAGACGCCGCGCGGGCACGCGCCGCACCCGCTTCCTGCGCGTCCGCGACCTCGAGCAGGCCGCGGACGACCTCGCCGACGAGCGGCGCGCCCTGCGCATCGGCGACGGCCGCCTGCACAAGCTGCGCCTCAAGGCCCTGCAGAGCTTCCTGCAGCCCCTGCGAGCCCGCCTGCAGGAACGCCATCCGGGCACGCGCCCGCAGGCCAGCCTGCGCTGCTTCGAGGGCGGGCAGTCCGGCGAGATGTTCTCCCTGCCCGAGGGCGGCGAGCCGTTCAGCATGGTGCTCGGGCGCGACGAGCGCACCGACCTCGAGGTGCGCGACCCCGAGGTCTCGCGCGCGCACTGCCGGCTGGAGAGCAAGGACGGCTGGACCTTCATGGCCCGCGACCTCGGCAGCAAGAACGGCACCCTGCTCAACGGCGTCAAGATCGACCACGCCGAGCTGCACGGCGGCGACGCCCTGACCCTGGGGCTGACCTTCTTCCTGTTCGAGATGCCCGAGGTCGCCCTCGCCCTCGAGCTCGACGACGCGGGCCTCGGCGACCCCGACACCCTGCGCGCGATGCTGCGCTTCGAGGCGCTGGTCAGCGGCGCGCAGGAGCGCCTGGCGGCCGTGCGGCACGACCTGATCCAGCTCGACATCGCGCGCCGCGAGCACGAGGACGACGAGGCCGTGCAGCGCACCGTCGCCGCCTTCCGCAAGCTCGCGACCCGGCTCCTGCGCGAGGCCCGGGCCAAGACCGCCCGGGCCGAGTCCGCCCTGGCGGGGGTGCTCGGCGAGGAGCTGCCGCAGCCGGCGGCGAAGGCTCCCGAGCCCGGTGAGCTGTCCGAGCTCGCGCGGCTCGAGGCCGAGCTGAACCAGGTCGTCGACAAGCTGCGCACGATCGGTTCCCGCTCCGAGGGCCGGCCGCCCCTGTTGCGCCGGCAGAGCGAGCTGATCGAGAAGGTCGAGGAGACCCGCAAGCTGTCCGCGCTCGGCTCGGTTCCGAAGAAGCAGCCGAAGAGCCCGCGCAGCGACCGCGAGCTCGAAGAGGCCCGGGCGCGCATCGCCGAGCTCGAGCACGAGCTGGCCCTGCGTCCCGAAGAGGTCCCCGACGAGCTGCGGCTGGTCGCCATCGCCCTCGACCACGAGCGCGGCGGCGAGGTGAAGAAGCTCAGCCAGCAGCTCGCGGCCCTGCAGGATGCGCTGCGCCAGACCGAGGCGCGGATGTCCGAGAAGATCGCCCGCTACGAACGCAGCAACCTCAAGCTGCGCACCGCCCACCTCGAGGTCGAGGGGCGGCTGCGCGAGGCGGTCCGCGAGCTGGTGCTGCAGGCCGAGGTGCTGTTCCGGGGCGGCCAGCTCGGCCACGCCCGCGACCTCGCCAAGCGCATCGTCGCGATCGACCCGGCCAGCGACGCGGCCCGCTACCTGCTCGCGAAGATCGAGCCCGCCCAGACCTCGGGCTCGCTGCGGGCGAGCGACGCCCTCGGCGACCGGGTGCCGCTATCCGATTCCCAACTCCCGCCGGCGCCGCCGGCCTCTGAGGATGGACCGTGATCCGAGACGAACACTGCCTGTACCACGCCGAGAACGAGCTGAGCAAGCTGCTCGACCCCGATGCCGAGAACCCGCCCGAGAACGCCGAGGACATCAAGGCGCTCAAGGACGAGCTCGGCTCCCTCGGCCTGTTCGACTTCCTGCTGACGATGACCAGCGAGCCGGCCTTCGACGCCGAGCTGTGCGGCGAGATCGACGAGCACTTCGGCGACAAGCTCGTCTCGCTGCTCAAGCCCGACGCCCGCGAGAAGCTGCCCGAGGACGCGGACCTGCACGCGAAGATCGACGCCTTCATCGAGGACAAGAGCGACACCCGTCGGGTGCTCCTGCACAAGACCTTCTGCAACTTCCTGTTCCAGTACTACGAGCTCAACGACTACGGGCTTTTCGTCGACGACGTCTCGCGCCTGATCAAGCTCTGCTCCGAGAGCGGCCTGGCGGGCAACGCCCGGCGCTTCATGCGGCTGCTGGTCGGGCTGAGCAAGAAGACCGCGCGCTTCGTGCTCGGCACCCTGCCCGGGAACATGGAGCTCAACTACGACGTCGTGCGCGACGCCGCCTCGCAGCGCAAGATCGACCGCTTCTTCGAGCGCTTCGCCCCCAAGGTCATCGGCCGCCGGCTGATGGCGGTCATGGAGGCGCTGCTGCGCGAGGAGCTGCGGCTGCGGGCCGCCCTGACCATCTACGGCATCAGCCGCGGGGTCACGGTCGGCAAGGCCAAGCTGCTCGAGGTCGCCGACCATCTCGAGGTCGTCAAGTTCGACCGCATGATCGAGCGCGCGAAGGAGACCCGCGCCTCCCGCCAGCAGCTGCTCGCGGCCTGGAAGGAGCGCGAGAGCCTGCTCAAGGCCTACGACCGCCTGTTCGAGCCGCCGGTCGAAGAGGAAGACTGAGCCCCGTTCGATGCTCCGGGCGGGGAGCGGACGCGCGCGAGCGCCCGGTCCGCCCGCGAGAGATTCCGCACACGCCCGGCCTCCCTGGTATGCTGTTTGCAACGGAATCCACTCCAGCGCCACGCTGAAGTGTGGAAGACCCGCTCCATCCCCAGCGACGAGGTTCGACGTGTCCAGATCTGCAACAACCCTCTGCCTCATTGTGTTCATTCTGCACCCACAGGTGTACGCACAATCCGAACAGTCCGTCCCGCCCGGACAGCTTCGGGCCGTGCTCCGCGACTTCCCCGATCTCGTCGAGCGGGACGGCCGCCTGTGGTGGAGCCGCGGCGCGCGGGCCTTCGCCGTCGTCGGCGCCGAGCAGGGCGCGGCGCTGGTCGAGACCCGGCTCGGCCCGGTGCTCGCCGCGCCGATCGCGGCGCGGGCCGACGGGCTCGAGGTGCTGGAGGCCCTGTTGACGGTCGCCGACCAGGCGGGTCTGGAGGAAGGTCCGGGCTGGCGCTTCGACTTCCAGCCGCTGCTCGGCCCGCGCCTGCTGCGGGGGGGCAAGCTGGTGCTCGAAGAGGGCGTGCTGCAGCTGATCGAGCGGGAGTCCCGGCCAGTCGGCGAACGCGCCGCGGTCGAGCGCGCGCTCGCGGCCTTCGACGCGGCGTTGGATGGAAGCTCCCTCAGCGTGCTCGGCCAGCAGTCGGTGCGCGCGCTGGTCGCGCTCCTGCCCCAGGAGGACGGCGGGCGCGGCCACGATGAGATCGAGCCGAGCGTCGCGCGGCGGCTGATCCGCTGCGGCTGGCTGCTGAGCATCGACCAGCTCGCCGCGCTGCCCGAGAGCCACGCCCTGACCGAGGCGGTGCGCGCGCTGTGCGCGCTGCGTCCCGCCGCGAGCTACCAGGGTCCCGGCCGCAGCCTGGTGCGCCTCGAGGACGGCTTCGGGCGCGGCGGGTGGATGTACAAGACGCCCGACCGCACCGCCTACGAGGGCTCCGCCGCGCTGCCAATGTACCACGGGGTGGCGCGGGAGGCCCTGGCGACGGCGCGGGTGGTCGTCGAGCTCGGCGCGGGCGGCCTCGGAGCGGTGCCCGCCGGCGCGGCGCTGTGGCACGAGGGGACGCTGCTCGCGCGCTGGAGCCCGGGCTCCGGGCTGGTCGCCGACGAAGAGACCTGGCGTGAGCACATCCCCGCGCGCTCGCGTCGCCTCGATCCGGACATCGTCGAGGGCTACCTGCCGCCGCACATCGTCGTCGCCGACCTGTACGGCGACGTCCGCTGCGTCCTCAGCGCGGGCGGCGTGCTGCTCGCGCCGCGGGACGCGTCCGACGGGGAGGCGCGGCGCTTCCTCGACAACGCCGCCGAGGTGTTGATCGGGGCGGCCGCCCTCGACCTGATCGGGCAGTACCTGTTCGACTACATGTACGACAGCCCCGACACCAGCCTGCCGACGCTGATCGGCAACCCCGACCTGCGCGGCGACATCCACCAGAACGCCTTCGAGACCCTCGCGACCGCCAACGGCGGGATCTGCCGGGGAGACTGCGACGACCTCTCCGAGCTGTACGCGGTGATCGCCGAGCGCCAGGGCTGCCTGGTGCACGTGATCTCGCTGCCGATGCACGTCGCGGCCTGCTGGGCCGAAGAGCGCGACGGCCAGTGGCACTGCTACGTGATGCAGACCGGTCCGACCCTCGAGTTCGTCGCGCCGACCCTGCCCGAGGCCCTCGAGGCGACCTACCGCAGCTTCGACGAGAGCGTCGCCTTCGACCCGAACGAGATCGGCATCACCCTGCGCTTCAGCGGCGAGAACACGCGCTCGAGTTGGCTGCTCGGCTTCCGCATCTTCTCCGACCCCGACTACGCCCAGACGATGATCGACGTGTCCCGTGACTGGCACTTCCAGACCTACCTGCAGGCGACCTCGAAGATGCAGGAGCTGATCGCCGCGGGCAACCACGACACCGCCAACTACCGCGAGCTCGCCGCCCTCGGCGCGCGCACCGGGCAGTTCGGGCTCGCGGTCGACTTCCAGGAGAAGGTGATCGAGCGCACCAGCGATCCGCGCAGTGTGCTGAAGATGACCCTCGAGCTGATCCGCTACAACTTCGAGGCGGGCCGGGACGGGCGCGCGCAGTCGCTGGTCCAGGACGTGCTCGCCCGCCAGCTGCCCGCGCTCGAGCGGCGGATGAACAGCCTCGAGCGCGCGCGCGTCGGCCTCGACCTGGTCTCGATCCTCGACCAGGCCGACGCCCACGAGCTGGCGCTCCTGGCGCTGTACGAGGTCGTGATGCCGACCGTGCGCAGCCTGCAAGGCGCGGTCGTCGCCTACCTCGAGAGCCCGGGCTTCGACCCCGACCGCTGGGCCTACGAGCTCGCGCTGCGGGACATCCTGCGCAGCGCCGCGAGCGAGGGCCTCGACCTGATCCACGCCCTCGGTCCCGAGCGGCTGCGCAGCGATGTGCGGCTGCGTTCGATCGCCGAGGCGACCCAGGTCTACCACGAGCGCATCCTCGCCTTCGACATCTTCAGCGCGAGCGACATGCTCGGGCGCTACGCCTGGGCCGCATCCTTCTATGAGGCCTTCCTCGGCGAGGAGGCGGTGCAGGCGATGGTCGAGCAGTCGGACTGGCCGCAGGACGAGGACGCCGCCCACGCGGCACGCCTCGGCGGGCTGATCCAGATGCCCGCCGACCTGCCCTGGATCCGGGCCTCGGTGCCGTACTGGTTCCGCAAGCTCGCGCAGCTCTTCGATGAGGAAGCGAGCAGCGTCGACCGGGCGACGCTCGAGCAGCTCTCGGAGCGCCTCGACAGCGCCGTCGAGATGACCGGCCAGCTCGGCATGGACAGCCCGAGCGTCGACGGCCAACGGGTGCTCGCCGAGGTCCTGATCGCCTTCGGGCTCGGCGACCACGCGCGGCTGCGCGCCGCCTTCGAGCAGGTCGCCGCCCGCGGCGACCGCGGCCTGCGCGACCGCTGCAACACCTGGCTGGGCATGTCCGCGCGCTTCCTCAGCGTCGAGGACTTCCTCGGCATGATGCAGGTCTGGCAGGAGGTCCTCGACTACAAGCCGAGCTACTTCCTGATCGCCTGGGCTGCCGCCCTGAACGACGCCCCCGAGCACGCGATGGCGGTCGCCCGGCTCGCCGCCGAGCGCTTCCCCGACGATCCGACCTTCGCCGAAGAGTACGCCTTCATGGTCGGGCTGTACGGCGAAGGGGAGCTGCGCTGATCCGCCTCCCTGGCAGCCCTCTTCAACGGCATCGCGTACCCCCGCTACACCGTGTTCTGGTCCCGCGAGGGAACGTCAGTTCCGAAGGACGACGGGAGGGGGTAGAGAGGCTGTCTCACGGAACCCAATGACGCACGTCCCTACGCCTTCGGCGGGCGGGGGTAAACCCCGCCCCTACATTGGATTCCGACGCACTCCACCGGTGATCTCGGACGTGCGGCATGCGAGCCATGCCTCGCTTGGGCTGATGGTCCTATCCGAATGTAGGGGAGGGGTTTACCCCCTCCCGCGAAGCGGGAGAAGGCGTACTTGACTGGACTCGTGAGACAGTCTCGTAGACCCCTTCCCTACCTCGGTGCGCTCTTCCGGGGGTAGGGTGCGGGGTCTACCCTCGCCCGCCGGACGAGAAGAGCTTGTGAAGCCTCAGCGCCCCTCCGCCTCCGCGATCCGGCGCCGGTTCGCCGCGAGGCAGGCCGCGACCAGGTCGGTGTCCTCGTAGAAGTCGTTGGCGACGATGTTGACGGGCAGGCCCGCGTCGAGCCAGGCCGGGATCCACTGCCCGGGCTTGTCGAACAGCGGCGCGCTGAGCTCGGCGAGGCCCTCGCCCGAGGCGACGCCCGAGGCGAGGATGGTGTCGAGGTCGGGGGTGAAGGTCAGGAAGCTGCACAGGAAGCGCTCGCCCTCGCGCGCGGCGAGGTCTTCATCCAGGCGTCGCCGGAGCTTCCCGAGCGCGGTCGCGTCGGCCCAGGTGTGGGCGAGGCGGCGGCTGCGCTTCCAGAAGGCGGCGTCGCTGTCGGCGAGGGTGCCGTCGCGCAGCAGGCAGAGCGCGTTGCGGTCGGCGTCCCACAGCGCGCCGAGGCTGCTGGTCGGGGTGAAGCTGTCCGGCACCAGGCGCGGGCCGAGGTGCTCGTGCAGGAGCGCCGCGAAGGCCTCGCGATGCTCCTTCCCCGGCATCTTCTGGAAGTCGAGCAGCACGATCTCCCGCGGCTGGGCGGCGCAGAACGCCGCGACCTCGGCCAGCACCTCCGCCAGCGGCAGGCTGACCAGACCGTGGACGATGACCAGCTCCCCGTCCTGGGCGGCGACGCGCAGGTCGAGGTAGCGGATGCCGTCGCGCAGCTGATCGGCGGTCGTGCGCCGCTGGGTCAGCGACCAGCGCGCGACCACCGGCCGCACCAGGTGGTACGCCCGGGGCTCGCCAGGCGCGATCGCGGAGCGGGCGGTGATCGCGTAGGTCGCCGCGTCGTGGGTGCCGGGGATGACGAGATCGGCGAGGCGGGTGTCCGGGCGCTCCCCGTACAGGTGGCCCATCCAGGACTCCGTCGGGAGCTCCTGGCCGACGGCAAAGGAGGCGAAGAGGAAGAGCGGGAAGATGCGGACCATCGGCGGACCTCCATGCTGAGGCT
>JAUIEM010000155.1 GCA_030428695.1 bacterium
CGGGCCCGTCGCACCGCGTGGACGAGGTGCAGCATCACGTCGACCGCGATGCCGAGGCAGACGTTGGCCGCCGGCAGCGAGATCAGGTCGAGGGCGAAGCCGCCCCAGCCGAACACGCCGAGCAGCCCGAGGGGCAGCAGGCCGAGGCAGACCAGCATCGCCGTCGCCGTCCGCAGCGAGCGGCAGACGACGAAGGCGATCAGGGCGAACAGCGCGAGCAGGATCAGCACCCCGCGCACCAGCGACTGCAGCACCAGCTCGCCGAGCTGCCCCTGCAGGGCGTAGATGCCGCCCTGCATCACGATCGGGAAGCCCTGCTCCTCGCACACCGCCCGCAGCCGCGCGACCACCTCGCCGCGCGGCGTCTCGCGGTCCGCCTCGTGCATGCGCAGCCAGATCAGCGCGAGCTCGCGGTCGCCGCTGACGTAGCCGGTCGCGATCTCGTCGTAGGTCGGGCTCTCGAGCTGCCGCAGCAGCAGGCTCGGCGGGATCATGCGGGCGACCGGGGTGCGCCAGGCCTCGGCGACGATCGTCGCGATGCTCAGGCCGGTGCCGACGGCGGGGTCGGTCTCGAGCTGCTCGACCAACGCCGTGAGGGCGGCGAGGCCGTCGCGCTCGTCGATGGGCAGGTCCGGATTGACGACGAGGTTCAGGCTGGTGCTGCCGCCGTCGCGGTCGACGCCGAGCAGGCCCTCGTAGACCTCGCCGCCCTCGCGGAAGTAGTCGAGCAGGCTCGGGTCGGTGTCGAGCCAGGCCGTGCCGAGCGCCGCCAGCGCGCAGCCGGCGACCAGCAGCGCGGCATTCAGCGCGCCGCGTTTCTGCCAGGCGCGGGCCTCGGCGGCCGTGTCGAGCTTCGTCGCCGGGGCCTTCGCCCAGGCGAGGAAGCGCGGGAACATCAGGAAGGCGCAGAGGAACGCGAGCACCGTCCCGATCGCCCCGCTGATCGCGAGCTCGCGCAGGGGCTTGGCGGCGGCGAACAGCAGGCTGAGGAAGCCGAGCAGCGTCGTGATCATGCACCACACCGAGGCCCCGACCGTCAGCCGCCGCGCCGCCCGCGCCGGCTCGGTGCTGCCGAGGCGCGCGACCCGGCGCCAGTTCGAGGTCAGGAAGACGATGTGGGAGAGGGTGAGGACGAAGACGATCGTCGCGACGTTGGCGGTCAGCACGCCGATGCGCATGCCGATCAGCTGCTGCCCGAGCAGCGTGCCGGCGATCGCGACCAGGGCCGCCGACAGGGTGCCGAGCACGATCGGCAGGGAGCGGAAGATCAGCGTGATCACGAGCAGGAACAACAGGAGCGCGCCGCCGCTGAAGCGCAGGAAGTCCGACACGATATGGCGCCGGATCAGCTCCATGATGTAGGGAATCCCCGACAGCCCGATCTCCAGCCCGGCCTGGCGGGCGGCCTCGACGTGGCGCTCGATGGCGGCGATCAGCGGCCCGCTGCCCTTGCCCTCGACGGTGACGATCAGCTGCGTGCCCTTGTCCTCCGGGAGCAGCAGCAGCCGGCTCCAGACCGGGCTCTCGCGGGTGTCCTCCAGGCCGTCGGCGCTGTGCAGCACGCTCGCGACGCCGGTCACCCCGGGCAGGGCCTGCAGGCTGTCGCCGAGGGTGCGCAGGGCCTGGAGGTAGGCGTCGTCGACGGCGCCCGGCATGTGCAGCAGCACCTGGTGGTCGCTCGGGAACAGGCGGTTGATCTGGGCGTCTTCTTCGTACTCGGGGTTGTCCGCGGCGAAGAAGAAGTCGTCGTCGACGTGTGGGCGCAGGTCGGCGAACAGCGCGAACGCGACGCCGACGGCCACAGTCAGGACCAGCACCGGCCAGGGACGGCGGGAATCAGCCACGCGGGGGCTCGTTTCCAAGGAGGTTCAGGGCATAGGGTAACGGCAGATTCCCCGGGCTTCAAACCGCGCCGGGGGAGAGCCGGGGGTTTCCGCCTGGGCCAGCACCCATTCGTCGCGGCGGACCCACCTCGGCTACGCGGGCTTCCAGACATCCAGCCCCTCCCGCCGCTGCAGCCCGGATGCCGACACGCTATCCTGGCGGTGCGAGGAGGGAGAACGGTGGAAGCAGCGCGCGCGGCACCGCGGGAGCGGGCCCTGGCCTGGTCCGGGCTGGTCGTCTTCGTGCTCGGCCAGGGGCTGGCGGTGGGCTTCGGGCTGTACGGCCTGTTTCCCCTGACGCCGATGAACATGTACAGCACGCTCGACACGCCCTTCGTCGAGCTGCGGGTCGCCCGCGCTCCGGGCGGTCCGGCGCTGTCCGCCGAGGAGGGCTGGCACATCCGCCAGCACCGGGCGATGGCCTGGTTCCTCTCGTCCGCGCCCTCCGCGGAAGACCGGGCGGCGCGCTTCGGGATCCTCGCCCGGACGGTGTGCGCGCCAGGCGAGTCGCTGGTCTGCGAAGAGTACCGCTGGTGGCCCGGCGCGGAGCCCGCGCGCCGGCTGCTCGCGCGCTGGCCCGATTGAGATGGGCGCGATGCGAGGCTTCCAGCGCTGGCTGCTGCCGGCGCGCTCCGCCGTCGACCTCGCGGTGCTGCGCATCGCGGTCTGCGCCTGGCTGTTCCTGCACACCTTCGTGTTCGACGTGCCGCGCCTGGTCGGGCCGCTGCCCGCGGCGATGTGGAGCCCGCCGCTGCTCGCGCTGTGGCTGCCGGAGCCGCCGCCGCAGCTGCTGGTCGAGGGCCTGTTCCTCGCCCTGCGGGGAGCCTGTCTGGCGGGGCTGATCGGGCTGTGGAGCCGGGTCGCGCTGCCGCTGGCGGCGCTGACCGGGCTGTTCTGCTACGCCGTCGCGGCGGGCTTCGGGGTGATGGGGAACCAGCTCGGACCGCTCCTCTGCTGCGCGACGGTGCTCGCCTTCGGCGGCAGCGGCGACGCCCTGGCATGGGACGCCCGCGGCCGCCCGTTTCCGCCGCCGGGGCCGCGCTACGGCTGGCCGCTGCGGACGGTGCAGCTGTTGCTGCCGGGCTTCATGCTCAGCGCCGGCATCCACAAGCTGTGCGGCAGCTGGCTGCCGGATCCGGGGGTGCCCCTGCGCTGGTTCCTCGAGTTCAAGCTGCACGTCGACGGTCCCGCGAAGGGGCTGCTGCTGCCGGGCCTGGTCGCCTGGCTGGCGGCATCCCCCGGGCTCTGCAGCCTGGCCGGCTGGGGAACCCTCGGCGCCGAGCTCGGCGCGCCGCTGCTGCTCGGCCCCTGGCGCGGGCCGCGTTGGGCGTGGCTCGGGATGTTGTTCGCGATGCAGGTCGCGATCGCAGTGTTGACGTACACTTTCGTCACGCTGCCCTGGCTGCCCCTGTACGTGGCGTGGATCCCGTGGAGCCGTGGAGGGAGACGATGAGCTTCAGCAAGTCGCGGGCGGGGCTGGCCTGCTGCCGGCGCCTGCGCTGGGACTTCGACCCCGCGCCGCTGCTCGCGGAGCTCGACCCCGGCCTGTGGTCCCGCGAGGAGGTCAGCGAGGCGGCGGGCCGCTACCGCTCCTTCCTGGTCGGCGCCCGCGGCGACCACCGGCCGCTTCCCACGCCCCAGCACGCCCGGCTGCCGGCGGCCGTCGCCCTGCTCGCCCGGCTGCCGGGAGAGCTGCGCCGCGCGCACTACTCGCGGCTCGAGCCGCGGGGGAAGGTGAGCGTGCACAAGGACGGCGGCGAGCGCTGGGACTTCTACGACGGGACCATCCGCCTGCACCTGCCCCTGCGCACCTCCCCTGGCTGCGCCGTCTACGCCGACGGGGCGCTGTACCGCATGGCGGCCGGGGAGCTGTGGATGCTCGACAACCTGCGCGAGCACGGCGTGATCAACGATGCCCCGGAGGCCCGCCTGCACCTGATCGTCGACCTGGTCCCCGACGAGCGCCTGCTCGCCCTCGCCCGCGACCCCTATCCGGAGGCCGTGCTCGACGCGCCCGCGCTGCTCGCCCGGCTGCGTCGCCCGCCGGGCATCGTCTCCCGGGCGCGGGCCTTCCTGCGCCGGCTGCGGCGCTGATCAGCGGCGCAGAAGGTCCTTCGCCTCGTCGGGCAGCGCGCCGGTCAGCACCAGCCCCGCGGCGTACAGCCCGGCGCCCCAGGCGACCCGCAGCAGCACCGGCCAGCCCTGGCCGAGCCAGGCGACGCCCGCGGCCATCAGCAGGGCGCTGAGCAGGGGCCCGAGCAGCCGCTCGGGGCGGGCGAGCAGGCGGACACTGGAGGAGAACCCGACGGAGGCGACCAGCACGCCCAGCTCGGCGAGCAGGGTCGCGATCGCCGCGCCGTACAGGCCCCAGCGCGGGATCGCGTAGAGGTTGCCGGCGACATTCGCGACCACCGCCAGGCCGAGGATCGCGGCCTCGAGCCCGAGCCGCTGCTTGACCAGGAAAGCGCTCCGCAGCATCACCCGGGCGAGGCGCAGCGCGATGCCGACCAGCAGCAGGCGCAGGATCGGCGCCGCCGGGGCGAAGTCCGGGCTGAAGAACATCGCGATCAGCGGCCCGGCGAGCAGGGAGCCGCCGATGAGCAGGGGCAGGAGCAGGGTCCACAGCAGCCCGAGCGAGCGGCCGAGCACCGCGCGGGCGGCCGCGGCGTCGCGGCGGGCGGCGGAGAGGAACTCCGGGACGTAGGCCTGGTGCAGCACCAGCCCGAGGTTGAGGACGAGAAAGCCGATGCGGTACGCCGCGCTGTAGATCCCCGCGTGCGGCCCGCCCAGCAGCAGCTCGATCAGCAGCAGGTCGGCGGTCAGGAGCGCCATCTGCAGGGCCTGCGAGGCGGTCGGGAACAGCGACCGGCGCAACAGCCCCCAGGCCCGCCCCAGGTCCGGGCGCTGGCGCCGGCGGGTCAGCAGCTGCAGGCTGAAGCCGAGCGCGACCAGGCCCTCGCCCAGGAGCAGGGCCAGCGGCACCCGGTACAGATCCTCCGGACCGCCGACCAGGAACCCGATCGCCCCCGCGTAGAGCAGCATCGACAAGGTGTTGGTCGCGGCGACGACGCCGTGCTGCTGCAGGCCCGTGCGCGCCCAGCTCGACTCGACCGCGACGGCGAGCAGCTTGAGGCCGTACAGCGCCAACACCAGGCGCACGGCGGAGGTGTCGCCGAGCAGCCAGGCGGAGAGGAGGAAGAGCGGGGCGCAGAGGGCGACGCCGGCCAGGCGGACGAGCAGCATCCCGCCGACGATGCCGGGGGCCTGCGCGGTGTCGCCGACGACCGCGTCCATCCAGATCCGCCGCCCGCCGTCGATGCCGAGCGCGAAGTAGTCGACCAGGGCGAGCCCGACCGCCGCGATGCCGAAGCCGCGCGGGCCGAGGACGCGGGCGAGGTAGACGGTGACGAAGAAGGAGACGACCGCGCTGAGCAGCACGCCCCCGGCCAGCTTCACGTAGCCGAAGAACGAGCGGCTGCGCGGCTTGTCGCTCACTCCCGCCGGCCGTCGACGAAGGACACGTCCCGGCGCTCATAGTTGCGCGGCGCGTGATCGCGGCGGTCGACCGGCCCGCTGCGGTCGTAGGCGAGCACCTGCAAGAGCTCGCAGGGCTCGTCGCCGACGCTCTCGAAGCGGTAGGCCGTGCGCTGGGGAACCAGGATACCCTGCTCGGGGCCGAGCTCCGCGAGCAGCGCGTCGTCCGGACCGTAGTAGCGCACCCGGCCGCGCAGCACGAACCAGAAACCGTCGATGCCGGCGTGGGAGTGGAGGTTCTCCGCGGCGTCGCCGCGCAGCATGTGGACCCTTCCGCGCAGCAGCGGCGTCTCACACAGCTTGACGACGACCTTGCCCCGGTCCGGGGCGGGCGGCGGCCGGTAGGAGAAGACGACGGGCGCATCCGCCGGCGGCGCCCGGCGCGCGACCGTCTCCGGACGGAGCAGGCGGGTGAGGAGGAAGCGCGCCGCGCGCCGTGCCGAGGCCACCGCCTCGCGCAAGGAGTCCAGCCCGCTCTTGCCCGCGTCCCACATCCGTCCGCCTCCGTGCCCGGAGGATACGGCCGCCCGCCGTGCAGTTCAACGGCCGTCGGCGTTGACGCTGGGGGGTGCGTGCGGTACAGTCCTGCGCGCCGCGACGCCGGGGAGGCCGCTCCGGAGGGGAGGGAGCGAGGTGGACAGCGAGCTGAGCTTCTCCATCATCGTCCCCACCTACGACCGGCCCGCCGCCCTCCGCGCCTGCGTGCGCTCCCTGCTCGCCCTCGACTTCCCCGCCGCCCGCTACGAGATCCTGGTCGTCGACGACGGCAGCCCCGCGCTCCCGTCGTTCGAGCGCCCGGCGGGCGGCCCGCGGCTCGAGCTCTTCCGCCGCCGCCATCGCGGGCCGGCGGCGGCCCGCAACCACGGCGCGGGGCAGGCGCGCGGCACCCACCTCGCGTTCATCGACGACGACTGCCGCGCCGAGCCCGACTGGCTGCGCGTGCTCGAGGGACGCTTCCGGACCAGCCCCGCCGCGATGCTCGGCGGCCACACCCTCAACGAGCTGGCGGACAGCGTCTTCTCGGCGACCTCCCAGCAGATCATCGACTACCTCTACGGCTACTTCCACGAGCCGCCGCGGCAGGGGCGCTTCCTGACCTCGAACAACCTCGCCCTGCCCCGGAAGCGCTTCGTCGAGCTCGGCGGCTTCGACGACCGCTTCACCCGCGCCGGGGCGGAGGACCGCGAGCTCTGCGACCGCTGGCTGCGGCGGGGGTGGGAGATGGACTACGTGGCCGCGGCCCGCGTGCGCCACGCCCACCGCCTCGACCTCGTCGGCTTCCTGCGCCAGCACTTCCGCTACGGCCAGGGCAACCGCCGCTTCCACCAGCTGCGCGACAAGCTGCACCTGCCCTCGGAGCGCTACCAGCCGCCGGGCTTCTACCTCGGGCTGCTCGCCCACCCGCTGCGGCGCGAACGCGCCCCGAAGGCCTGGCTCGGTGTCGGCCTGACCGCCGCCGCCCAGCTGTCGACCGCGGCGGGCTTCTTCTGGGAAGGCGTGCGCCCGGAGGAGGCGCGGTGACGCTCGACCCGATGGCCTGCATCCAGCGCCACGCCGAGCAGGCCCCGGAGCGCACGGCGCTGCGTTTCCGCGGCCGGGGCCTCTCCTACGGGGAGCTCTGGGCCCGCTCCCTCGCGGTCGCGGCCCGCCTGGCCGACGGTGAGCTCGCGCGCGGGGCGCCGGTCGCGGTGCTCGGCCCGCGCAGCCCGGGCCTGGTCGTAGGCTGCTGCGGAGCCCTGCTGGCCGGCGCCGCCCCGCTGCTGCTCGACAGCGCCGCGCTGCCCGCGGCCCGGCTGCGCGCGCTGCTGGCCGAGGCCCGGCCCGCGCGGGTGGTGCGCTGCGGGGGGCCGCCCCTGGCGGCGGACCTCGCGCTCGTCCCGGAGAGCGGCGAGGGCGCCGGGGACGCGGGCGCGATCGAGCCTTGTGTGGAGGCCGACGGCCCGGGTTACGTCGTCTTCACCTCCGGCACGACCGGCCGTCCCCGCGGTATCCTCGGCTCGCGCCGGGGGCTGGCCCGCTTCCTGGCCTGGCAGCGGGAGCGCGCCGGAGCCGGGCCGTACACCCGGGTCGGCCACGTGACCGGCCTCGGCTTCGACGTCGTGCTGCGGGAGATCTTCCTGCCGCTGACGGCTGGGGGCTGCCTGCTGATTCCCGAAGATCCCCTGCGCCACGACCCGCGCCAGCTGCTGCCCTGGCTCGAGCGCGAGGGCGTGAGCCTGCTGCATCTGGTGCCGACGCTGGCGGGCTTCTACCTCGATGAGCGCCCGGCGGAGGTGCGGCTGCCCGATCTGCGCCACGTGTTCTTCGCCGGCGAGGCCCTGCACGGCGCGCTGGTCGAGCGCTGGCGCGCGACCTTCCCTGCCAGCGCCGCGGGCCTGTTCAGCCTGTACGGCCCGAGCGAGACCACCCTCGCCCGCTGCTGCCAGCCCCTGGCCGATCCCGCGCCGGGGGGCGTGCAGCCCCTCGGCCTGCCGCTGCCGGGCACCTGGGTCGGCGTGGTGGAGGACGGGAAGCTGTGCGCCCCCGGCGTAATCGGCGAGCTGGTGATCGCGACCGCCGACCGCAGCCTCGGCCGCCTCGACGGGCAGCCGCTGTTCCGCGACACCCCGCTGCGCCCCGGTGAGCCGGTCTACTTCAGCGGCGACCGGGGCTGGGCCGACGCGGACGGGCGGCTCCACTTCGCGGGCCGGGCCGACCGGCAGCTGAAGATCCACGGCGTCCGGGTCGAGCCCCTCGGCATCGAGGCCTGCCTGCGCGGGCACCCCGCGGTCCGCGCCGCCTGTGTGCTGGTCGACGCGGGGCCGCGCCTGGTCGCCTTCGTGGCGGCGGAGGAAGCGGCGGACCTGCGCGGCTGGCTGCTCGAGCGGCTCCCGACGGCCGCCGTGCCCGCACTGCGCTTCGTCCCCGCGCTGCCGCGCACGCCGCGGGGGAAGGTCGACCGCGCGGCGCTGCGGGCCGTGCTGGGGGAGGCTGCGGGCGCGGGGGAGTTTGCGGATGCGGGGGAAGCCGCGGACGCGAGGGAAGTTCCGAACGCGGGGGAGGTTCCCGGCGCGGGGGAAGTTGCGAGCGCGGGGGAGGTTCCCGACGCGGGGGAGGTTCCCGACGCGGGGGAGGTTCCCGACGCGGGGGAGGTTCCCGACGCGGGGGAGGTTCCCGACGCTCGCAAGGCTCCGGTCGCAGGCAAGGCTCCGGACGCGGGGGAGGTTCCCGACGCGGGGGAGGTTCCCGACGCGGGGGAAGTCGCAAACGCGGGGGGGGTTCCCGACGCGGGGGAAGTCGCAAACGCGGGGGAGGTTCCCGACGCGAGCAATGCTGCGAACGCGGGCAGTGCTACGAACGCAGGCAAGGCTCCGGGCGCGGGGGACGCCGCCCTCGCCGAGCTGTGCGCGCTGTTCAGCGCAGCGGGCGGGCGTCCGGTCGCGGCCGACGAGAGCTTCATCGCCCGCGGCGGGGACTCCCTGCAGGCGCTGGTGCTGCTCGCGCGGATCCAGCGGCGTTGGGGCCGGAGCCCCGCGCTGGAGCGCTTCTTCGCCGCCCCCTCGCCGCGGGCGGTCGCGGCCTGGCTGCACGCCCAGCCCCCGACCGCGCCCCGCCTGCCGGAGCCGCTTCCCGCGGCGAAGGACGGTCCCCAGCCCCTGTCGCCGATCCAGGAGCGGCTGTGGCTGCACGCCCAGCTCGAGCCCGAGACGGCGTACAACCTGCTGGTCGTCGTGCGGCACGCGGAGGGCTTTCCCCCCGATGCCCTCGCCGCCGCCCTGCGGGCGCTGTGCGAGCGTCATCCGGCGCTGCGCAGCCGCATCGTCGTCGAGGACGGACGGGCCCTGACGCGGGTCGAGGCCTGCCCGCGCTTCGTGCTCTCCCCCGAGCCGACCGAGGTGGCGCTGTCCGCCCTCGCCCGGGACGAGCTGCGGCGGGCCTTCGCCCTCGAGCGGGAGCATCCCTTGCGGATACGCCTCCTGCAGGAAGCCGGGGGCGCCGAGCTGCTCGTCTTGACCCTGCACCACATCGCCTTCGACGCCTGGTCGCGCTCGCTGGTGCTGCGCGACCTCTGCGCCCTCCTGGCCGACCTCGCGGCGGAGCTTCCGGTCCTGCCGTTGACACCGCGCGTCGCGCCCCGCGCCCCCACGCCGGCGTCGTTGGACTACTGGCGCGGCAAGCTCGCCGGTGCCGCGCCGCTGCCGCTGCCGACCAGCCGGCCCTGGCCCGCGCAGCGCAGCTTCGAGGCGGGCTCCTGCGTCGCGCGGCTCGCGCCGGCGGAGCTCGATGCGGTGGCGGGGCTCGCCGCGGGCTGCGAGGCGACGCGCTTCCAGGTGCTCCTGTGCGCGTTCCAGGTCCTCCTGCACGGCTGGACCGGCGCGACGGACATCGCCTGCGGCAGCCCCTTCTCCCAACGCGACCGGCCGGAGCTGTCCGACCTGGTCGGCTGCTTCATCCACGTCTTCGCCCTGCGCAACCAGCTCGCCCCGGAGCGCAGCTTCCGCGCGCAGCTCGCCCGCGTCCGGCAGACCTGCGTCGAGGCCCTCGAGCACCGCGCGGTCGACTTCGGCGAGGTCGTCGCCGAGGTGTGCGGGGCCCGGGACCTGCGACGCCACCCGCTGTTCGACGTGCTGTTCAACTTCCTCGAGCGGCCCCCGCTGCCCGCGCCGCCGCCCGGCGTCAGCTTCCCCGCGCTCGCCCCGCCGCTCGCCCGCTTCGCCCTGACCCTGTACCTCAAAGACCGGGACGGCGGCCTGGATCTGCGCCTGGTGTACCAGACCGCGCTGTTCGACCCCGAGCCGATGCAGACCCTGCTCGACAGCTTCGTCGCCCTGCTCCGCGCCGCCTGCGCGGCGCCGGACACGAGCCTGCGCGGCCTGCTCGCGCCGCTGCCCCTGCAGACGCCGCGCCGCGCGCCTCCCGCAGCGCCGGCCGCGCCGCCCTGTGAGCCACCGCTGCCCGCGCTCGAAGCCGCCGTGGCCGAGGTCTGGGAGGAGCTGCTCGGACGCCGCCCCCGCCGCGAGGACAACTTCTTCGAGCTCGGCGGCCACTCGCTGCTCGCCCTGCAGGCCCGCTCGCGCCTGCAGGAGCGGCTCGACCTCGACGTCCCCCTGCGGGTGCTGTTCGGGGCGCCGACGCTGGCCGCCCTGTGCCGCGGGCTCGTGCGCGCCGGGGACCGGGCCGAGGCGGCGGAGGAGACGGGAGAGCTCGCCTTGACCGCGGCCCAGCGGCGCTACTGGGACAGCCACGAGGCGGCCGGGGCCGCGCTGGTGATCCCGCGCGCGGTCCGGCTGCGCGGAGCCCTGGACCGCGGCCGCCTGGAAGAGGCGCTCGCCCGGCTCTGCGCCCGCCACCCGATCCTGTGCGCCGCCTTCACGGAGGCTGCGCAGGAGCCGGGCGCGCTGCCCCCGCCCCCGCTCGAAGACCGCGACCTGCGCGGAGCCTCCACCGACGAGCGCTCCGCGGCCCTGCAGGCCCTCGGCATGCGGACCCTGCGTCGCGACGGCCCGCAGCTGGCGGCGGAGCTGTGGCGCCTGGACGACGCGGAGCACCTCCTCTGCCTGCGCGGCCACCACCTGGTCGCCGACTGTTTCTCGCTCGGCATCCCGGTCCACGGCCACGGTTGGCGCGCCGGCGTGCTCTTCCCCGAGCTGCTCGCCCTGTACGAGGCGCTGGCCGGCGGCGAGGCCCCGCCCGCCCCGACCGTCGGCTTCCCCGCCTTCTGCCACCGCCAGGCCGCCTGGCTGGCCAGCCCGGCCGCCGCGGCCGAGCGCCGCGCCTGGCGGGCAAGGCTGGCGGCGGCTCCGCCGCTCGAGCTGCCCGCGGACGGGCCGCGCCCGGGGCCCTTCGACCAGGCCGGGCGGCGTCTGCCGATCGCCTTCGACGCCGCGTCCAGCGAGCGCCTGCGGACCCTGGCGCGGGCGGCGGGCACGACCACGACCGCCGCCGTGGTCGCGGTCTTCAAGGCGCTGCTCTTCGCGCTCGGCGGGCAGACCGACCTGACCGTCGCGACGATGAGCGCCAACCGCCAGGTCTGGGGCCTGCCCGACCTGGTCGGCCCCCTCGCCAACACCCTGTGCCTGCGCAGCCAGGTCGCCCCGGACGCCAGCTTCAGCCAGCGGCTCGCGGCCGAGCAGGAGGCCGCGGTCTTCGCCTTCGCCCACCAGCAGCTCCCGGCCGAGGAGCTCGGACCGCTGCCCTACCGCGCCCGCTGCCTCGTCCACCGCGTCGGCCCGGCCCGGCTCGAGGCCGCGGGTCTGAGCCTCGAGCCCCTGACCGTGCCCCGCGAGCTCGCCAAGGTCGACCTCTCCCTGGTCGTCGTCGACCGCGGACGCGGCCCCCTCAGCGGCTGGCTCGAGTCGAGCCGGCGCCTGTTCAGCGACGCCCGCGCGGAGGCCCAACGCGCCCGCCTGCTCACCTGCTTCGAGGCCTGCATCGCGGCGCCGGACCGGCCGCTGGAGGCAGCGCACCGGAGCTGAGCCCTCAGCCCCGCCCCGGCGCAGGCCCCTTCCCCAGCCACGGCCGCAGGCACGGGCTGTGGGCGAGCTCGCGCTCGAGCGCGGCGAGCTCGCGCCGGCCCCAGCACACCGCTTTGCGACGGGGGCGCGGCTTGCGGAAGAGCTTGGCGGCGCAGGCCGCCAGCCAGTCGGGGCGCGGCGCGAGGCCGAGGAAGTCCGCGAGCCGGCGCAGCTCGGCGTCCGGCGCCTCGAGCAGGGCGGCGTGGCCGAGGCGGTGCAGCTCCCCCGGACGCAGGTAGCGCTCGAGCAGCAGCTGGTCGCGGGCCATGCTCGCGAACCAGCGCTGGGCCTGGTCGAGGGACAGGTCGTGCTTGCGGCTGATCGTCGCGACCGTGTCCCAGGGGTTGCGGGTCACCTGGATCAGCCTGAGCGGGACCCCGACCCGCGCGCGCAGCTCTGCGAGCAGACCCGGCTGGCGGCCGAGCAGGCGGCTGCTCGCGCCGCCGTTCTTGTCGCCGATCACCTGCAGCCGCGCGAAGCGGCCCTGCCACTGCCCGGGGACGGCGTAGTCGTAGCCCTCCGAGCGCCAGGAGCGGCGCTGGAACCAGCGGTCGCGCAGCAGGATCGAGGCGTACAGGTGGTCGCGGCCGCGGCCCCGGCGCACCTGCTCGAGGGCGTGCAGCTCGTGGGAGATCACCGCGTCCGGATGGGCGTTGAGCAGCGCGCCGACGATGCTGTGGCCGCTGCGTGGCCAGCCGACGAAGAAGCAGAACGCCCGCACCTCGGCGAAGCGCCCGCGCAGCCGCAGGGCATCGAGCCAGGCGCGGCCCCACAGGCCGACGCGGCGGGCACGCTCGCGCCAGCCGACCTCACGCAGGCTGGACAGGTCCACGCGACCTCCTCTCTTCCCCGCCTTCCCCGGTCAGCACGGCGAAGTGTCGCCGGTCGCCGGTGTAGGGCTCGCGGGCGTGGGCGCAGCGCAAGTTGTCGACGACGAGCACATCCCCGGCCTGCCAGGGGAAGCGGACGGCCAGGGCATGATGCAGGGCCGCGAGCTCGTCGACCAGGCCGTCGTCGATGCGTCCTCCATCCCCGTAGCGCAGGTCCCGGGGCAGGGCCTCGCCGAACAGCAGCGCGGCCGCTTCCCGCACCTCCGCCGGCAGCAGGCGCGGG
This sequence comes from bacterium, assembly GCA_030428695.1. The sequence goes on from JAUIEM010000155.1 coordinate 13,025, forward strand.
TGGAAGAGCAGCAGCTGGCTGAAGAACACCGGCTCGCCGCCCGGACGCCGCAGCGGCCAGGCGCGCCGCTCGACGCGGGGGCCGTGGGCGTCGAAGGTGCAGCGCTCGCCGCGCTCCCGGCAGAGCGCGCGGACACGCTCCGGGTCCGCGGTGCCGAAGACCTCCTGCCAGGACTGGTCGAGGCCGGGCAGGAAGCGCCGCCGGTAGAGCAGCCCTTCGGCTTCGACCCGGGCGCGGAACCGCGGAGGAAGCGCCGCGCACACCCGGCGCAGGTCGACCAGCGGCGTCGCGCCCCCGCTGTCCGCCGGGCGGGCGCAGCAGAAGTACAGGCGCAGCGGCCAGCGGGCGCGGTGGGCGGCCTCGCTGTGGAACTCGATCCAGCGCCGCGCGGGGTAGGGCGTCACCCGGTAGCTGTCGCCCCCGGGCAGGGCGGGCAGCTCCGGGTAGGAGCGCAGCAGGGTCTGGCCGCAGCCGCGCGCGAAGTCCTCGAGGGCGCCGGCGCGTGTGACCTCCAGGCCGCGCACGAGGACCGCCCCGTCCCGGGCCAGCGCGGCCTCGAGCGCTGCGGTCCGGGCGGCGTCCCAGCTGCTCTTCGCCGGAAGCTCGAGGCGCGCGATGCTCACCGGTGGCCCTCCAGTCCGGCCAGCTTCCGCCGCAGATGTCCGGCGATCCAACCGCAGAGCGGCTCCTGCAGCATCGCGATGCCGTGGACCGAGGGCACGTCGACGACCTCGACCGCGGCGGCGAAGTCCTCCCAGCCGAGGGTCCGCGCGCGCCACAGGGCCGGAGGTTGCAGCGCGGCCCGGTACAGGGTCAGCGGCAGGTCGAGCGGACGCGCGACGTAGCGCGTCCGGGCGCGCTCGCGGCGGGCCTCGGTCTCCGGGTCGGGGGGCGCGCCGCGGGCCCGTCCCAGGCTGACGCGCCAGTCGAGCAGCCGGGCGCGGAAGAAGGCGGCGCGACGCTCCCGCGGCAGGCGCAGCAAGCGGCCGAGCTGGACCGGCAGGCGCAGGGCCGTGTGCCAGGCGACCTGCACCCATTCGGGGGTGCGGATCGCGCGGGTGTCGCCGAGACCCGGGCCGAGGGTGTCGACCAGGCCGAGGAAACCGACCCGCCGCCCGCTCGCGAGCAGCTGCCGGGCGAGCTCGAAGGCGACGAGCCCGCCGTAGGAGAAGCCGAGCAGGGCGTAGGGCCCGTCCGGTTGCGCCTGCAGCAGCGCGGAGAGCTGGCGCGCGGCCATCTCCGGGAGGTCCGGAACCGCCGCCGAACCGAGGCCGAGCACCCGCTGGCCGGGCAAGTGCTCGAGCAGCTCGCGGAAGACCTCGGGCTTGTCGACGCAGCACAGCGGCCTGCCCCGGCCCGGAGCGAGCTCGAGCAGGGGGCTCGGGGGAAGCTCCGCGCGCAGCAGGGCGGCGAGGCCGGCGACGCTGGGGGCGTGCAGCATCGACTCCGGCAGGACCTCCCGCCCGAGCGCGCGGCCGAGGCGGGCGCAGACCTCCGCGGCCTGGATCGAGTCCCCGCCGAGCTCCCAGAAGCTGCGCGCGTCGTCCTCGACCGGAGCCCCGAGGACGGCGGCGAAGCTCGCCCGCACCAGCGCGTCCAGCGGCGCGGCAGGCGGCGCGGCAGCCGAAGTCCGCGCCGTCCCATTCCCCGGCACCAGGTCCCCGACGGGCGCGTGGGCGATCTTCCCGGTCGCCTCCCCCCCCTCCGCGACCAGGTCCCCGACGGGCGCCTGGCGGGCGAACTTCCCGGTCGCCTCCTCCCGCTCCCCCACCAGCTCCCCGACGACCTGGCGAGCGAACTTCCCGGTCGCCTTCCCCCGCCCCCCGACGCGCGCCTGGTCGATCTTCCCGGTCGCCTCCCCCCGCTCCGCGATCAGGTCCGCGATGAGCGCCTGGCGGTCGATCTTCCCGGTCGCGGTCAGCGGCAGCGCCGCGTGGCCCCGCACCCGCCCCGGCAGCATCCGCGCCGGCAGCTTCCCCGCCAGCCGGACGCGCAGGCCGGGGGCTGCGGACTCCGGCGCGACGCAGGCGACCAGCTCGTGGCCGGCCCCCTGCGGCACGGCGAGGAGCGCCGCCTCGCGCACCCCGTCCAGGGCGAGCATCGCGCCCTCGATCGCGCTCGGCTCGAGCCGGTGGCCGCGGACCTTGAGCTGGGCGTCGGCCCGCCCGCAGTGCTCGAGCATGCCGTCGGGACGCGCGCGCAGCAGGTCCCCGGTGCGGAAGCCGGGGCCGCGCGGACCGTCGTAGAACCGCCGGCGGCTCTCCTCCGTGTCGTGCCAATAGCCGTCGGCGAGGAAGGCGCTCTCGACCTCGAGGGCGCCGACCGCCCCGAGCTCCACCGGCTGCCCGTCGGCGTCGACCAGCCGCAGGCGCTTGTCCGCGACCCCGCGGCCGACCGGCAGCCGCTGCTCCGCGGGCCAGTCGCCCTCGACCGTCCAGCTCGCGACGTTGCTGGTCTCGGTCGCCGAGAAGCGGTGGGCGAGGGCGACGCCGGCCGGGAAGAGCTGGCGCACACGGGCGGCGTCGGCCCCGTACAGCGGCTCGCCCGCCAGCGCGATCAGCCGCAGGGCGGGCGCCTCGCAGGCCAGCCCGCGCTCTTCCCACAGGCGCAGGGCGCGGCGGAACCAGCTGACCGGCGGGTGCAGCAGGCTGACCCCGGTGCGGCGGATCCAGTCCGCGAAGTCGAGCATATCGAGCCGCGCCAGCCGCGCGGGCACCAGCGCCGCGCCGTTGAGCAGCGCGCCCCAGACGTCGGCCTCGGCCGCGACGAAGCTGCAGGAGAACAGGTGCGACTGCCGGTCCGCGGGGAGGATGCGGCGGGCCGCCGTATACAGCCAGATGCGGTGGAGGATGCAGCGCTGGCTGCGCACGACCCCCTTGGCGCGCCCGGTGCTGCCCGAGGTGAAGACGATGCTGGCCGGACTGCCCGGATCGCCTCGCGGCCGAGGACGCTCCGCCGGCGCCAGATGGTCGACGGCGTGGGCCCGCGGCGCGAGCAGCCGCGCCTGCGCGAGCAGGGCGTCGCTGGTCCACAGCGCCGGCGTCCCGAGCCTGTCCAGGAGCGCGCGGTTCCACTCCGCCGGCGCCGCCGGATCGAGGGCCACGCAGGCGCGGCCGGCCTTCAACGCCCCGAGCAGGGCCGCGATCTGCCAGGGACCGTGCTCGAAGAGGAGCGGCAGCGGCCCGCCGCTGTCGCCCTCCGCGCGAAGGATGCCCGCGGCGACGCCGTTGGCGCGGGCCTCGAGCGCGTCGTAGCTCCAGCTCCCGTCGTCCAGCAGCAGCGCCGGACGCGCGCCGAAGCGGTCGACGGCGCGTTCGAAGCGGGCGGCGAGGGTGCTCTCCACACCGGCGCGGTCGAGCAGGCTGCAGGCGCGGGCTTCCATCGGTCCTTCCGTCGGGGCGGGGAGGGCCGCCGTCCCGGAGCTCTGCGCATCATAGCATCCCGGAGCCCTCCTGCTCTCGCACCGCAAAGATCGCTCGCCCGCGCTGTCGCATTCTGAAACGGCGTCTCGAATGTGAAGTAGTGTCGTGCGACGTGTGGCGCCGCGAGCAGCAGGGTCTCGCGTTCCGGATCCCACGCAGCAGCCGGTCAGCGGGAGCGGCAGAAATCTGGGCGCCGCCCACGGAGTGGGCAACCCAACGGACCCAGCGCGCGCCCCCGGTTGCGGTTCCATGCCCGTCGACGCGATCGAATCGGACAGGGTACGCGAATTGCAAAAACTCTTATTCACCCGAAGGGCACGACCAGCCCTGCAAGGATGGAAGAGGATATGCGCTGCCAAGGACCTCGGAAGGGAATGACGTTGCTCGAGGTCGCGATCGGCCTGGTGGTGATGGTCATCCTGATGGTCGGTCTCTTGACGGCCACCACCTCGAGCACGCGTCTGGCCGAACGGAGCCGGCAGTTTGACGCCGCCTTCGCGACCCAGCGAGCGATGCTTGAGCAGCTGCGCAGCGTGCCTCCGGATTCCGCCGGCGGATTCGACGGGTTGACCGTCACGGTGCCCGATCTGAAGAACGGCACCCTCCAGATCGATCTCCTCAGCGAGGCCGAGGCGGCTGCCGCGACCGGGATCTCGCTCGATCTCGACGGCGACGGGACCAGCGGGGAGACCGAGGCCGCGCACGAGGGCATGCACGCCGTCTGCGCCAGGGTCCGCGTCGCCTGGATCGGAGTGGTCGGAGAGTCGCTCTCCGTCGAGCAGTCCACGATGCTCTACCCGCGCCTGGAGGACCTGGAATGAGGCACGGATACTCGATGCTCGAGGTGATCATCGCGGCGCTCCTGCTCGCGTTGGTGATGTCGATCGCCGCCTCGACGATCCTGTCAGGGAGCCAGGAGACCGAGGCCGTCGTCCAGGTTGCCGAGCTGACCCGCAAAGTCGGACAGGCCCGCGACCGGGTGTCCCACGAGCTGCGCTACGCTGCGGCGGACTCCGCCTCCGTCGTGGCCGGCGACCTCGTGTTCCGCAAGGCCTTGATCGACGTGGTCGACGGGAGCGTCGGCCTGTCCGCCGCCCATCGTCTCGGCTTCACCTACACGACCGACGATCCCGACAACGGCAAGGACGACGACGGCGATGGGCTGATCGACGAAGGGGTGATGTACTTCATCGGCGACAGCGGCCTCACCGAGGTCCTCATCGCCGATGTGCTGGAGGGGTCGTTTCGCGTCGAGCTCCCCGGGGGCGGAACCGACGTCTTCGTCGTGCGCTTCCAGGTCGCTGGTCGCCGCTTTGGGAACGCCGGCAACTTCACACAGACACCGAACAGCGCTGGCGTGTATCCCGACCAGGCCGGGTTCTTGCTCGTCAGCGCAGAAGAGCGCGTCCGCGCGCGCAACTGAGGGACTCCGATGCGCACCCAGAGAAACCGCACAGATCGAGGCTCGACGATCCTCATGGGCGCGCTTCTCGCCGTCGTCGTCGCCGCCCTCAGCGTCACGCTGCTCAGCTCGACGATCGCCCACCAGCGGGCCGTAGCCGCGACCAACGCGACGGTCGGAGCCCGGGAAGCCGCCGAGATGGCGCTGGCGATGCGGCTGGTCGAGCTGCAGAACGGCGACTTGCTGACGCAGACGCGCAACTACGCCTTCGCCGACGGCTCCAGCGCGCAGGCGGTCCTGCATATCTACACCCCGACCAGGGTCGGGCTCGAGGTCACCGCGCGGAACGGAGCATCGCAGACGAGGCTGCTCGCGACCCTGGTCGGCGGCGGTACCGCGCTGCAACCTTCGGTGTCCGGCGGGAACCTCTTCATCGCCAACGACATCAAGATGGAGAACAACAACGAGGCGCCCCAGCCCTTCGACAGCCGCGAAGGTCTCCCGTCGGAGAGCAACTCGACCGGGCAGACCATCGTCTTCGCGAACGAGACGATCTTCATGACCAACCAGTCCGTGGTCCACGGCAAGGTGTTGGCGGGGCAGAGCATCCGGTTGGAAAACAACTCCCAGGTCTCCGACTCGGTCCGCGCTCCGTCAGTGACCATCGTCAACCACGCAGGTGCAGGGACCGTCGAGCAGAGCGCCGTCCCGACGATCACGATGCCGAGCTACGACGCCCTGATCGACGAGAAGTTCGCGGAGTACAGCGCGGTCGCGGTCGATAAAGGTGATGTGCGCATCAGGAACAACAAGACCTACACGATCGAAGCGAACCAGGTGGTCCGCTACGGGTTCTTCGACACCGGCAACCAGGGCGACCTGATCATCAATGGCCCGACCACGGTGATCTTCGACAGACTGCTGGTCAACAACAACAGCCAGCTGATCATCAACGGCGAGGTCAACCTGCTCTTCGGAACGGGCGGCGTGAACTTCCGGAACCAGTCGGAGTTCATCTTCCCCGACCGGGGCGACGGCTTCGCGGACGCATCGGTGCGGATCTACTCGAAGGGGCCGCAGATCTGGGAGAACAACGGGAACATCGGCGCCGTGCCGCCCAAGCCCTCCGAGTTCCAGGTCTACATGTACAGCAACAATCTGCTCTTCGAGTTCCGCAACCAGAGCTACTTCTACGGCGCGATCCTCAACCCGGGCGGTCAGGTGCTGTTCAGGAACAACACCGACCTCAAGGGCTTCGTGATGGCCGACTACGCGCTGCTCGGCAACCAGACCGACGCCCAGTACGACATCGCCCTCGACGCGGAGTTCGTGGAAGAGAACGGGGATGGCGGCGAGGCGGAAGGCCCGTCGGAGTGGACGGTCGAGTCGGTGACAGACGCCTCTCTGTAGGTGGCCTCTTCGCTCGGGCGCATACTCCATGCGCGCCGAGCACTTCATGGGGGAAGCGTGCGCTCCATCGTGCTGGCCCTGGGCCTCTCTCTCAGCGCGCTCGCGCAGGACGCGAGCCTGCGCGAGCTGATGCGGGAGGAGGGGTTGGCCGACACCCTCTCGCTCGCCCGCTCGGTGCCCGCCCTCTTTGCCATCGACAGCGGAGAGCGCCGCTTCGTCGCGCTGTACCCCACGCTCTCGGACAGTCTCCAGTACGAGACGGCGTTCGACTGCGGAAAGGAAGGCCGAAGCTTCGAGCTGTTGGTCGCGTTGATCAGGGAAGCCGTCCGGGACAGCGACGAGTATGGCCCCCGCGGCGGTTTGCTGCAGGCCGCGAGCAAGCTCTCGCTGCGGTTCCCCGACGAGGCGGCCTGGGTCGATCAGGTTCCATGGGCGTTCTCCGGCCCCTTCGAGGAGCAGGGTCTGATCGCAGAGGTGCTGGCGAAGGGGGGTGGAGAGGTCGCCCGCACGGTGTTCACGCACGCCTTCACCCACTCCCGCCGTGAGCTGCTGGCTCGCGCGCTCGGGAAGCTTCCGCGCAGCGCGGTCGTCCCGGCGATGCTCGATCCCCTCGCGACCCTCGTGCTCGACCAGAGCTCCCCTGTTCTGGCGCGGCGCGGAGCCGCACGCGCGATGGCCGGACGCGGCAAAGAGGCGATGGATCGCCTGGTCGCGTGTCTCGTGACCCTGGAAGAGCGCCCGCCGTCCAGCGACCGCGACGCGGTCGCCGACGCGGTGCACGCCGCCCTCGTCGAGGCCTTCGGCGCCGACCTCGGGCGCGGGTCGGAGCGCTGGCGACGGCGGGGTGTGCCCGAGCCGGTCCTCGGGTTCCGGGGAACCGAGGCGCAGTCGTCGGCGCCGGACTGGTCCTGGTCCCTCGCGATCTCGGCCCTGTGTTGCCTGCTGGGAGGGGCCCTGCAGCTGTTCAAGCGGCACGCCCTGGGGCCCTACTTCCTCGTCCCGCTCGCGGCGCTCGGTCTGCTCTTCGCCTGGACCGAGGTGCTCTCCGAGGGGGGACTCTCACGGCTGTGGCCCGGGGGAGCGCTGATCGCGCTCACGGTGATCGTCGGCATCGAGCTGACGGTGCTCGCGATGTCGCGGCCCTGGCTCGAAAACGCGCCGGAGCCGCGGCTGCGGACCGCGACCGCGGGTCCACGCGCGTCGGTCCCCATCGGTCAACCCAAAGCTTCGGCGGAATTCTCCACCCGTCGCCTGCAGACGGCGTTCCGGAAACTCGGGGCGCTGCTCGAGAGGGCTGATGCCGACAGGCAGGGGAACGGTCCGAAAGAACTGGGAGGGCGTCCCCAGGCCGACCCGCAGGGCGGCTCCAGGGCGTAGTAGTCGCCTGGGCCGCGCCGCTGAGCTCCCGCCCGGAAGCCGACTCGTCACCCGCCTCCGGGACGGGTACACTGCGCTCCCCGGAGGAGCGATGGCCGCACGTCCCCTGATCGTGTTCCTGCACGTCCCGAAGTGCGCCGGGACCTCGCTGCGCCTGCAGCTGACCCAGCGGCTGCATCCGGACGCGCTGCTCGGGCTGTACCGCGACCAGCCCGACTACCTCGGCTCTCCGGCCGCGACCGACACCTTCCTCCGCGCCCTGCCGGACGCGCGCAA
>JAUIEM010000156.1 GCA_030428695.1 bacterium
ATCGTGGTCTGCCTTCCCCAGACGATCTCGGCGACGATGGGGCGGCGCCGTTTGGACGAGATGCAGGCGATCGGGGCGGAGCCCTCGGCGCTGTTCGCGATGCTGAATCGAACCGGGTCGGGCGGGATGGCCGCCGGCGAGCCCCACGGCGGCGACTGGCTCGCGCCGAAGGTCGGCGGCGCCGACGAGGGCGGCAGCATCCGCCTCAAGGGCCGCAAGGGGCTGGTGACCAACGGCAGCCAGCAGGGCTGGTTGCTCGTCGCGGGCCGTGAGGGCGACGAGGAGTGCGTGTACCTGGTCGACGCCAGCAAGGACGGGGTGACGCCGGTCGAGGGCCCGGCAAAGCTCGGCCTGCGCAACGCCGACACCGTCTACGTCGACTTCGACCTCGCGCTCGGCGCCGAGGCCCGTGTCCAGGGCGGGCGCGAGCTGGTCTCGCGAGCCCGCGACGAGGGGCGCATCCTCGCCGCGGCGGTGTGCCTCGGGCTGATGGAGGACGCCCTCGCGCGCTCGACGAAGTACGCCAAGGAGCGCAAGGCCTTCCGCAAGCCGCTGACCGCCTTCCAGGAGATCCAGTTCAAGCTCGCCGACATGCGGCTGGCGATCGACACCGTCCGCGCCCTGATCTTCCGCGCGGTCGCCCTCGCCGACGCCGACCTGCCCGAGCTGGCGACGGCCGCGGCCTCGGCCAAGCTGTTCGCCGCCCAGCGCGCCCTCGAGGTCGGCAAGGAGGCGGTGCAGGTCCACGGCGGCAACGGCTACGTCAGCGAGTACGGCGTCGAGCGCCTGTACCGCGACGCCAAGGTGCTCGAGCTGATCGGCGGCCCGGCCTTCGCCGAGCGCAGCCTGCTCGCGGCCGCCTGCCTGGCGGAGTAGGCCGTGCGCGTCGCGATCGTCGCCGCCCGCCGCACCCCGATCGGGAAGTTCGGCGGCTCCCTCGCCGACACCAGCGCCGTCGAGCTAGGCCGCTTCGCGGTCGAGGCGGCGCTGCGCCAGGCGGATGTGGGGCCGGAGGAAGTCGACGAGCTGATCTTCGGCCAGGCCCGCCAGGCCGGCAACGGCCCGAACCCCGCGCGCCAGGTCGCGATCACGGCCGGCATCCCGCAGGAGAAGGTCGCCTGGACCGTCAACCAGGCGTGCGCCTCCGGGCTGAAGGCCATCCTGCTCGGCGCCGACAGCCTGCGCGCGGGGGCGAAGTTCGTCGTCGCCGGCGGTATGGAGAGCATGAGCCAGGTGCCCTACCTGCTCCCGCGCTTCCGCGAGGGCTACGGCTACGGGAACCTGCCGCTGGTCGACGCGATGTACAAGGACGGCCTGCACTGCCCCCTCGCCGACCAGGTGATGGGGCTGACCGCCGAGACCCTCGTCGAGCGCTACGGCATCACCCGCGACGAGCAGGACCGCTACGCCCTCGCCTCCCAGCAGCGCGCCGGCGCCTGCGAGGAGGCGGGCGGCTTCGCCGAGGAGCGCATCGAGCTGCAGCTGCCCACGGGCCGCTTCGCCCGCGACGAGCACATGCGGCCGACGACCACCCTCGCCAAGCTCGGCAAGCTGCCGCCGGTGTTCCGCAAGGACGGCAGCGTCCACGCCGGCAACGCCTCGGGCATCACCGACGGCGCGGCCGCCCTGTTGATGTGCAGCGAAGAGACCGCGAAGGCGCGCGGACTGGAAGTCCTCGCGCTGCTCGAGGGCGGCTGCGTGGTCGGGGTCGACCCGCGGGTGATGGGTATCGGCCCGGTGCCGGCGGTGCGCACCCTGCTCGAGCGGCTCGGCTTCGGCCTCGACGCGGTCGACCTCGTCGAGCTGAACGAGGCCTTCGCCGCCCAGGTGCTCGCCTGCGAGCGCGAGCTCTCGATCGGCCACGAGCGGCTCAACGTCGACGGTGGCTCGATCGCCCTCGGCCATCCGATCGGCTGCACCGGCACGCGCATCGTCGTCACCCTGCTGCACAGCCTGCGCCGCCGTGGCCTGTCCCGCGGCCTGGCGACCGCCTGCGTGTCCGGTGGCCTCGGCATCGCGGCCAGCTTCCGCTGTGCCTGAGGGCTTGCACTACGCTCTCGCCGCCGAGGACGGCCAGGCCCGGGCGGGCACCCTGCACACCCTGCGCGGCCCGGTGCCGACGCCGACCTTCATGCCGGTCGGCACCCGCGGCAGCGTCAAGGCCCTGACCCCGCGGCAGGTCGCCGCCACCGGCGCCGGCATCGTGCTCGGCAACGCCTACCACCTCTCGCTGCGGCCCGGCACCCCGTTGATCGCAGAGCTCGGCGGCCTGCACGCCTTCACGGGATGGGAGGGGCCGATGCTGACCGACTCCGGGGGCTTCCAGGTGTTCAGCCTGGCCGGCCTGCGCAAGGTCAGCGAGCAGGGGGTCGCCTTCCGCGATCCGCGCTCCGGCGAGAAGCGGATGTTCACGCCGGAGAGCTCGATGCGCGAGCAGGAAGAGCTCGGCGCCGACATCATCATGGCCTTCGACGAGTGCCCCGAAGGTCCTTGCGACCGCGAGCGGGCCCGCGCGGCGATGGAGCGCTCCCTGCGCTGGCTGGCGCGCTGTGTCGCGGCGAAGAAGCGTTCGGACTGCGCGCTGTTCGGCATCGTCCAGGGGGCGGGCTTCGAGGACCTGCGCCGGGAGTCGCTCGAGCGCACCCTCGCGCACGACCTGCCGGGCTACGCCTTCGGCGGCTTCTCGGTCGGGGAGCCCAAGGAGGTGATGCAGGCGCTGCTGCCGGCGCTCGCTCCGGAGCTTCCCGCGGACAAGCCGCGCTACCTGATGGGGGTCGGCAAGCCGGAGGATCTCGTGCTCGGCGTCCAGGCCGGCATCGACATGTTCGACTGCGTGATGCCGACCCGCAACGCGCGCAACGCCTCGCTGTTCACGCGCTGGGGCACGCTGCGCATCCGCAACGCGCGCTTCCGCAGGGATCCCCGGCCGGTCGAGCCGGACTGCCCCTGCCTGGCCTGCGCCGGCGGGTTCTCGCGCGCCTTCTTGCGGCACCTGTGCGATGAGAAGGAGATCCTCTTCCTCACCCTCGCCACCTCGCACAACCTGACCTACTACCAGGAGCTGATGCGCGGCCTGCGCGCGGCGATCCTGGAGGGCCGGCTCGAGAGCTGGGTGAAGGGGTTGCAGGCCGGCTGGAAGGAGGGGGTGCCGGCCTGAGGCACTCGGCTCAGTTGCCCCAGCCGAGCGGGTTGGTCGCGTTGGGGTAGTTCATCCCGGCGAACTCACGGTAGCGGCGCAGCTCGGCCATGCCGCGGGCGTTGCGCCCCCAACTGTCGACCGCGTCCTCGAGCAGGTCGAGGCGGACGCGGATGCTGTACCGGCTCAGGCGGCCGAGGGCGCCGACCACGAAGTAGTCCGGCTCTCCGCCGGGGGTGGTCTCGGTCTCGACCTTGCCGCCGTCCCCTTCCCAGAAGCCGATGGACTCGAGGAAGCAGTGGCCCTTGAGCGCCCACATCAGCACGAGGACCTCCTCGGCGGTGCGCTTGACCTCGGCCGGGTCGGCCTTGTCCTCGAGGCTGGCGCGCAGGAAGTCGAGCTTCTCCGACAGCTTCGCGAAGCCGGCGCGGGTGACCTGCGCGGGAGCGGGGTCGCGGCGGAAGGGCGCGAGCACCTCGCCCGGATCGGCCTCTTCGGGGACCTCGAGCTGCAGCGAGTAGGTGTCGATCACCTGGCGCAGGACCTCGGCCATCTTGATCTCGAGGTCGAGCAGGTGGTTGGTGACGGCCGAGACGTCGCGCTCGCTGCCGGTCATGCCGGTGACGACGCCGTCGACGTTGTTCTCGAAGGTGCGCTCCTGGGCGCCCAGGCCCGTCAGCAGGCAGGGGAGCAGGAGGCCGGCGAGGAGTCGGTTCTTCATGGTCGCGTTCCTTTCACGTTGAAGTGGGCAGTTGCGTCCCCCTGGACGAAGGCACATGAACGAGAATTCACGAGAATTCGATCAAGCCCCGGGAATCTTCAGCTCGACGCACAGCGGCGCGTGATCGGAGGCGGTCAGCTTCTGCTTCTTCTTGCGCGCGTCGCGGTCGACCCAGGCCTTCTCGACCCAGGGGGCGACGTGCTCGTTGACCAGCACGTGGTCGATGCGCATGCCCTTGTTGAAGCGGAAGGCGCCGCCGCGGTAGTCCCAGAAGGTGAAGTGGCCCTTCGGGGCGAGGTGCGGCCAGACCGCGTCGACCAGGCCGAGGGCCTCGAGCTCCCTCCACTCGGCGTGTTCGAGGGGGTGGTAGCTCGGCACGTTGGTGAAGCGCTTGACGTCGTACACGTCCTCGGGGCGCGGCGCGACGTTCAGGTCGCCGCAGACGATGCGCGGGACCTCCGCGGGCCGGCGGGCGAGCCACTCCCGCAGGGCGCGGAAGAAGCGCAGCTTGTACGCGAACTTCGGGGAGTCCTCGCTCTGGCCCTGGGGGCAGTACAGGTTGACGATGTCGATGCCGGCGATGCGGGCCGCGATCAGCCGGGCCTCGCCCTCGTCGGCCTCGGGCAGGCCGCGCTCGACCTCGGCGATCGGCAGCTTCGAGGCGATCAGCACCCCGTTCCACTGCTTTTGGCCGTGGATCGCGAGGTGGTAGCCGCGCTCCTCGAACAGGTCGCGCGGCACGTGCTCGTCCTCGAGCTTGAGCTCCTGGATGCAGAGGATGTCGGGGGCGGCCTCGTCGAGGTACAGCGCGACGAAGTCCGCCCGGGCTTTGAGGGAGTTGACGTTCCAGGTGATGAGCTTCATCGGGACTCCAGGGCTGAGGGCGCTCACTCTTCCTGCGCCGGTTTCTTCTTCGCGCGCGGCTTCTTCGTCCGGCCGGTCAGGAACACGACCTTCGTCCCCCCGTGGTCGGTCATCAGCGCCGACTGCAGGCCCGCGCAGGCCAGCCGCGTGCGCCGCACCCGCGGCCCGGTCGGCGCGACCAGGCCGATGCGCACCCCCGGGCCGAGCTCGGCGAGCCGGGTGTCGAGGGCGCGCAGGGCGCTGCCGGCGCCGGCGATGCGCTGGCCGTAGGGAGGGTTGGTGACGACCGCGGCGACGCGCGGCAGCGGGACCTCCTCGAGGTCCGCGAGCTCGACGGTCAGGTCGGCGCTGACGCCGGCCCGCTCCGCGTTGCCCTCGATCGCCCGCAGGGCGCCTTCGACCCGGTCGCGGGCGAAGATCGGGGCGGGGCAGAGGGGCAGCTCGCGGGCCTCGGCCTCCGCCCGCTGGCGGGCGATCCCCGCGGCGTCGGCGAGGGCGAGATGCTCGAAGGCGAAGGAGCGGCCCTTGCCGGGGGCGATCTCGCGGGCCATCCGCGCGGCCTCGATCGCGATGGTCCCCGAGCCCGCCATCGGGTCGATCAGCCGCTTCCCGACCTTCCAGCTCGAGGCGACCAGCAGCGCCCGGGCGAGGTCCTCACGCAGCGGGGCCTTCGCGGTCTGCTGACGCCAGCCCCGGCGATGCAGGGGCTCGCCGCTGGTGTCGATGCTGACGGTGCAGCGGTCCTGCTCGAGGCGCAGCAGGATCGTCACCGGCGGCGCGTCTTCGGCCGCTTCCCCGAAGGCTTCCCCCAGGACCCGCTCGAGGCTGCGCGCGACCTCGCCCCCGGAGCGCAGGCGCGAGTCCTTGAGGCTGACCTTGAGCTCCGGCCGGCAGGCCCCGCCGAGCAGGCTCTTCCAGGGCAGCTCGGCCGCCTTCTTGCGCAGCTTGCGCAGGCTGCGCGCGGTGAAGCTCCCGACCCGGAGCAGGACGCGCGTCGCCAGGCCGGAGCGCAGGTTGAGGCGGAAGGCGAGGGGGCCGGGCCCACGCACGGGTACGCCGCCGGGCTCGGGCTTGCCGACGCGGCGCTTCCCCGCGAGCTCGACCAGCTCGGTGGCGAGCAGGCGCTCGAGGCCCGGGGCGCAGGTGACGAACAGGTCGAGGTCGGCCATCAGCCCATCTCCGCGAAGCGCCGACCCGTGGGAGCCGGACCCGGGGCGGCGCGCACCCGGTCGGCGAGCACCTCGACCCAGGCCGGGTCGGCGTTCAGGCAGGGGATGACGGTGAAGCGCTCGCCGCCGGCGGCGAGGAAGCTCTCCTTGCCGCGCAGGCAGATCTCCTCGAGGGTCTCGAGGCAGTCGGAGACGAAGGACGGGCACACGACCGTCAGCTTCCGCACCCCCTGCCCCGGCAGGGCCTCGAGCAAGAGGTCGGTGTACGGCCGCAGCCAGGGCCGGCGGCCGAGGCGCGACTGGAAGGACACCGCCCAGCGCTCTTCGGGCAGCGCGAGCCGCGCGGCCAGCCCCCGCGCGGTCGCGTAGCACTGCGCCCGGTAGCACATCGCCCGGGCGGGGTGCTCGACGGCGCAGCAGTCCGGCAGCGTCAGGCAGTAGCACTCGGAGGGGTCGCGCTTGCGCACGTGGCGCTCGGGGATGCCGTGGAAGCTGATCAGCAGCAGGTCGTCGTCGGCCGCAAGGTGCGGCCGGCTGACCCCGGCGAGGGCGTCGAGGTAGCCCGGATCCTCGAAGAAGGGCGGGAGGAAGCGCAGGAGCGCCCGTTCCCCCAGCCGCTCGCGCACCGCCCGCGCCACCGTCTCGTAGCTCGACATCGCGTAGTGGGGGTAGAGCGGGACGCACAGGAGCTCGTCGCAGCCCGCGCCGAGCAGCGTGTCGATCGCGGCGTCCAGGGTCGGCCGGCCGTAGCGCATGCCGAGCGCGACGGGCAGCTCGAGCCGGGCGCGCAGGGCCTCGGCGAGGCGCTCGCTGTAGACGATCAGCGGCGAGCCCTCGTCGGTCCAGATCTGGGCGTAGGCTTCCGCCGAACGCTTCGGCCGGAACGGCAGGATCACGCCGTGCAGGAGCAACGCGCGCAGGGGTCCAGCGATGTCGATGACGAGGGGGTCGCTGAGGAACTCGGCGAGATAGCGGCGCACGTCCGGCACCGACGGGGAGTCGGGGGAACCGAGGTTGACCAGGAGCACGCCGCGCTTGTCCACGGGCTGAGTGTACCGGGCCGGGGCGGGAAGTCCAGGGCTGGGGGGAGCATCGCATCTTCCGCAGAACAGGTCTTCCGCCCGGCAGGAATCTTGATACGCTTGTATTTAGAGAATCGAAGCAAAAGGGGCGAAGATGCGCATCCTCCTCTTCCTCAGTACCCTCCTCTTCTGCCTCGCCGGCTGCGGCGACCAGGTCGACGCCGCGAGCGACAAGCTCGTCGTCTACTCCGGCCGCGGCGCGGTGCTGGTCGAGCCGATCTTCGAGAAGTTCACGGCCGAGACCGGCATCGAGGTCGAGCTGGTCTTCGGCGGCAGCACCGAAGAGCTCGCCAACCGCCTCGCCACCGAGGGCGCCGAGACCCCCGCGGACGTGTTCTTCGCCCAGGACTCCGGCTACCTCGGGGCCCTCGCCGAGGCCGGCCTGCTGCGCCCGCTGCCGGACGACCTCACCACCGCCGTCGCCGCGCCCTACCGGAACGACTCCGGGCGCTGGGTCGCGGTCAGCGGCCGCGCCCGCGTCCTGGTCTACAACCCGGATAAGGTCGACCCGGCGACGCTGCCCGCCAGCCTCCACGAGCTCGCCGATCCCCGCTGGCAGGGCCGGCTGGGCTGGGCGCCGAGCAACGCGAGCTTCCAGGCCCACGTCAGTGCCTTGCGCGCGCTGTGGGGCGAGGACGAGACGCGGGCCTGGCTCGAGCGGATGATCGCCCTCGAGCCGATCGTGTATCCCAAGAACTCCCCGCAGGTCAAGGCGGTCAGCAGCGGCGAGATCGATGTCGGCTGGGTCAACCACTACTACCTGCACAAGCTGAAGAGCTCCGATCCCGGGCTGGTGGCGGCGAACTACCACTTTCGCGCGGAGGGCGACGCGGGCAACCTGATGATGCTGACCGGCATCGCCCTGACCGCGTCGACCAGGCGCGAGGCGCTCGGCCAGGAGCTGATCCGCTTCCTGCTCGGCGAGACCGCCCAGAGCTATTTCGCCTCCGAGGTCTTCGAGTATCCCTGCCGGGAGGGCGTCCCCCTGCACCCGGGCGTACCCTCGCCCGAGGGCCTGGTCCGGGTCGGGCAGGAGGCGCTGGCCGACGTCAACCCCACCCTGCAGCTGCTGCGGGAGCTCGGGCTGCTGTAGAAGCTTGGGTCCCCGTCCCGGAAGGAGACACCGTGACGAGCCTGCGGCACAGGATGCTGAAGGTCGGCGCCGGGGCCATCGTCGCCCTGGTGCTGCTGCCGACGCTCGGGCTGGTCGCGTTCTACTTCGATCCGCCGAGCCTGTTCGCCCCGCCGCCTCTGGGGATCGAGCGCCTGTGGCCGCCGGTGCTGCGCTCGCTCGGCCTCGCCGCGGCGGTCTCGGCGCTGTCCGCGGCCCTCGGCACCTGGCTGGCCTGGCTCGAGCAACGCTGCGCGTATCCGGGCCGGCGGCTGCTCAGCCTGCTCAGCGTGTTGCCCCTGGCGGTGCCGAGCTACCTGCTCGCGACCATCCTCCGCGAGTCCTTCGCGCCCCGCGGCTTCTTCGGCGCGCTGCTGGGAAGGGAGACGCCCTTCGCCGGCTTCTGGCCGGCGGTGTGCGTGCTGGCCCTGACCTGCACCCCCTATGTGCAGCTGCTGGTCGGCGCCGCCCTCGCCCGCTTCCCGGTCGCCGAGGACGAGGCGGCGCGCAGCCTCGGCGCCGGGCCCTGGCGGCGCTTCCGCCAGCTGGTCGTGCCGCGCCTGCGGCCGACCTGGGCCTTCGCGCTGATGGTCGTCGGCTTCTACGTGATCAGCGACTTCGGGGCGGTCGCGGTCGTCGACTGCCGGGTGCTGACCTTCGAGCTGTACAACGCCAAGGGGGCGCGGGATGCGGTCGTGATCGGCGCGGCGATCCTGGCGCTCGTGGTGCCCGCGCTGGTCGGCCTGCGCCTGTTGCACGGCCGGCGCACGAACCTGAGCAGCCTGAGCGGCGAGCGCGGCGGCGAGCGGCTCGTGCTTGGGCCGGTGGCGCGCTGTGCCGCCTGGCTGACCCACGGGCTGGTCATCGGCTTCGGGGTGCTGCTGCCGGTCGTGTTGCTCGGCCGCTGGGTGGCCGGAGGCCTGGCCCACGCGGCGGCCTTCGCGCCGATCGGGGCGCCGCTGCTCAACTCGCTCGTCATCGCCGTCGGCGGCGCGCTCCTGACCGTGCTGCTCGCGATCGTGCCGGCCTGGTCGGTCACCCGTGGCGGCGGACGGGCCTGGCAGGAGCACGGGACCTACCTGACCAGCAGCCTGCCCGGGATCCTGGTCGCGGTCGGGCTGCTCCAGCTCACCCTCGCGCTCAAGCGCTACGCGCGGGCCGGGACGGGGTTGTGGGAATCGCTCGAGCAGGCGGGGACCTTCCTCTTCATCGGGCTGGCGATGCGTTTCGTCGCCGAGGCCTACGCCGCCCTGAAGCCCGCGCTGCTGCGCCTCGACCCGCGCACCGATGAGGCGGCGCGCAACCTCGGGGCCGGGCCATGGCGCCGGCTGCTGCGGGTCAACCTGCCGCTGCTCGCCCCCGGCCTCGGCGCCGCGGGGCTGCTGGTCTTCCTCGCGGTGGCCAAGGAGCTGCCGATCACGCTGCTGCTGACTCCGCGCGGGCATCCGACCCTCGCTTTCCGTATCTTCGATGCACAGCAGGAAGGTTCGCTGCCGGATGTCGGTCTCGCGGGGCTCCTGCTGCTCGGGCTGGTGCTCGCGATGCAGCTCGCGCTGATGCGCTGGAGGAGGGCGGATGGCTGAGCCGCTGGTGATCGAAGAGCTCGCCCACAGCTACGGCGCGACGCCGACCTTCGCGGACGTCAGCCTCGCCCTCGGGGCCGGCCAGCTGCTCGCGGTGCTCGGCGCGTCGGGCGCCGGGAAGTCGACGCTGCTGCGGGCGGTCGCCGGCTTCGTGCGACCGCGCGCGGGGAGCATCGCGATCGCGGGGGAGACGGTCTTCGCCGGGGGGCGCGAGCGGGTGCCGGCGGAGCGGCGGCGGGTCGGCATGGTCTTCCAGGACTACGCGCTGTTCCCGACGATGTCCGTGCGCGCGAACGTCGCGTTCGGCATCCACCGGGCCCCCGACCGCCACGCCCGGGTCGACGCGCTGCTCGCGGCGGTCGGCATTCCCGAGCTGGCCGAGCGCGCGCCGGCCGAGCTGTCGGGCGGCCAGCGCCAGCGCGTCGCGCTCGCCCGCGCCCTGGCGCCGCGGCCGCGGCTGTTGCTGCTCGACGAGCCCTTCGCGAACGTCGATGGCGCCCTGCGCTGGGAGCTCGGCGAGGCGATCCTCGAGCTGATGCGCACCGAGGGGGTCAGCGCGCTGCTCGTCACGCACGACCGCGGCGAGGCCCTCGGGCTGGCGGACAAGGTCGCCGTGCTCGGGCGGCGGCCGGGGGCGGATGCCGCCAGCCTGCTGCAGCTCGCGACGCCGGAGGAGGTGTACCGTCGCCCCCGCACCCGCCAGGTCGCCGCGCTGACCGGGCGGGCGACCTTCCTCGCGGCGGAGGGCCGTGGGACGCGCGCGACGACCGCGCTGGGAGAGGTCACCCTCCACGCACCGGTCGAGGGGGCCTGCACGGTGTTGGTGCGGCCCGAGCAGCTGCGCTTCGTGCCCGGAGAGGGGGCGTGCACCGTGCGCTCGCGGCGCTTCCACGGCGCCTCCTACCACGTCGAGCTCCACAGCCCGGTCGGCGCGATCGGCCTCGAGTGCTCCGCGACCGCCGCGCCGGCCCCCGACACCCGGGGCAGCCTGCGCATCGAGGGGGAGTGCGCGGTGGTGGAGTGAGCCAGCCTCACGCTCACCGCTGGCAGAGGATGAGAGAAACTTTCCTCGCCGCATCGGGGGCTCCCGGCGCCGAGCTCCGGGGCTGCGCAGACGGACCGGGAACCCGTGCAGCGGGCCGGGCATTGCCTTAGAATGGAGCCGGAACCGTACAGGATCTGGAATGTCCGACGCACCTCACCAACACCGGGATGCGGCCGTCGACCCGCTCGCCCACCTGCGCAGCCAGTTCGAGAGCGTCTCAACGCTGCTCGAGCGGGCGCGGGAGGCGGTGTCCGAGGGCCGCTGCCCACCGGATGCGCTCGAGAAGGAGCTCGGCGAGCTGCGCGCCCGCTTCACCCGCGCCCACCGCATCCTCGCGCAGGAGTCGGCCTTCGTGCGGGTCAAGGCGCCGTGGCAGGAGGCGGACACGCTCGCGTCCCTCGAGGCGATCTCGGGGGAGATCCACCGCGCGGGCGTCAGCCTCAACGCCTTCGAGGCCCTCGAGCGGGTGCTCGCCCTCGAGCACGAGGGCAGGGCCGATGCGCCGCTGCTCGCGCCGGCCAAAGACCGGGCGCGCACACTGCTCGACATCGACCCCGAGACCGGTCCGGTCGCCGAGCTGGCCGACGGAACCCGCCCCCTCGCCGCCCTGCTGATCCTCGCCGAGGAGGGGGAGCGGCTGCTCGACAACGAGGCGCTGCTGCTCTCGGAGAGCGTCGAGGAGGTCTACGGGCGCTCGCTCGCGGTCGCCGCGCTGCGGGGCCGGCTGCGGTCCCCCGAGCCCGAGCCCGAACCGGACTCGGACCCGCAGCTCGGCCGCGACCTGGTCCACGAGCCCGAGCGCCCGCCGGAGGAGCCGCTCGCCGAGCTGCAGACCGAGGAGGAGGTTTTCGCGCCGGAGATCGAGGAGCTCCGCCAGCTCAAGGGCACGACCGGCGTCGCGAAGTTCGAGAGCCTGCTCGAGGGATCCGAGCCCGAGGGCGAGCGGGACGCGGACGGCAAGCCGATCTTCTCGGTCACCGATGACGAGTTCGACTCCGCCGAGCTCGGCCGCAACGAGGTCGACGCCGAGGCGGAGACCCTGTTCGACGACAGCTTCGAACGCGTCCCCCGGGTCGACCGGCCCGAGCGCGAGGTCGAGCCGAGCGATTCGGAGTACAAGCGGGTCGTGCACGAGGTCGCCGACCTGCCGACCGCGAACATCGACATGGCGCCCCACCTGCGCTCGCGGGAGCGGCGCGACCGCGCAGCGTCTCCGCGCGAGCGCACCCGGCGCAAGACGGACGCGCCTCGGACGACGCCGCGCAGAACGCCCGAGCCCGAGCCGGTCTCCCGGCCGGGCCGGCCCGAGCCGCTGACGCAGACCGGCTTCAAGCGACCCAAGAGCTCGCCCGAGATGCGCAAGCACGGCACCCGCGCGACCGGCCGGCGTGATCAGCGCGCGGCGACGGTCCGCAACCCGCCGCTCTCGAGGCCGGGCCGTCAACCCGCGAGCCCGTCGGTGCGGACCGGGCCGCGGCGCGCGACGGGCACGACCACGACGACCACAAGCACCGGCCGGTCCGCGCTGCACAAGACCGGACGCAGCCGCTCCGGGCTGCATCCCGCCGGAAACCGCCCGCCCGCCGCCGCGGGCCGCTCCGGACCGCAGGCCGCCGCCCGCTCCGGTCCCCACGCCAGCCAGCGCAGCGGTCTGCACCCGGGGCGCTCGGGACCGCACCCGGCCCAACGTTCCGGACTGCAGCCCGCGGGCCGCTCCGGGCTGCATCCCCGGCGAGGGCATCGGATCGACCAGGAGGCGCGCCGCGAGACCGCCCGCGCGGCGCTCGGCGCCAAGCCCCCCTCCCGTGGCCTGACGCGACGGGTGGCCGAGCCCAAGCGCAGCTCGCGCTTTCTCGGCCTGTCCGCGCTCAAGGTCTTCCGTTGGGAGAGCCTGGACGGTTGCGCCGAGCAGATCCTCCGGGCGCGGCCAGCCGAGCGGCTCGAGCTGATCCACGGCCTGATCCTGCGCCTGGTCGGCGACGGTCGCTACGGTCTGGCCTACCTGCTCGGGCGGGTGCTCGAGGAGCACGACCCGAAGCTGCAGGTGCCGATGCCCTCCTGGCTCCTGCGCACCCTGGCGATCGCCTCGCACATGACGCGGCCCCAGGGCCCCCTGGAGGGCATCCTGAGGGACAGCCTGGCCGAGCGCGACGGCTTCGAGAAGCAGTACCGGCCGCCGAAGTCCTTCACCCTGTTCCTCTTCGCCAGCACCCTGCGTCCGGCGCTCCTGGCGCCGTCCAGCGGGGCGACGGAGATGCTGAAGAACCTCAAGCTCGACCCGCAGCTCAGCGAGCTCGCGCGGACGGTCGCCAAGTACGGGGAGCGCCTGCAGGGCATCGAGGCCGGCGAGCTCGCCGAGGTCACGACCCTCGCGAGCTGGAAGCGGGAGTACCAGGAGTTCCTCGACGAGGCCCGCGCGTGGTGCCAGGAGGCGTCCTCCCTGACCGTCGTCAACAAGGACGCGACTCACATCTGGCGGATCTGGTGGACCCAGGACGGGCTGCTCTCCGACCTGTTCGAGTACGTCTGGGGCAAGAAGGGCGAAGACCTGCGCGAGATCAGCGAGCGCCTCGAGAGCCTGAAGACCGACGCCCAGGTCGAGGCCGAGGTCAACGATCTCCAGCGCCGCATCGGCGGCAAGGAGATCCGCGGGCGCGCCCTCAGCCGCCTGACCGAGCACACCCGCTCCGCCCTCGACTGGGTGCAGCGCTGGGTCGACCTGCGCAGCCGCAGGCCCTCGCTGCGCAACTTCGTGCAGCGGGAGTTCGAAGCCCTGCGCTTCGAGCTGAAGCGCAACAGCCGGACCATCCTCAGCGAGCTGGACGAGCTGCGCCGCAGCCGCAAGCCGGAGCTCGCGTCCGCGGCCTCGTGTGCGCACAGGGCCGCCGCCGACTTCTTCGGGCTGTTCGAGCGCGACCGCCCCTTCTCGCGCAGCGAGCCGCATCCCAAGCACCTGCTGCAGGCGAACCTGCTGCGCCTCGAGGGGCTCGAGCTCGACGAGGAGTGGTTGCCGTCCGGGAGCTACAAGGCGCTGCTCAAGCCGCTGCTCGAGCTCGTCGAGCAGAAGGCCGACTGGATCGCTGCCTTCCAGAGCCGGCTCGGTAGCAAGGACCGCGTCGGCACCCAGCGCATCCTCGAGCACATGCGCTTCATCCGCAGCCAGCGGTCGAAGAAGAAGCGCTGAGGGCGCGCAGCTCGAGGAGAACACGGCCGTCGACCTCGAAGCCGTGCGGACACGGACGGACAGGTGGAACCCCGCCGCTACTGACAGCTCGACTTCAGCATCGGCTCGACTGGAGCAGCTCGACCAAAGGTGGCACCGCCGCATAGGCCTCTTCGATCGATCGCTCATGCCGCTCATCGCCGAACTCCTGGTAGTCGATGGCGATCAGATGCGATTGTTCAACCCCCAGATAGCGGGCGCAGGTGCGGATGTGCGTCTCGAGGTGGTTCATGTGCTCGCGTACGCCGCCCGGCCCGAAGCCGAACTCACCACGCGATGAGAGGATCACCAACGTCTTGCCCGTCATGATGGGCTCCAACGGGTAGTCGCCGCGCTTCAGGTCGAAGGAGAAGGTCTTGCCGATGCGGATGACGTTGTCGAACCAGGCTTTCAACGCCGCAGGCATCCCGTAGTTGTACATCGGTGTGCCCAGGACGATGATGTCGGCCTTGTCGAGCTCGGCGATCAACTCGTCGGAAGCCTTGATCGCATCGCGCTGTTCGTCGGTGCGTTCGTCTGCTGCGGTAAAGACAGACCCGATCCACAACTCGGTTGTGATCGGGGGAGGATGACGGCCGACGTCACGGACGATCACGGTGTCGGACGGGCGCCGGGCAAGCCAGGCCGAGACAAAGTGGTCGGACAAGCGCCGACTGAGTGATCGCGAGCTCCGAGCGCTGGCGTCGATATGCAGGAGAGTGGTCACCATCGGCTCCTCCGGTTGTTCGCGGGTGTCCGCGACGGTTCGATACGGGGCATGGCGACCTCCTCTCCCGGCGTCCGGGTGGCGGCTCGGGCCACGCCACCAGGGAGAGAGCAGGCGGCGTGCCGGACTCCGAGGCTCCGGCTGCGTCGACGTAAACGGTTACGGGAAGGAATCTTGGAGAGGTGAATACGAGGGCGGGGGCGACGACGAGATCTCGTAGATGACGGAATCTCGTAGGTTACCCCTACGAAAGCTCGTAGACCTTGGCGTCCTGGGATCGGGCTTGGGATCGGAGGCGACCAGGACGACCGCTCCGAGGACGCGAGATCTCCGACCCCGCGCCAGGCACTACTCCGCCGTCAGCGAGTCGTACAGGATGCCCGTGAAGGTGTCGGCCTTCATCCACCCCTGGCCCCACTCCTCCTCGAAGGCGGAGAGGGGCTTCGCTCCGATGACGGCCTCCTTGTCGTGGCCGGCGTCGACCAGCGCGGCGACCGCCTCCCAGGCCCCCCGCAGCATGTCGCGGTAGGCGCCGAGCTCGGCCTTGTTCGAGAGCGGGCCGTGGCCGGGGATGATCGCCGTCTCGTCGCCGACGCGCGCGAGCACCGTGTCGATCGCCGCGATCACGCCGTCGATGCTGCCCCCGGAGGAGGTGTCGATGAACGGAAAGGTGCCGGCGAAGTAGGTGTCGCCCATGTGCAGGACGTCGCTGTTGAGGAAGTGGACGATCGCGTCGCCGTCGGTGTGCGCGCCGGGCACATGGAAGACCTCGATGGTCTCGTCGTTGACGTGGAAGGAGATGCCGTCGAGAAAGGTCACGACCGGCAGCGCCTTCTTCGGCGAGGGCGGGACCTCGCGCTGGAAGGCGGTGATGAACTGCTCGCTGCTCATGCGCTGCCGCACGTTCTCGTGGGCGACGATCACCGCGCCGGCGTTCGCGAAGTTCTCGTTGCCGCCGGTGTGGTCGCCGTGCCAGTGGGTGTTGAGCACGAAGCGCACGTCCGCGTTGCCGAGCTCTTCGATCTTGGCGAGGATCTTCGCGCTGAGCGGCGCGAACTGGTCATCGATCACGAAGGCACCGTCCGGGCCGGTGCACAGCCCGATGTTGCCCCCCTGGCCCTGCAGCATGTAGATCGTGCCGGCGACGGGAGTCGCCGTGATCTCGGCCTCGTCCTGGGCACACGCCGCCGCGAGCATCAACGCGACGGCAAGACTCGTCACTCGCATCGTTTTCCTCCTTCGAGAGTGCCCGCATCGTGCCCGGATGGCGCGCACGCGTCCAGCACCGATTCCGCCCCGATGCGAAGAGGCGGGGCTCTCGCCCCGCCTCGTCAACCGATGGACAGCTCCGGATCAGAAGCGGACGGCCGCCTGGATCGTGGTGCTGAACACGATGTCGTCTTCCTGGTCGAGGAAGCCGCTCGAGCTGATGAAGTCACTCACCCCACCGGCGGCCAGCGCGGCCGCGGTGCCGGGGTTGATGTGGTCGAGGATCGCGACGCCGTCGCCGTTGGAGATCGGGTCGTCGTCGAGGTCGAACGCGTCACCCTGGAACAGCACGGCGCCTTCGAATTCGAGGCTGAACTGCTTCCAGCGCCAGCCGACACCGAAGTCGAGCTCGAGGCCGAGCTCTTTGGAGCCGAAGCGCTGGGCGATCGAGTCGAAGCCCATACCACCGGTCACGGTGCCGAGGTTGATGGTCGGGGCGCCGAGGGCAGCGCCGCCGGTGCCGTCGGTGATCACGAGGTTGCCGCTCTCGTTGCGGCGCCCGCGGATGAAGGTGTCTTCGATCGCGTGGGCGTACATCAGCGAGACGTAGCCGGACAGCGAGTCGTCGTCCATCAGCAGGTCGAAGATCTCGAAGTGGCCGGTCAGCTTGGCGTAGAAAGCGTTGGTGACGGCGCCGATGTACTGCTCGAACAGGATGATGTCGACGTCGAAGTCGGAGTCGAAGGGCAGCGAGCCGACGGCGGTCGGGGTGGCGAGGGCCACACCGCCCGGAACGCTGACCGGCGCGGCGCCGAGCAGGTCGTCGTCACGCGGGCCGGTCGAGACGCCGAAGTCGAAGCGGACGCCCCACTTCATCGACTTCTCGTCTCCGAAGGTCATATCGGCGGACAGCGCCCAGTTGATGCCGTCGACGTCGATGTTCGGGATGCGGACCGTCTGGCCCCCAACGGTGGCCTCGGGGTCGATCTTCCCGGTCGCGTAGAAGAACTCGGTCTCGAGTGTCAGGCGGCCGGCGCTGCCGATGTCCATGTCGACGGCGCCGTAGACGTCGACGAACAGCACGTCCTGGTTGCCCGCGTCGACTTCGCGGAAGCCGTCGTAGGTGCCGATGCGGAAGTTCGCGCCGGAATACAGCACGGCGAGCACGTACTCGTTCGCGTTGTCGGTCTGGAAGTCGTTGTTGTTGGTCGCGGTGCGGGTGTACAGAGGAGCGATCAGGAGGCCCTGCCGGTACTTGGCGCCTTCCTTCTTCTCCTTGTCCCCGAAGAACAGGATGTAGCGGACGCGGTCGACGGTGTCGCCGAAGTCGTCACCCTGGCCTTCCCACAGCCAATCGAGCTCGTCGCCACCGTAGGCGAACAGGCCCATGCCCCAGTTCGACGCCATGCGGCCGAAGTCGAAGCGACCGAAGTCGGTCGTGACCTCTGCCCATACACGCTCGGCGCGGAAGGTGTCGTCGAACTGCGACTCATCCCCGCCCCCGAGCAGCGCATTGTTGTTGTCGTCGTTCGGGTTGAAGCTGAGAATCTGACCGCCGCTGGCGCGACCGAGTGTCTGGTTGTCGAGGATCCGGAACTGTCCCTTGATGTGGATGTTCTCGAGCACTTCCATGTCCATGTTGACCATGAACCGTTGGTCGAGGTACTCGAAGTTGTCGGACGTATCCGGGAAGAAATCCGCCTGGTCCTGATTGCGCTTGCTTCGCTGGTGCTCGTGGGTGTACCGCACACGGAAACGGTAGTAGCCATCCCACGTCAGCTTGATCGGGAGCTCTTCGGCTTCCGATTCTTCCTGGGCCGAAGCGACCATCGGCACCGCGAGGCAGGCGAGCAGGACCGCCAGGGATTTTCGCATCACGATTCTTTCCCCCAGTTGTGCCACGGTGCCCGGGTTGCTTCAGCCAGGCAACAGGGGTTGCGCGCTGACCGGGAGGAGTGCTCTCCCCTCCCCGAAGCCTTCACCGCACGCAACGCCGTGGCGGAGTTGATGATCCCTGCGTAATACAGCCATCTAACGGCACGGAAAGCCGGGACGCAAGGACTTCTTGCCTACTTTTTTACCGGCGCTTTAACTAGACATTCCCCCAAAACAGTCGGGGTCCAGACGGTTTTTAAGCAAGCGCTTCCATTGTCGCGCATCCCTCCGTCAAATTCGCGCGCGTGCGCAGAAAAGTTGCGCTTCACGCACGGGTATGCGTCCCGAAGCCGGGCGCCAGGCTCGCCCCTGGCGCCCGCGCAGGGCTGACAGGCCCCACGGGCGTGAGACGGTTCTGAGCCTGGGATGAGAGACTAAGGCTAACGAGGAGCGGGAGCGACCGGCACCCCGAGCCCGTCACACAGCTCGAGGAGGCGCCGCCCCCGCGGCCCGAGGGCGTAACGCCCCAGCACGTCCCTGCGCGCCTCCTCGCCGAGGGAGGCGCGCAGCCCGGGCTCCGCGACCAGCCGCCGCAGGCCGCGCAGCCAGCCGTCGGCATCGGCGGCGAGCAGGCCGTTCGCGCCGTCGCGGATCGCCGCCCGGAACGCTCCCGTCGGGGTCGCGACCGTCGGCACCCCGACCAGGGCCGCCTCGAGGAACTTCAGCTCGCTCTTCGCACGGCAGAAAGGCTGGGCGGCGTCGAGCGGGGCGAGGTTGATCGCGAAGCCGCGCAGCACCCGCGGCAGCTCGCTCCAGTGGACGAAGGGCAGCCGCCGCACCCGCGCCCCGAAGCGGGCGAAGGCCGGACCGGGGTTGAGGTGGCCGACCAGGTGCAGCACCGCTCGCGGCTCCTCGGCGAGCACCGTCAGCAGGGCCGCTTCGGCCTGGGCGAAGTCGCGGTCGTGGGTCGGCGTTCCGCTCGCGTAGCCGAGCACGATCTCGTCGGTTGGCGGCGCGGGCACGGCCAGCGCCCGCGCGGCCGCCCGCCGCATCGCCGACGAGAAGCCGTTGCGCAGGACGTGCGCCGGTACGCCGTGGGCCTCGATGCGCTCGCGCAGGAAGTCCGTCGTGCACAGGGCTGCCTCGCAGCGACGCAGCGCCGCCTGCTGTCGCGCGAGCTTGCCGCGGTCGGTCATGCGCTCGAGGCCGGGCACCTCATCGATGGACAGAGCGGTGTCGAACAGGAGGTCGTCGGTGTCGAACACCACGGGGACGCTCAGCCGGTCGAGGAACTCCTCGAGCGCGGGGTCGAGCTCGGCGCGGTGCAGGATGACGACGTCGACCGCCGCGGCGAGCGCGGCCCCGAAGTGCGCGAGCAGGGGCGTCGGCAGACCGAGCAGCTCGCCGCGACCGCCGGCGAGGGCCAGGGCCTCGAGCAGGTGCGCGCAGCGGTAGCGTCGCGAGTCGCCGCCGCAGCCGCTGAGGATCAGCACCCGCGGCCGCTCTCTGGCAGCCGCCAGCCGCTCGACATCGAAGGACAGGCGCGGCGGCGCGGTCCGCACCACCTGCCGGGACAGCCGCCGGCTCAGCCCGCGGAAGACCCGCTGGCGCAGGCTCCCCTGGGGCAGCCAGTCCTCCTTGCGGTCCCGCAGGAAGCTCAGCAGGCGCCAGGCGTCGGTGCCGGTCATCTCATCGATCTGGGCGCGCAGCGAGCTCGCCTCCGCCCGCGCGGCGGCGAGCTCTGCCTCGCAGCGCGCGAGCCGGGCGCGCAGCCGGGCCTCCCTGCGGCCGTCGGGATCCTCGCCAGCCATGAGCCGCGCGCTCAGAAGGACTCGTCGCGCGGGATCGTCGCGCCGAGGTGGATCTTCCCGTTGAGCATCACCGGCCGCTGGTTCGCGTCGCGCACGAGGAAGTCGAGCGGCACGGGGCGGGGCGCGTTCTTGTCCTTGGCGACGGGGCTGCCCGCCCACACCCGGTACCCCGCGATGTCGCCGTAGACCTCGAGGGTCAGGGTCTCGCCGGGGTAGATCGGGCGGTTGAAGTCGCAGGTCACCCGGCGCAGGATCCACGGCTCGTACTTCAGCACGTCGGCGGTGACGATGTCGATCACGCGGCACAGCCCGAAGGGATGGGAGGCGACCGCGTGGGCGTAGCCGATGCGCTGGCACAGCTCCTCGTCCTGGAAGGGCGGATGGGTGTCGCCGAGCAGGTTGGCGAAGAACTTCGCCATCTCCGGCTCGATGTCGAAGGTCTTGCTGAAGTTCGGTTCCCCTTCCCGCAGCGGCGGCGGCGGAGGGGGCGGCGGCAGGGTGTCGGGGAAGCACAGCCCCTCGATGGTGCCGCGGGCGAGCACCTTCTTCTCGTGCAGCACCTCACAGCGCAGCCAGAGCCGATCGCCGAACGGCCGGATCGGGGCCATCCCGTACACCTCGACGCGGCCGATGGTGTCCATGTCGATCAGCATGCTCTTCGGCAGCTCGAGGTCGATGTGACGCCACACGTAGCGAGGGACGTCGAGGCTGAGGTCCTTGTCCTGCTCGCACTTCTTCAGCGCGCCGTTCCAGATCTGGAAGACCATGCCGGGGGGGAGCAGGCGAGGTTCCTTCTTCTCCTCCTCTTCCTCCCCCTCTTCCTTCTTCTTCCCGCCCTCTTCGTCCTCGTCCTCGTCCTCGTCCTCGTCTCCGTCCTCGTCCTCGTCTTCGTCCTCCTTTTCCTCGTCCTCGTCCTCTTCCTTCTCCTCGTCCTCGACCCGGTACATCTTTTCGCTGCCACCGGTCGCGAGCAGGAAGATCTTCACGCGCTTCTCGGTCGCCTTGTAGGGCTTGAGGAACTTCCAGCCGATCGTTTCGGGATGGACCATCGTCGTCTCCTGCGGGCCTGCGTTGCGATGCATCGATTCTAGCAGACGGCGCTTCGTCATACCTCTCGACGTTCGAACGCGCCGGCCCCCTCATCAGCGAGGCGCGGGAGCTTCCCCCCGCGCCTGTCTGGCTCGCAGCGTGCCGGAATGACGCGCTCCGTCAGTTCTGGAAGTGGTCTTCCCAGAAGCCCTTGAGCAGGCGACTGCGCTGCGAGAACTGCAGCTTGCGCAGCGCCTCGGCCT
>JAUIEM010000157.1 GCA_030428695.1 bacterium
GACAAGGGCAGGGTGACCTACCACGAGCTGTGTGCGCAGCTCGGCGTTGACTACCACCACCTCAAGCACGCGTTCCATCGGTTGCGCAGACGCTTCGCGCAGCTCCTGCGCGTCGAGCTGCGGGAGCAGGTCGCGAGCACGGCTGATCTCGACAACGAGCTGCTCGAGGTGTTCGGCATCGGTTGAACCCGGCGCACCTGTGTCGCGCGCCGGCCGGAGAGCACCGAGCTCCGGCTCGAGCTGTTGCGCTGCCTCGACCTCGCCGCCTTTCGCAGCCACGATCACGGCCGGCTGCGGGCCGTCGAAGCGTTGGGGGACGAGGCCTGGTCTATCTGCGAGAGCCCGGGGCGATCGTTGGACAGAGGCAGGGGACTCGCACAAGGAGGACGTCCCATGGACCCGGAGCTGCTCTTCACGATCTGCACGTTCGGCGTGCTGCCCTTCTGGCTGCTGCTCGTCGTCGCCCCGGCCTGGCGCTGGACCTCACGCATCGTCCACAACGGCCTCGCGCCGGGGCTGTTCGCGCTGGTCTACAGCGGGTGTCTGGTCTACTCCCTGCTGTACGGCGAGCCGAGCGGCGGAGACGGCGGGTCGCTGGCCGGCGTGCAAGAACTGTTCACGGTCGAGTGGGTGGTTCTGATCGGCTGGCTGCACTTCATCGCGCTCGACCTGTTCGTCGGCGCCTGGGAAGTCCGCGACGCGCGCGCCCGCGGCGTCCCCCACCTCGCGGTGGTCCCCTGCCTGTTGCTGACCCTGGTGGTCGGACCGGCGGGCCTGCTGAGCTACCTGGTTCTGCGCAGGTTGCTCGGTCGGCCTGCGAAGGGCTGAGAGCGCCGGCGGGCTCTATTGCGGACGACGCGTACACCCGAGGGCTTCGACCACGGAGATCAATCCCCCAGGAGCCGAAGACCGCGACCGATCGAGACCGCGGTCCCCCGCGTCGCCAGCGGCCTACTCCGCCGTCTCCAGCTCCGGCAGCTCGGTCCCCGCGAGCAGCTGCAGGTAGTCGAAGGCGACCGCGCGGGCTTCCTCGAACAGGAAGTCGCGGCCCGGGGTCGGCACGCCCCGCTCCTCGCGGGCGGTGCGCTCGGCGCGGCGGGTGGGGAGGTGGAGGCTGACGCTGCCCTTCTCGAGCTCGGCGGCCCGCTCGCTGAGCTGGGCGGACAGGGCCTGGAAGTCGGGGTCGGCGGCGACGCGTGCGGCGGAGCGGCTGGACAGCAGGTCGAGGCCGGGGCGCAGCGGGAAGTTGCCGTGCTCGACGGGCTCGATCTCGTCCCAGGGCAGGGCGTTCTCGAGGTCGGACTCGTACACGTCGAGGCCGTCGTAGCTGCTCGGCAGGGGGATGTCGGCGCTGACGCCGAGGCGCTGGGTCGAGCCGCCGGAGATCCGGTAGAACTTCGCGACGGTCAGCTTGATCGCGCCGCCGAGCTCGTCGTCGATGGTTCCACCGGAGAGGCGCTTCAGGGCGGCGTCCAGGCCCATCACGCGCTGCACGGTGCCCTTGCCGTGGGTGCGGCTGCCGACGACCAGGCCGCGGCCGTAGTCCTGGATCGCGGCGGCGAAGATCTCCGCGGCCGAGGCGCTGAGCGGGCTGGTCAGGACGACCAGCGGTCCGCCGAAGACCAGCGCGGGGTCGGGGTCTTCGAGCACCTGGGTCTCGCCCTTGCTGTCGCGCACCTGCACGACCGGGCCCTCCTCGATGAAGAGGCCGGTCAGGGTGAGGGCCTCGAGGAGCGAGCCGCCGGCGTTGCTGCGCACGTCGATCAGCATGCCGTCGAGGCCGGCCCCGCGCTCCTCGAGCAGCTTGCGCACGTCGCTGGTCAGGCTCTTCGCCTCGCCCTCGCCGGGCCGCAGCTCGGCGTAGAAGGAGGGTACGGTCAGCACCCCGAGGCGCAGGGTGTCGTCGCCGACCGCGTGGGTCTCGATCTCGAGCTTCGCGTCGTTCGCGGTCAGCACGATCTTGTCCCGCTCGATGGTCACGTCCCGGGTGGCGGTCGGGTCGAGCTCGTCGCCGGGCAGGATGCGGAGGATCACCTGGCTGCCCTTCGGCCCGCGGATCAGCTTGACCACGTTGTCGAGACGCCAGTTCAGCACCTCGACCCACTCGGCGCCTTCCTCGACCTGGCGGACCGCGACGATCCGGTCCTGGGGAGCGATCTTCTTGCTGCGCTGGGCGGGACCGCCCGCGACCAGCTCGCTGATCACCGTGTACTGGCCGTCCCGGCGCAGGACGGCGCCGATGCCCTCGAGGGAGTGGCCCTGTTGGATGTCGAAGTTGTCGCGGGTGATCGGCTTGAGGTAGGTGGTGTGCGGGTCGAAGGCGCGGCACAGGGCGGCGAGGAAGATCTCGACGACATCGCGGGCCTCGAGCTCCTCGACCCCCTGCGCGATGCCGTCGAGGCGCTCGCGCAGCCGCGGGACGTAGACGGTGGCCGACTCGCCCGCGAGCTCGCCGCGCAGCGCCTGCTCTTTGAGGTACTTCCGCCACAGCTCGTCGAGGCCGGCGGAATCCGCCGCCCAGGGCGCCTGCTCGCGGTCGACGACGAAGCTCTCCTGACGCTCGAAGTCGAAGGGGGCGTCGCGCTCGAGCAGCTTCCCGGCGAAGGCGACGCGCTCGCGCACCCGCTGCCGGTAGCGCTCGAACATCGTGAAGGCGGCGGACAGGTCGGGGTCGGCCGCCCGCATCTGGTCGTCGAGCCGGCTACGGAAGGCTTCGAGCTCGGCGATGTCGCCGGCGTGGAAGTACATCCGCTCGCCGTCGAGCGAGGCGATGCACTCGTCGAACCAGACCGTCGAGATCGCGTCGTCGATCGGTCGCGAGGCGTAGTGCAGCTGGCTGAGGTAGGCCCCGACCAGGCGCGCGACGTCCGGGTGATGGTCGGCGGCGCGGAGCTCGTCCTGGCCGTGGACGGCGCAGGCGCTCCACAGGAGCAGGGTAGAGAAGGCGAGAGAGCGGGCGAGCGACATGGTGATTCCTCCGGCGGGCGACCGTCGCCATTCTAGCAGGCGGTCCGACGGGGACCAGCTTCGGCTCCTTCGGCGGGTCCCCGGCCAGGATCCCGGGGAGTCGGGCCGCCGCGGGTCGGGGAGGTCGCGAGGCGATACGCCGGGCGGCAACATCGAGGAGCTGGCTACGAAAGATTACTTTCGAATACCGCTGCCCACGCCGCCCGTCGACAGGGGTGGAAGCGGATGACGCGCTTCCCTCCCCCCTGACTGGAGGATCCACCATGACCCGCCTGCTCTCCCTCTGCCTGGTGCTCGTCGCCCTGCCCCTCGGCGCGCAGGAGCTGTTTCCCCACGACGACGCCCACCTCCGCGAGCTGGTCGGCGGCATCGTCGACAACGCCGTCGCCACCAAGGGCGAGGCCCTCGACCGTCACGAAGCGAAGGTCGTGACCGACAGCATCACCGAGCGCCTGTCGCACAGCCTGCGCCACAACCCCGAGCCGCGGAAGCTGCCGCGCGAGCTCAGCGACTACCTGCGCTGCAGCCGCTCGACCCACTCTGCCCACGAGCGCCGGGAGCACCTGCGCGCCTGTCCGGGCTGCCACGCCTTCACCGCGGCCGTGCTCGAGCCGACCCGGATCCGGCCGGTGGAGAAGAGCTTTCGCATCACCGAGGTGTGCCTGGACGACGGGCGCCGCTACCAGGTCCGCCGCCAGCGCCTGTACCGGATCGACGTGCTCGCTTGCGGCTCGGAGATCGTCGTCCGGCGCCCGAGCTACTTCCTCAGTTACGACTGTGGATGGGTCGCCCGCTCCGGCGACCACACCCGGCGCGTGACCAGCCTGGTCAAGGTGTGTGACTAGTCAACTGTGTCCGAAGTCTGTGGTGTCTTTTCTTCCGTAGGGGCGGGGTCTACCCCCGCCCGCGGGAGGGGGTCAACCCTCCCCTACAAGACATGCTGACGGTCGGCAACAGGTGTTGAGCTCGCCACAGATCAATGGCGCCTTTGCCTGGTCAGGGCAGCTTCTTCAGCACTTCGCCCTCGGCGTCCTTGATCTGGAAGTGCCCGCTGCCGTCCGGCAGCAGGTACAGGAACTCGCGGATCTTGCCCGCGTCGTCCTTCAGGGCGAGGAAGCACACGCCGTTGTCGGCGACGCCCAGCGAGACGCGGGTCTCGCCGGCCGCATCGAACAGCGCCACCGACGGGGTGCCGGTCTTCGTGACCGTCAGGGCGAGCCGGTTGGTGCCAGTGCTGTCCTTGAGGGCCAGGGCCCCGGAGCCGCTGCCGGCGAGGCCGAGCACCGCGCGGGGGCTGGTGCCGTCCGCCTCGAGGAAGGCGATCGACGGCACGTCGTCCTCGTCGACGGCCAGGTGGATGCGCGGCGCGCCGGCCGTGTCCTTGAGGCGCAGCGAGGCGATGCCGGCCTCGACCTCGAAGATCCCGCGCGCTTCCCCGGTCGGTCCCTCGACGACGAAGCGCTCGGCGCGGACCGTCTCCTTCGCGTCCTGGCCCATCAGCACGACGGCGCCGAGGGCGAGCACGACGGTCAGGGCCCAGCGCCGCCAGCCCTTCCTGCGCGCCGCCTCCAGCTGCTCGACCCGACGCTGCAGGCGCTCGATCTGTTCGTTCATGTCTCCCCCTCTCATGAGCGTGTCTCCAATTCCACGGGGTCTCGCTTGCGGCGGGCTCGCAAGCTCTTCGTCTTCGTTCTCCGAGGGACACTGCCACACGTCGAACTCAGTCCTCGATCTTGCGGCCCGGCGCTACGCGACGCCCTCGCGGAATTCGGAGACAAGCTCATGACCCCGGCTCCGCTCCGCAACCGCTGATCGCCAGCCCGCGACGGGCGAGCCAGTTGTTCGTGAAGCGGGCGGCCTTGCTGTAGTTGTTCTCGATGCCCTTGGCGATGAAGCTCTCGACCAGCCCGCCGATGCCGAGCAGCCGCGCGGCGATCTCGGCCTTGACGTGGCGGTCGACGCCGCCGTCCTTGCGCTCCTCGAGCCACAGCTCGCCCTCGATGCGTACCTTCTCGCCCAGCCCGAGCAGGGTGACCTGCCAGGTGTAGCGCCCGGTCTTCGGGTCGTAGCGCCCCTCCTCGATCGAAGCGGCCGAGTCGCCGACGAGGCGCTCGAAGACCTTGGGGATGGAGAGCTTGGGCTCGAGCCGCAGGCGCCGGCTCAGCGAGCCGTCCTCGGCCTTGTCGAGCGCGAGGATCTCGAAGACCGGGAAGCCGAGGCCGATACGGTGGCGCTCTTCGTTGTAGTCCGCGTCGAAGAACAGCTTCCAGAACGAAGCGCTGTCCGTCGAGATCACGTGGGAAAAGGCGAGCCGCATCGATCGTTTCCTCTGGGTCCCTTTAGCCGAGCACGTCCCGGTCACCCCGGTAGCGCTCGACGTCGTCCTCGTCGTATTCCTTGTCGCCGACCCCTTCGCCCGACGGCGTCAGGGACACCACCGCCGCCCCGGTGCCGTACAGCGGTCCGTAGGCGTG
Source organism: bacterium (assembly GCA_030428695.1). The sequence continues at coordinate 5,442 of JAUIEM010000157.1, forward strand.
CACCTTGCCGGTGTAGCGGTTGTGCTGGCCGAGGGCGGCGGCCAGCCACCACATCGGCTTGAAGTTGACGACCTTCTTGACGCGCACCTGGCGGTGGATCTCCCGCGACAGCTGTGCGACGTCCTCGAGCCGCCCGTCCTCGAGGAACTCGAGCATCTTGCGGTTCCACTCGTCGTCCTTCAGCGAGTGGATGCGGTCCTCCGAGGGCTCGATGAAGTCGGTGAACAGCCGGTTGCTCAGGGTGCTGACCACGACGACCACCGCCCGCTTGCCGGTCTTCGCCAGGGCGTCGCGGAAGGCCTTGCCGAGCACGATCGTCTCCGCCCGGTCGGAGTACACGTTGCTCGAGACGATGCCGGCGGGGATCGTGTTGTCGGGGTTGAGCAGCTTGAGGGCGACCACCGAGCCGGTGTCGACCGGAAAGCCGTGGTAGTTCACCGTGCGCACGTGCAGCCCGCGGTCGGCGGCCGCCTGGCGGTAGGCCTCGGCGAAGTCGGCGTCGACCTTGAGCTTGTAGGGGATCGAGCCGAGGTCGTGGAACAGCTCGTCGACGTGCACCCACTCCGGCTCCGGGCGGGCCTGGATCTGGTGGCCGATCACGCTCGGCCACATCACGCTGTAGATGAACAGGAGGTCGGCCCCGCAGCTCTGGACCTCCTCGCGCGCCGCGTCGAAGCCGTCGCGGATCTTCTGCCACTCCGGGTTCTGCTCCGGGCACAACAGCGGATGCGGCAGGCCCGGCACGAGCAGGCCCTTCAGCGTCGCGCCCTTCATGCTCCGGTCCCCGAGGCGACCGGCGCCTCGTCGAGGATCCAGCCGAGGACGGCGTTGCCGGTGCCGATCACGTTGCCGTAGGCGTACAGCTCCGCCGGCTGCTCGGGGAAGGCGAGGGCCGACAGCAGCCAGCTCAGCGCCCCGGAGTCGGCCTCGCTGACCGCCTGCTCGACGAACTCGGGCATCACGTCGAAGGCCTCGCGGGTCCTGCCTTCGCGCAAGAGGCTGATCATGCGCATGTCCCACAGGTACTGATGGTGGTTGTAGATGTGCTCGTGGCTCATGTCCTCGGGCACCTCGGGCTCGACGACGAAGTGCCGGTGCGAGAGGGAGTGGCTGGCGAGCACCCAGGCGCGCTTGCCGCTCTGCTCGATCGCCTCGCGGGTGGCGGCGCCGAGGGCCTGCATCTGTTCCTGCATCACCTCGACGTTGTAGTAGAAGCGCGAGCGGTTGCTCGAGATCGCGACGATGGGAATGTCCCACTCCGGCCGGGTCATGTGCCCGGAGACGATCGTCCCGTAGTCGACGCGGAAGTCCGGGTTCCGCATCATCTTCGTCACCACGCCCTTCTCACGGGCCGTCTCGCAGATGCTCTCGGCGAGCTCGACGTCGACCTTCATGTCGTAGCGGTAGCGGAACAGGTTGGGGAAGATCGGGTCGACCGACAGCGACTGGAAGCGCGGCACGCCGAGCAGGTGGTTGCCGATGTAGGTCTGCCAGTGGGCCGACAGGAGCACGATCACGTCGCAGGGATGCGCCGCGAGGTCTTTCCGCAGGCGCTCGTAGCCCCAGCGCAGCACCTCCCAGCCGCACTCGGCGCTCGGCTCGTTCTGGGGCGGATTCTCCGCGTACACCAGGTGCGGCGGATGGGGCGCGATCACCCCGGCGACGATGCGTCCGGCCATGCTCAGAAGTCTCCCTGGTATTGCTCCCAGTCGTAGTACCAGCGGTCCTGGTCGGGGTCCCACTCGTCCCAGGTCGGCACCTGCTCGAGGCGGGCGAGCCGGGAGGGGGGCACGACCCCGGGCACGATGAAGGCCTTCTGCCGATGCAGCGGATAGGGGTTGCGCAGCTCGAAGCCGAGCACCCCGAGGATCGCCCGGGCGATGTACCAGGTCGCCTGGGCGTTCCAGCCGTGGGCGATCTTGATGCAGACGCCGAGCCCTTCGGGGTAGTCGGGGTGCACGATGGCGAGGCCGAGCAGGCCGTCCGCGCCTTCCTTCGCGATCACCTTGCCCTCGCAGGCCTTCAGGATGGTGCTGTCGAGGCGGTTGAAGCCGCCGATCAGGTCGGGATGGCGCACCATCGCCTCCCAGATCCAGTCCTCGTCCTTGTGCTTCGCCAGCCCGGCGAACAGGGTGGCGAGCTCGGAGACGGTGTTGCTGACCGTCGGCAGCCCGCAGCCGTCCTTGGCGACCCGCAGCGGCTTCCAGTCCGCGCCGAGGTAGCGCCGCAGCACGCCGATGAAGGCCCGGAAGTACGGGTGCATCGGCAGCGTGTAGCCGGCCCGCTTCCAGCCCTTCAGCCGGCAGCCGCGCAGCAGCGCCGCGTGCTCTCCGGAGCAGCAGTGGAACCAGCGCCGCGCGCGTCGCACCTGGCGCCCGAACTGCACGAGCGGCACATCGAGGGGCGTCTGCATCAGCCCCCACTCGGACTTGGAGAGCAGCGACTGGGCGGCGGCGACGTGCTCGGTGTCGCCGTTGTGGCTCGAGACGGAGATCGCCTTCTGCTCCCAGCTGCAGTCCTCGAGGTCGTCGGCGAAGACCTTGAGGGTGAAGGGCTTCATCATGCTGCGCCCGTAGCACAGCACGTTGCCGCCGAAGGAGTGGACGACCTCGCCGCCGGAGGACCAGGCCACCGCCCCGTGGATGGTGGTCTCGCTGACGCCGTGGCGCCGGTAGTCGACGAGGGGCTCCCACTCGACATCGCGGCCGGTCGGGATGCCGGGGCGGCTCTCGCCGAGGGGGCTGGTGGGGAAGATCCCGCTGCCTGGCCGGCCCGGGGCCACCGAGGAGGGGTCTGTCATCGCAGTCTCGCTCGCAGGTGCTGTGTGAGGCTACCGCAAGGCCCTGGCGCCATCAAGCTCGACCCGCCGGGGCACGAAGCCCTCAGGTCTCCCGCGCGTCCGCCTCCGCCTTCCGATGCAGCGCGAGCTCCGCGGCGCACAGCGGCGCCCACAGGGTGCGCGTCCAGGCGCCGAGGGGAGCGTCGGGGGCGTCGACGATGCGATGCTCGACGACGTAGCCCCGGTGCGCGGAGGTCGCGACGTACTGCTGCAGACGCACGTGGACCAGCGCGTGGCTGGCCCGGCAGGCGGCGTAGCCGCTCAGGTAGAGGGCGAAGCAGGCGCCGAGGGTCCAGAGCAGGGGGTCGCGCAGCCAGCGGGTCTTCATCATCCACCTCCCCGATGATGATCGGTTCCCCCGGCCGTCCACTGGTGTCCGATTCCGGCGGACTCTCAAGAGGCGTCCACGGTCCACGCCACGATCCGCGCCGGAAGAAGACCGTGGACCGTCGGCCGTCGTCCGTCGGTGCGTGACCGTCACCGTGGCCGTGACCGTGGACCGGGTTGCTGTCTCCGCTGGTTCTGCCCCGCCGGAAGTCGTTGATGACTCGCTCCCTTCGAAGGCGTGCGCCCATCACGAACGCCTGCCAGCCCGGGGAGATCTCCCGAAGCCGCTGTCTTGACCAATGTCCGAATCCGCGTCACCGCCTCGTCCTTTCTCGAGAACGTGGGCAAGCCGGTTTGCACCCGATACCCTGGAAGGGATGCCCACCGGAGGAGCAGCGCCGATGCCCAGCGTCGCGAGCCTGTGGAAGGAGACCCTCGGCTCCGATCTCGGAGAGCTCTGCGCCGCGGCGACCTACCGTGATGACGAGCCTTCCAGCCCGACGGTCGCCCAGTCCCTCGGACAGCTCCGCGCGCGTGCGGACGAGCCGCCTCTCGCCTGGCCCGACGAGGCGATCCAGCCCCTCGAGGCGATCGGGCAGGGGGGGATGGGGACGGTGTACCGCGCCCTGCAGCCGACCCTCGACCGCGAGATCGCGATCAAGACCCTGCGCCTCGGCAAGCTGATCACGTCGGAGGCCCGGGAGGCGGCGGAGCAGCGCTTCCTCGCCGAGGCCGTCGCCAACGCCAAGCTGCAGCACCCGAACATCGTGCCGGTCTACGACCGCGGCCAGGGGCCCGATGGCGCCCACTTCCTCGCGATGAAGCTCGTGACCGGCATGGCCTGGAGCGCGGTGCTGCTCGAGGATCCCGACCTCGAGAAGAACCTGCAGATCCTGATCGCGGTCTGCAACGCCGTCGCCTTCGCCCACAGCCAGGGCATCGCCCACTGCGACCTCAAGCCCGCGAACGTGATGCTCGGCGGCTTCGGTGAGGTCCAGCTGATGGATTGGGGCCTCGCGCTGGAGTTCAGCGAGCCCCCGCGCCATGGGAGGCTGCGCCACAAGAGCACCGTGCGCCGGCCCTTCGGCACCCCCTGCTACATGCCCCCGGAGCTGTGCACCGGCGCCGGCGCCGCGATCGGGGCGCACACCGACGTGTACCTGCTCGGCGGGATCCTGTACCGCATCCTGACCGGGGACGCGCCGCACACCGGCAGCTCCTTCGAGGAGGTGCTCGAGCGCGCCGCCGCCGGCGCGCCCCCGCCCCTGCCGGAGCACGTGCCCGCGGAGCTGCGCGCACTGGTCGAGGGGGCGATGCGCGCGGCACCGGAGGAGCGGGAACCGGACGTGCTCGGCTTCCGCGACCGGCTCCAGGGCTTCCTCCGCCACCAGGCCAGCCACCGCGTCGCCCGCGACGCCGCGGATGCTCTCGCGCAGGGCCGCACCGAGCCCGGGCGCGACGCCCGCTACGCCGCCTGCGCCGCCGCGCTCGCCGGTTTCCGCCAGGCGCTGGCGCTGTGGGACGGGAACGCCGCCGCCCGCGCGGGGGAGCGGCGCGCGCACCTCGCCTACACGGAGGCGGCCCTCACCCACGGCGATCTCGGCCTGGCGGGGGCTCAGCTCGCGGAGCTCGAGGCAGGCCCCGGGGGGGATGGCGAGAGCGCCGCGCTGCGGGCCCGCCTGAGCGCCGCGGACGCGGAGCGCGAGCGGGCGCGGGCCGCCCGGCGCCGGCTGCGCATCCTGGCGCGGGCCAGCGTCGCGCTCCTGATCCTCGGGCTGCTCGGGGGCTTCCTCTGGACCCGGCACAAGAACGCGGAGCTGCGCGCCGCCGAGCAGGAGACCCGCCGTCAGCAGGGCTTCTCCGACCGGCGCGGGGATCTCGCGGTCGAGCTGCTCGACGAGATGTCCTCGACCTTCGTCCAGCGCCTCGACCTCGAGGTCGCCGACGACGCCTCGAGCCGCGCGGCCCGGGAGTTCCTCCGCATCGCCCGGCGCGGCTGGGAGAAGCTGCGCGACACCGAGCTCGACGCCGACCGCGCCTCGGTCGGCACGGCGCGGGCGCGGCTGCGGCTCGCCGAGCTGATGGTGCGGCTCGACGGCGACCTGCAGGGAGCGCGGGCCGAGCTGCTCGCGACCTCCGCCGCCCTCGAGCAGAGGCTGGCGGGCGATCCGCAGAGCGGTGAGCTGCGCCACATCCTCGCCCGCTGCGAGCTGCTGCGCGCGACGATCGCCGACCGCCTCGGGAACCTCGCCGAGGCCGAGGCGCTGTACGCGTCCGCCCGTGGCCGGTTCGAGAGGCTGCTCGTGGGGGAACCTGCCGAGCCGGCCTATCTCCACAACCGCAGCCTGACGCTCCGCGGTCAGGCGTCGATCGCGGTCTCGCGCGGCAAGCCGCTCGAGGCCGAGGAGCTGCTCGAAGAGTGCCTGCGCATCGATCGCCAGATGATCGCGGCCGGGGACACGACCCAGGTCGCGACCCTGATCGCGCACCTCGGCACGCTCGCCCATGTGCGCCGCAACGAGGGTCGCTTCGAGGACGCCATCGCCAGCAGCGCCGAAGCGCTCGGGCTGGCGCGTGAGCGCTACGCCGCGCGCTCCTGGGACGCCCAGGCGCGCGGGCAGCTCGCGGACGCGCTGTCGAACCACGCCGACTGCGTCGGGATGTTCGACAGCGAGGAGGCGCTCCTCGCCGTCCGGGATGCGGCCGCGCTGCGGCGCCAGCAGTACGCCGCGCGGCCTTCGAGCCGGGCCGTGCGGCGCGCGCTCGCCCGCGGGCTCAGCGACCACGCCGACGCCCTCGAGCAGGTCGGCCGCTTTGCGCAGGCCGATGCGCTGTACCGCGAGGCGGCGGGCCATCTGCGCGCTCTGTGCGCCGAGCGGCCCGACGACGTGCTCATCCTCGACGAGCTGCGCAACGTGCTCGGCGAGCTCGGCTACGCGGCCGAGCTGCGCGGGGACTGGGGAGAGGGTCTGGCGCGTGCGGAGGAAGCCCTGGCGCTGCAGCGCGCGCTGCTCGCGCGCAGTCCGGAGGAGGTCGTCCAGCTCGAGATCCTGGTCGGGATCCTGCAGCGCAAGACCCGCTGCGAGAGCCAGCTCGGGCGGCTGGAGCTGGCGCGGGCGACCATCGACGAGGCCGAGCGGGTGCTGCGCGCGCGGCTCGCGGACGATCCGACGAGCGTCTACCTGCGCTCGGAGCTGACCGGCGTGCTTCACCTGCAGGCGGGCCTCTGCCTCGACGTCGGCGAGGCCGACGAGGCGCGGGCGCTGTGCGAGGAGGTGATCGCGCTCGCGGACGCGCTGGCGCTCCCGGATCTGCACTCGCGTGCGTCCCGCGCCTTCTTCTCGATCCGCTACGCGCGGGTGCTGGCCCGCGGCCAGGAGGATCTGGCGGGCGCGCGCAGGGAGCTGGAGGGGGCTCTCGCGGCGTTGCGCGAGGTGCTCGGCGAGGATCCGGGCTACGTCGACGCCCGCCGCCATCTCGCGACCGGCTTGTGGTGGCTGGCCTCCGTTCATCTGTGGCAGGAGGATCCGGAGGCCGCGCTGCGCCCGGCGGAGGAGTGCCTGGCGGTGCACCGCGTCCTCGCGCAGGCCTGGCCGGAGTCCCCCCGAAACCAGCAGGACCTCAGCGACGCCTGGCGGCTGCTCGGCAACGTGCAGGCGGCGCGCGGCGCCCTGCCGGACGCGATCGCCGCTCTCGAGCAGGCGGGGGAGCACGCGCGGAAGCTCTACGCGCTCACCGCCGGGACCGGCGCGGGACGGGTGCTGTCGCGGGTGCTGGTCCGCCTCGGTCACACCCTCGAGAGGGGGGGCGCGCTCGCCGAGGCGATCGAGGTCGGGCGGGAGGCGGTCGCGCTGCATCGTGCGCTGTTCGCCCTCGACCAGAGGCTGCAGAGCGAGCTGTCCTGGGCGCTGTACCGGGTCGCCCAGCGCCTCGACGCGAGCGGCGACTTCGCCGGCTCCCGCCCGCTCTACGCCGAGATCGCGGGCCACGACCGCGCGGTCTTCCTCGCCGCGCCCGAGGAGCTGCGGCGCCGGCGCGACGCGTTGTTCAGCCTGCGGGAGGCCGGCTGGCGCGAGCTCCTGTTCGAGGATCCCGCGGCGGCGCGGGGCTTCCTCGCCCAGGTCTTCGAGATCGCCCCCGAGGATGCGCGGGGCACCTTCCTCCTCGCCCAGCTCGAGCGTTACGAGGGGGACTTCGAGGCCGCGCGGGTCGCGTTCGACCAGGCCCTGGAGCGCGGCGTGGACCCCGGTGAGGTGCTGCCCCACCGCGCCTGTGCGCGGGCGCTGGAGGGGGATCTCGCCGGGGCCGCGGAGGACCTCCTCGCGGCGGCGGTCGACCCCTCCCTGGCGGCCGCCTACTGGAGGCTGTGGGCCGTCGCCTTCGGCGCTTCCCCCGCGGCGCTCGAGCCCCTGGCCGGGCTCGAGGGCTGGCCGGGCACGCTGCTCGCCTACAGCCGGGGCGACCTCAGCCTCGCGGCGCTGCGCGATGCGGCGGCCGTCGACGACGACTTCGAGCGCCGGGGCCGCCTCTGCGAGGGCCTCGCCCTCGCCGCGCTGCGGGCCGAGGGGGCGGGCGACCGGGTGCGGGCACGAGCGCTGTACGACGAGCTGCTCCGGACCGGGCGCCGGGACTACTTCGAGTACCAGTGGACCCTCGCCCGGCTCGCGGCCTGGCGACGGGAGGTGGAGTAGGCCGCGATGACCCGGGGAGCATGGACATGAGCGACGAGAGCTGGGGCTGTCCCGCCTGCGGCGAGGAGGTCGAGGCGGGCTTCGACGCCTGCTGGAGCTGTGGAAGCGCCCCGGACGGCACCCGCGACGACGACTTCGCCCGCGCCGGCGAGCGCGCGGAGGCGCTGCCCTCTGCGCACGCGGGCGTGCTGCTGCCCGCCCTGGCCGGGCCCGAGAACATCGCCCTCGACCGGCAGCAGGCCGCCGACGAGGTGCGCGTCGGCGGGGGACGGGCGCCGGAGCCGGTGTTCCGGTTGCTCCTCTTGTCTTGCGGGTTGGTCCTGCTCGCCGCGGGCGCGGTGTTCCTGTGGAGCGCGCCCCGGTACCGGCTCGAGCGGGCCGTCGACACGCTGATCTGGGTCGGCCTGCCGGTCGGCGTCGGCGCGCTGTACAGCATCTTCTGGGTGCTCGCCCACGGCCGCCCCGCCCTGCGCGCGGTCGAGCGCTGGCCGGGGAAGGAGACGCCCTTCCTCTGGGCGGTGTGCCGTGAGGGCCGCCCGGGACTGCTCGGCATGGACGGCCCGGACCTGCTGCTGCTCTGCGCCGGCACCCCGCACTCCATCGCGGCCGGCGCGCTGCGCGCTCTCGAGGTGCTGCCGCCGCGCGGCGTCTTCCCGTGGCTGCGCGGGGAGGGGGAGCTGCGGCTCTGGCTCGAGGGCGAGCGGGAGCTGCGCTTCGTCAGCTCCGGGGTCGACGAGCTCGCCACCTTGCTCGAGCTCCACGCCGGCGTGCGGCGCGGGGCCCCGATCCGGGAGCCGTAGGGCTACTCGTCGTGGCGCGCCGCGAAGGCCCGGGCGAGGGCGCCGGCGATCGAGCGGCTCCGCACCCGCAGGGCTTCGATCTCCCGGGGGCTCATCCGGCGGGTTTCCTTCTGGTCGTCCATCGCGCTTCCTCCTGTTGGCCGGGAGGAAGCAAGCAGAGTGCCATCGGCGGCGGGGGCGTCTGTCGCGGTTCCAGCGCCCCAAGGAGCCGTGCGCTCTTCCTGACATGTCGGCAGCGTCTGGGATTTCGGAACTTCCGCCTCAGCCCTCGGCGGGCAATGCGCGGTGGGTGAACGCCCGCTTGCCCGGGCCGTAGTCGCCGACCACCTGGCCGCGGCCGCGCAGCAGCCAGCGGGTCGTCAGCAGCCCCTCGACCCCGACCGGCCCGCGGGCGTGGATGCGGGAGGTGCTGATGCCGACCTCGGCGCCGAGGCCGTAGCGGAAGCCGTCGGCGAAGCGGGTGCTCGCGTTGACGAACACCGAGGCGCTGTCGACCCGGCGCAGGAACCGCGCGGTGGCGTCCGGGTCGGCGCTGACGATCGCGTCGGTGTGGGCGCTGCCGTAGCGATGGATGTGCTCGACGGCGGCGTCGAGGGAGGCGACGCTGCGCACCGCGAGGACCAGGTCGCCGTACTCCGCGCGCCAGTCCGCCTCTTCCGCCGGCTCCCAGGGAAGCTCCGCGGCGGCCAGCCGCGTCGCGCTCGCCTCGTCGGCGCGCAGCCGCACGCCGGCCGCGACCAGGGCCTCGGCGACCCGCGCCAGGTCCGGAAAGTCCTCGTGCACCAGCAGCGTCTCGGTCGCGTTGCAGGCCGCCGGGTAGTCGCACTTGCCGTCGACCGCGAGGCGCGCCGCCATCTCCGGTTCCGCGGCGGCGTCGAGGTAGAGGTGGCAGACCCCCTCGGCGTGGCCGAGCACCGGGATGCGCGTGCGTTCCTGGATCGACCGCACCAGCGCCCCCGAGCCCCGCGGGATCACGAGGTCGATCAGCCCGTCGAAGCCGAGCAGCTCGGCGACGGCCGCGCGGTCCGCGATCCCCTGCACCGCCTCGGGGGACAGCCCCTCGGCGGCGAGGGCGTCGCGCAGGCAGGCGACCAGGGCGGCGTTCGACGCCCGCGCCTCGGAGCCGCCCTTGAGCAGCACCGCGTTGCCGCTCTTCAGGGCCAGGGCGCCGATCTGGATCACCGCGTCGGGGCGGCTCTCGAAGATGATCAGCAACACCCCGAGGGGGCTGCGCACCTGGGTCAGCACCAGTCCCTCGTCGAGCTCCGTGCGGCGCAGGGGGCGGCCGACCGGGTCGGGGTCCGCCGCGAGTCGCTCGCAGCCGGCGCGCAGGGTGGCGAGCTTGGCGGGGCTCAGGCCGAGGCGCTTGCGCAGCGGCGCGGCGAGCGTGTCCCGGGCGGCGGCCTCGAGGTCGGCCCGGTTGGCCGCGAGCAGCGCCTCCTCGCGCTCGTCGAGCAGGGCTGCGAGGCGGCGCAGGACGGCCGAACGTCGGGCGGGGCGGGCCGCGCCGAGGGCGCGTTGGGCGTCGCGGGCGGCGCGCACGTCGTCGATCAGCGCGGGCATCGGGTCACTCCTGGTTCGGCTCGAGGACGAGCTGGTCGCGGTCGACGAGGGCGTGGCGGTTGCGCGCGCCGTCCGGGCGGTCGCCCGCGCACCAGCGCCGCGCCTCCTCGGCGCCGCACGCCGTGATCCCCCGGCCGACCGCCGCCCCGTCCGGACCGCGCAGCGCGACGACATCGCCGCGGGCGAAGCTCCCCTCGACGCGGCGCACCCCCGGGGCGAGCAGCGAGGCGCCGCGCTCGCGCAGGGCGGCGACGGCGCCGGCGTCGAGGTGCAGGGTGCCGCGGACGGCGGTCGCGAAGGCGATCCAACGATGGCGGGCCGGCAGCCCCTCCGAGGCGGGGAACCACGTGCCGACCGGGGCTCCGGCGATGATCCCGGGGAGCACGCCCGCGGCGCGGCCCGAGGCGATGACCGCGTGGCAGCCCGCGCGGGCGGCGATCGAGGCGGCCGCGATCTTCGAGCGCATGCCCCCGCGTCCGGCTCCGAGCGGGTTCGCGGCGCCGGCCTCGACCGCGGCCCCGCGCTCGGGGTCGTAGCGGGACAGCAGGGGGGCGTCCGGGTCGCTGCGCGGGTCGCGGGCGAAGACCCCCGCCACGTCGGTCAACAGCACGAGCAGGTCGGCGCCGAGCTTGGTCGCGACGAGCGCCGAGAGCTTGTCGTTGTCACCGAAGACCGGGGAGGCGCCGGCGAGGGCGAGCTCTTCGGTCGAGACCGCGTCGTTCTCGTTGATGATCGGGATCACCCGGAGCGCGAGCAGCCGCGTCAGGGTCGCCCGCAGGTTGAGGTAGCGGGTGCGGTCGTCGAAGTCGTCGGAGGTGAGCAGGACCTGCGCGGCGAGCAGCCCGAGGCGCGAGAAGCCCGCCTCGTACAGTCCCATCAGCCGCGTCTGCCCGACCGCCGCGCAGGCCTGGCGCTCGCTGAGCTCGACCGGGGCGTGCTCCAGGCCGAGCGCCGCCCGCCCGAGGCCGACGGCCCCGGAGCTGACCAGCAGCACCTCGAGACCCCGGCGGTGGAAGCCGGCGAGCGCCTCGACGACCGAGAACAGCCGCGCGAGGGCGAGCCGCCCGTCGTCGTGGGTCAGCACGCGGGTGCCGAGCTTGACGACGACGCGTCGGGTGTCGAGGAGGGGGGCGCGTGTAGACATCGGGGTCAGGATAGCCGGTCGGGGACCTCCTGGCGAGGGTGGGGCAGCGGTCGGGGAACCGGCGTGGTGCCGGGATGTTCCCTTTCCAGGATCTACCCAGCGTCGGCAGCCGGGATCGGGACCTGCAGCCGGATACGCGTGCCGCGTTCGAGCTCCGACGCGATCCAGAGACGCCCTCCGAGGGCCTTGACACAATGCACGGCCTTGGTCAGGCCGAATCCGCCACCCATCGTGCGGACCTCTGTGACGTTCGAGGCGCGGTAACCGAACGCGGCGACCTTCTCGAGCTCGTCGTCGGGGATGCCGCGACCGGTGTCTTCGATCACCGCCCGCAACATGGTCGGACCCTGGTGGACGGCGAGCATGACGCGGCCACCGGGGCGGGTGTATTTGCGGGCGTTGAGGCAGAGGTCGCGGAGGACGTCCTGGAGCACGCCCGGCATCGAGAAGTGCTCGCCGAGCTCGGAGTTGAAGTCGAGATTGATGTAGTAGTCTTGTGCCCCATGCTCGGCGAGGTTGTAGCGGAACCAGTAGCGCCCCTTCGCGTTCTTCTCGATCGCCGCGAACACTTCCAGGAAGTCCCGGCGCAGTTGCTCGACGGGCATGTCGACACGGCCTTCGGGACGATCCAGGCGCGCGCGCAGCTCCCTCAGGCGGACCGCGAGCACGGCGAAGATCCCGCGGAGGTTCTCCCGCGCCTCGGCCAGAGCGTCGCGGTCGCCGGCCTCCAGACCCTCTTCGGAACCGGCGAGGATGGTGTCGATCGCCGGTTCGAGCCCCTCGAGACGGTCGAGCCAGCACAACAGGGACCCTGCTCCACGGAGTCCCTTCTCGATCGTCGCCAGCTCGCGCTGCGGAGGTTCGAGACGCGCGCTGAGGTCGTCACTGATAAAGCCGAGCAAGGTCAACTCACCGACGACGACGTTGAGGATGTTCATCATCGAGTGCAGGTCGATGATCCGCGCCTGGTCCTCGTCGAGTGGCGGCAGCTCGGTGATCTCGATCTCGCGCACCGTGACTCCTTTCGCGGTCGCTACCGCCGGGGTTCCACCCGGCGCCCAGTATACCGAGCGCTGCAGACCGCGTCGTCAACGGCCGGTCCTCTCCCGCACGCGCTCGAGAAGGCCGCGATGGAGGGCTTCGATCTCCGCCGGAAGGCGGGCGACCAGGACCGCGACCGAGGCGGTCTCGCCCTGCTTCCCCGCGCTTTCGATGCGGCCCGCCAGACCCATGAGCCGCCGGGAGCCGAGGGTGGCGCAGCCGCCCGCGAGGGCGTGGGCAGCCTTGCGCAAGGGCTCCGGAGTGCCGTCACGGACGGCCTGCTCGAGGGTCAAGAGGTGCTGCGAGGAGACCTCGAGGAAGCGGTCGAGCAGCGCGTCGATGATCTCGCGTCCGTCCTGGGCCAGCTCGAGGATGTCGGCGAGGATCTCCTCGTCGAACAACGGCTCCACGCCGTCTGGGGCGGTGACGGCGACGGCAGGCGGCGTGGGCGGATGGACGGTCCAGCGTTCGAGGACCGCCTTGAGCGCCGCGAGCCGCAGAGGCTTGCTCAGGGTGTCATCCATGCCGGCCTGCAGCGCCCGTTCGACCTCCTCGGGGCGGGTCGAGCCGGTGACGGCGATCACGGTCGTCCGCGCCCCGGGCGCCTCCCGGGCGCGCAGGAGCCGGGTGGCCTGGAGCCCGTCGAGGACCGGCATCTCGACGTCCATCAGCACCACGTCGAAGCTCTCGGCGGCCAGCCGCTCGAGAGCCTCCTGGCCATCAACAGCCTCGCGGACCTCGTGGCCGTCGCGGCCGAGCAGTCCCCGCGCCACCCGTCGATTGATCGGGTGGTCGTCGACGACCAGGATCCGCAGGCCTGCGCGCGGCGTCGAAGTCTCCATGCCTCGAGTTTAAGCGTCTGCTGTGCCAGATCAAGGGCGCGGCGCCGGGACGTGCCGGCGTCAGGGCGCGCCGGGCTCCGCAGCGACCGATCCCTCAGCGCGACGTCGCGGTCCGCGGCGGCGTCAGCACCGCGTGCACCCCGCGCACGCCGTTGACGACCTGGCTGATGCGCAGGTCGACGTGGGTGCTGGTCAGCAGCATCGCGTCCTGCCGGGGGCAGTCGAACAGCCTCTGCATCAGCGTGAGCATATTGCTCGCCGCGGTGACCAGCGCGTCGTCGAGGGACTCGCCGAAGCCCAGGGTCGCCCAGCTCCCGTCCGGATGGCGCACGGTCGGCCCGTCCGCGGCGACGTCTTCTGCCTTGGCGACGCGCAGCACGATGCGCTCCATCATGCACTCGATGGCGCTGCCCGTCAGCTCGCCGTCGGACTGGGCGGCGTGGGCGTCGCCGAGGGACAAAAGGCCGCCTTCGACCTCGACGGGGAAGTACAGGTCCGAGCCGACCCGCATCTGGGTGCAGTCCATGTTCCCGCCGGTCCGGCTCGGATGCCAGCTCTCGTGCACGCCACTGCCCCCCGGGCACAGGCCGATGGTGCCGGGGAAGGGCTGGATGGAGACCCGGTGGCCGTGCTCGCTGAGCGCGACGCCAGCGTCGGGGTCGAGCTCCCAGAGCAGCAGCTTGCTCTTCTCGTTCGCCAGCCCCAGCGCCTCGTTCAGGCTCGCGTTCAGCGGCGTGCTGCCCGCCCAGGTCCAGCCGTAGGGGCCGACCCGCAGCTCCTCGATGCGCACGTGCAGGGTGTCGCCGGGCGCCGCGCCGCGGACGAAGACCGGACCGTGCAGGGCGATGCCGTCGTCCCCGGGCCGATTGCGCGGGCCCCACTTGTCGCGGGTCTGGTTCTCGCGGTCGTGTTGGCCGCGGCCCCAGGTGACGTCGAGGGCGTGGCGCAGCTCGACGGTGTCGCCGGGGTCGATCGTCAGCGCGGGGGGCAGGCTCGCGTCCCAGCGGCCGTGCAGGCTGGCGCGGGAGGGCTCGAGGATGTGATGGGCCAGCGGTCGTCCTCCGTCGTTGCGCTCCAGGGGGGCTGCGTGCGGCCGGCGCCGCAGCGGATCACGCCTCGCCGGCGTCTTCCGCGGGGGCTTCCGGGTCGTCGGGCGCGGGAGCTTCGTCCGCGTCTTCCGGCTCGACCAGCGTCACCTTGCACAGCACTTCGACCTGGGGCTCCTGGCCTTCCATCGCGAAGCGGGACTCACGCACGAAGGAGCTGAACCAGGGTTGCTCGGGCTTCCACACCTGCTCACCGACGATCTCGGGACCGGCGGGGAAGCGCGCCGCCCAGGTGAACTTCCAGACATCGTCCTCGGGCGCGCTGAGGTGCTCGGTGTAGTCGTTCCCGCCGCGGGTGAAGGTCAGCGGCTCCTCGACGTCCTCGGGGGTCGGCTCGAGCTCTTCGCACAGGCGAGCGAAATCGAACAGGAAGCCGAGCTCCTTGCTCGCATCGAAGTAGGGGATCTCGACGTTGTTGCGCAGCAGGGTCGTGCCGGGCGTGCCGAAGTCTTCGGGCTTCTTCGGCTCCTTCTTCTCGCCCTCCGCCTTGGCCTTCTCGTCACCTTCCGCCTTCGTGTCCTCGGCACCCTCTGCCTTCGCGTCCTGCTCGTCCTTCGCTTCCTCTTCGTCCTCTTCCTTCGCGGGCAGGGTCAGGTTCCGCACGCTGCGCAGCCCGAGGCACATCTTTCCCTCGCTGCGGTAGCGCTTGAGCAGCAGCCGGTAGGCGATGCCGGTGAAGGGGTTGGTCGCGTCGGAGACACACACCAGGTTGAGCTTGACCGTGCCGGGGGTCTCGGCCTTCTCGGGGGCCTCGACGACCTCCATCTCCCACAGGGTGTCGACCGGCACGATGCGGTTGTCCGCCCACTCGGTCGGGCCGTCGGGCGGG
>JAUIEM010000158.1 GCA_030428695.1 bacterium
GACGATCCTTGCCAGTGTAGCAAGCTGATCACGGGAGAGTACGGCGTCGGGTGCGATGCTCGGTTCCTCCGGCCTCGCCGAGCCTGCCTCGTCGTTCACCCGGGTCCGTTCGGCAAGCTCGCCGGTCACCCGCAGGTTGACGTCGGGGCCCTCTCCTCCACTGCGACGTCAACCCGTGGTCTACCTCGTCGGACGCGCCGGCTGGAGACGCCCGGCCCGGCGGGACCGGCACGAGGCTTGCGACCGGGCAGGGGGAACGGAACCGGAGGAAGCCCGATGAGCGCGACCCACCGCGCGATCCAGAAGTTGATCCAGCAGGCCCGTCAGGCCGAGACCCGCCACCGCCAGGGGTTCTCCGGCGCACGCAACGAGCAGCGCAAGCACCTGCGTCAGCTCAAGCTGATCATGAAGGAGTCCTCCCACGGGCGCTTCTTCGAGAGCGTCGCGATCACCACCGCGCTCGCCGCGGTGTCGGCGGGCGTGGTGACAGGCGTGCGCGGGGCGCTGATGGGGATGGGACGCTTCGCCGCGGGCAGCGCCGAAGCGGTGACCGCCGCCCGCATCGGACGCTTCGTCTCCGCCTTCGTGGTCGGGGGAGTGTCGGCGGCGGCCCAGGGTGACCCGGCGAGCTTCGTGCTCGGGCTGGTCGCGTCTCCGAGCGAGAAGGTCGCCGACGTCTTCAACGCGCTGCAGATGGCGTTGACGGCGGTCGAGGAGAGCTACCGCCTCGCCAGCGCCGACTCGCGCAAGGAGCTGGAGCGGGAGCTCGACAAGGTCGACTGGGGAAGTCATCTCTCGCTCTACCAGAAACACATCGTCGGCAACGCCGAGCAGACCCTGCGCGCGACCGTCGGTCACGCGCAGGGCTACGGCCTCGACGCCGAGCTGCATCTGCACTGCGCCGACTGCCTGCAGGGGTTGCGGAAGGGGGCCGAGCAGGTGCAGGCGAAGCTCGGCGGGCCGGCGGTGCGGGTTCCCGCGAAAGAGCACTTCTCGAGCGGGGGGACGAACAGCACGAAGATCACCCAGGGCGGGCTGATCGTGCGCGGCCAGGATGTGATGGTCAACATCTACAGCCACGGCAAGCAGGCGCGGATCCGCTTCGAGTACAGCCTCACTGCCCCCCCGCCGCGCGGCGGGCACTTCTTCGTCAACCGGGACGACCGCTTGACCGGCGTGGCACCGAACGGCTACCAGGCCTGGAAGGGGGGCAGCTCCCGCGGCATCGTCGCCTACGACTTCAAGGGTCTCGACAGCGACGCGCACCGCGGCGCCTTCTCCTTCGAGGTCGACTGCTACCAGGCCTCACCGCGGCGCTGGATCGGCAAGCTGGTCATCGCTGTGCGGCGCTGAGGGCGGGCCCGCGAGCTCGTGGGCGGTCAGCTCCGCATCGCAGCGCAGGGCCAGCGTGCGCGTCGCCGCCGCGACCCGGGCGGGGAGACGCGCGGCGATGGCGAAGACGACCGCGAGCCCCGCGGCGACCGCCGCACCGACGAAGAGCGGCAGCCGCTCCCTCTCCGGCCCGACCGCTCCGTACGCAGTGATGGCCCCGACCCCGAGCACCAGGCTGAAGATGCACACCCAGGACAAGACCTCACCGAGCTGGCAGACGCGCTCGACGTCGGGGCGGCGGGGATAGCGCGCGCTCTCTTCGGGCGCCAGGGCCGCGTGCAGGCGCCGCGCGATCGCATCGAGCAACACGAGCAGGCGGTACGCCCAGGCGCCCGCGAGCAGAGCGGTCGCGACCGCCAACCCGCCTGCCGCGATCATGCCGGCGCTCGCGAGGAAGCCCCTCAGGTCCGCGGGCGGACCCTGCAGCCCCTTCCAGCCCGTCAGGAACAACAGCCAGGCTACGATGAGAGTGGCGAGCAGCAGCACGGTCCCGAAGCTGCTGCCTGCCAGGGGCAGGTGCGCGAGCAGCGGCGCGGGCGGGGTGGCTGGGCGCCGCGCAGCGCGCAGCGCGCATCCGCGACCCGGACCAGCATCTTGCCGGTGGTCTCCACGTAGAGGGCGCTGGAGAGGCTTGCGAGAGAGAGGGACATCATCACCGCGCCGAACAGGAGGAGGTCGTGCGCGGCGAAGTGGGAGGCCACCGCGAGCGACGCGAGCGACAAGATCATCAGGCTGAGCAGGGACCAATGCTGGCCCGTGGACAGCGCCCCGCGCAAGAACTCCAGGCGGGACCCGGTCGTCGCGCTCGCCGCGGGCCTGCCTTCCTCTTCCGCCAGCGCGCGGAGGCCGGCGGTGAGGCGGATCAACGTCTGCGTGACCGTGGCGAGCGCGGCGACGGCCACCAGCCCCAGGCACGCGGCCAGGAACGCGCCGAGCTCGGAGTCAGCGTCGGGTACATCCATCGCCGCTTCGTGCAGCAGGGGGAACAGGCTCCCGATCGAGCCCGTGAGACAGATGAGGGTCACGTTGAAGCAATAGACACTGCGGCGAAGAGCGGAGGAGCCGCCAGCCGGGGGGAGCGCGTCGGGGGTCGGCATGCCGTCCTCCACGGGAAGTGCCCCATTCTTCCAGCCCTCGGCCGCCCGCGCAAGCCGGCCTCCGCTCCCCAGGGACGGGCGAAGTTGAGCGCGGGACTTCAATTTGGGGAGGGTTCCCGAGAGTCACCGCGTCGATCGGATCTTCGCGTTCGGGGCACATACCGTAACGCACATCGGTCCCCGGGGAACGAGGTGTTTGTTGGCTTGTTGATGCCCCCCTGTGAGTCCCCCGGTGGGGGACCACCGTTTCGCGTGCAACACTGTCGGAGGTTGGGCGACCATCGCCCTGATTGCGCCACCTCCTCGATCTCCTCTCCTCGTTCCTCGGAGACGAGCCCTGCGGTGGTGTCGCAAACAGGGCTGCCGCCCAACTCCTCTTGTGTAGCCTGCAGCCCTTGACCCTCGCTCCTCGTGCCTCGGAGCGAGGGTCGGCGGGAACGCGTGACACGGCCGTGCGACAATCCGATCGGATTGTCGTCGGCAAGCCCGCTCCGAGGTTGGCGGCCGCGATTGCCCGTTGGGAGGATGGCGTGCATGCTATCCCCCTGCCCGGGGTTCCACCTCATCAACTTGCCGGACAAGCGCGTCACTCCAGGCGCTGGCGGACGCCGGCGAGGAACTCCCGCAAGGCCGCTTCGTGCACCAGCCGGCCGCGGCGCTCGTCGAGCAGGGCGTCGGCTTCGGCGAGCACGGCCCGGGCCTCGTCGCCGCGGCCGCGCGCGGCGAGCAGCAGGGCGCGGGTGCCCGCGAGCTCGATCAGCTCGACAAGCTCCGGCTCGACCTCCGCGGGCGGGCCTCCGGCGACGAGCGCGGCGAACAGGGCGCTGCTCGCCTCGAGGCTGGCGAGGGCCGCCGCGGGCTCGCCGAGGTGGCGCTCGAGCTCGCCGCAGCGCCGCAGCCACAGCGCGTGCTCGGCGCCCTCCGGTGCGAGCTCGCGGGCCAGGGCGGCGGCGTCGCGGTAGATCGCCAGGGCCGCGGCCGGCTCGCCGGCTTCGAGGGCGAGCCGGGCGCACTCTTCGGTCAGCTCGAGGCTCGAGATCGCAGGGGGCTCCGCCGCACCCGCGGCGCGCAGGGCCCGACAGCCCTCGAGGGCCGCGGTCAGCAGGCGCCGCGCCTCCTCGCGGCGTCCGGCCTCGAGCGCGAGGGCGCCGAGCCGGCCGAGCACCTCGGCGTGCTCCCCCCGTCGGTGCGGATCTTCGGGAGCGGCGACGCACAGCGCGGCCCACAGCGCCTCGGCTTCGCGCAACAGCTCCTCCGCCGGCGCGCCGCGGGCCAGGCGCACCCGGGCGAGCCCGCTGAGCACCCGGGCCAGGGGCGCGGGCTCGGGGTCGGGCAGCTCGCGCAGCGCGGCGAGGGCCTCGGCGTAGCTCGGCTCGGCGGCCGGCGCGCCCTGCCGCTCCGCCAGGCGTCCGCCCAACTCGAGGTACCAGGCGAGCTGCACGAGCGTGGACGGCGCCTCCGGCGCGCGCTCGACCAGCCGCCGCTGGCGGCGCACGGCCTCGTGCAGCAGGGCGGCGGCCCGGGCGGGGTCGCGGTCGCCGAGCAGGCGCGCGAGGGCGGCCTCGGCCTGGGCGAGGAGCTGCTGGGCGCGGGCGCCGTCCGGCTGGGCCTCGGCGAGCTCGCGGCGCAGCGCCAGGCAGGTCTCGAGCGCCGCGCGGGCGGCCTCGGCGTCGCCGAGAGCCTCCTGGCAGCGCGCGCGCTCGAGCCAGGCGCTGGACAGGAGCCAGCCGCGCCCCGTGTCGAGGGGCGCGGCGGCGAACAGCGGAGCCTGGCGGGCGACGCACTCCTCGAGCAGCGCCGCCGTCGCGTCGAGGTCGCCGAGCTCGCGCGCGATCTGGGCGAGGGCGAGCAGCAGGGGATCGCGCGCCTCGCCGCGCACCAGGGCGAGGCCGCGCTCGAGCTCCTCCCGCGCCGCCCCGAGCGCTCCCTCCTCCCGGTACGCCGAGGCGAGCGCGAGGCGCGCGTCCGCCTGCGACTTCGCGGAGCGCAGCCAGCGCAAGGCCTCGCGGGCGTCGGGGATCGCGGCGGCGGGCTGCCCGGAGCGCAGGAGCAGGTTCGCGCGCTCGAGCAGGGTCACGCCGAGCTGGGCGCCGGCCTGCGGCTCGTCGATCCGCGCCCGCAGCAGCGCCTCGGCGGCGTCGAGCTCCGCCCGCGCCGCCCCGAAGTCGCCGCCGGCGGTCTCGAGCAGGCTGGCGAGCAGCACGTGCCCGGCGGCGGTGCCGATGTCGGCCCGGGCGTGGGCGTAGTCGGCGTCGCGCAGGCCGCGGTAGCCCTCGATGGCGACCGGCAGCACCGCCTCCGCCAGGGCGCGGGTGCTGGGGGAATCGCGCCGGAGCAGCTCGGCGTCGAGGGCCGCGAGCAGCCGGTCGAGGGCCTGCTCGGCGGCCGCCCCGCGCTGCTCGGCGTGGGCCCGGGCGGCCTCGACGCGGCGCTTCTCGGCCGCCAGGCTGTCCGCGGCGGCGGCGATCGCGCGGTTGCGGGCGCGGATCGTCGCGTTGCGCTCGAGCAGCACCGCGAGGCCGCCGAGCAGCGCGAGCAGGAACACGCCGAGCAGGCCCGCGAGGGCACGCCGCGTGCGGTGGGCCGCCCGGTCGCTGCGCGCGCGCTCCGCACGGTGCGCGGCGATCCGCGCGCGCAGGGCCGCGTCCCCGGCCCGGCCCGCCTCGGCCTCCGCCAGCTCGAGGTCCCCCGCCGCCAGGGCGGCTTCGGCGTAGCCGCGATGGGCCTCGCGCTCGCCGGCGGCGGCGGCGTCGTTGTCCGCCCACAGCTCCCGGGCCGAGGCGAAGCCGGCGACCGCCCGGGCGAAGCGCTCGTAGCGCTCGCGGGTGGGCAGCCCGGCGTCCGCCGCCGCGAGCTGCGCCCGGGCGGCCCGCGCGACCTCGTGGCTCTCGCGGTGCTCGAGATAGTCCGTCAGCGCCGCGCGCAGGGCGCCGGCGTCCGGGTGGCGCTCGCGAGGGCCCGCCGGCAGATCGTCACCAGCTCGGCGGGGAGCTCCGGCGGAAACGGCGGAAGCACCCCCCGCGCGGCCCGGTCGACGACCTCGATGAAGCGCTCTGCGGCGTGCGGAGGGCGGCCGGTCAGTACCTCGTACAGGCAGGCCCCGAGCAGGAAGACGTCGGTCGCCGGGCCGACCGCGGGCCCGTCGCCGCGGGCGAGCTCCGGGGCCATGTACAGGGGCGTGCCGGTCGGCGAGCGGATGCTCTCCCGCGGCCGCAGGCGCGTCTTCCCCGCCTCCCCGAAGCGGACCGCCAGGCCCCAGTCGACCACGTACACCTCGCCGAAGTCGCCGAGCAGCACGTTGGCGGGCTTGAGGTCGCAGTGCACCAGGCCGCGGCTGGCCGCGAAGGCGACCGCGTTGCACACCTGGCAGAGGATCTGGAGCTCCTCGACCAGGGGCGCCCGGCGCTCGCGCAGGCGGCTCTTCCAGCTGCGCCCGGAGACCAGCTTCATCGCGAGCTGGACGCCGCCCGTCGCATCTTCCCCGAGGTCGTAGACCGGGACGATGTTCGGGTGGTCGAGCTGGCCGCCGGCGTAGGCCTCGCACAGGAAGCTGTCGAAGGCGCGGCGGGACTTCCCGTCCTTGAGCCGCTTGAGGGCGACGTCCCGCTCGAGGCTGTGCTGGCGGGCGCGGAACACGG
The DNA here is from genome assembly GCA_030428695.1 of bacterium. Next base: position 6,128 of record JAUIEM010000158.1, read on the forward strand.
TCCCCATGCCGCCTTCGCCGAGCACCTCGCCGACGGTGTAGCCCGCGCGCGGGGAGCTCTGGGGAGGGATCGCGGCGCGCTCCCCGTAGCTCAGCTCGACGCTGAGCGTGTCCAGGTCGGCGTCGGCGCCGACGGTCTCGCTCCACAGGTTGCGCAGCTTGTCGCGATCCACCGGTGTCCTTTCCCTTTCCTCGACCCTGACAGAGTCGACCGCCGCGCACAAGCAGATCCTGACCTCCGCGCAGGTTCTGTTCAGGCTCGACGGGCGGGGGTAGACCCCGCCCCTACCTCCGGAAAAAGCGCACACACCGAGGTAGGGGAGGGGCTACCCCCGCCCCTACCCCCGGAAAGCGCACACACCGAGGTAGGGGAGGGGTTCACCCCCTCCCGTCGTACTTCGGGAACTGACCTCCCCTTGCGGGCTCATCAGTCGCGCGCGGGCACCTCGACCCAGAACCAGCCGCGCAGGTCGCCGTCGGCGAAGCCGGTCGCCTGATCGAGGGGATAGCGCGCCGCGAGGGCCTCCCGCACCGGGGGCTCGATCGCCTCCGCGGCGCCGTGGCAGGCCAGGCACTTCGGCGCGACCCGGATCGGCAACAGCACGCCGAGCGGCCCCGCATCGCTGCGGTAGGCCCGCGGCTCGGCCACCCGCGCGGCGATCGCTTCCTCCGCCCACTCCGGCGGCTGGTTGGCGGGGTTGCGCAGCCGGAAAGAGGTGCGTCCGATCGCGAGGGCGTGCGCCTCGGACACCTCCCGCGCGAGCCGCGGGGCGTCGTTGGAACAGACCTCGATCGCCGCCGCCAGACCGTCGCTCTGGACGGTCTCGGTCAGCCGCGCGAACAGGCTCTGGAACAGCGCGTCCCGCGCGGCGAGCGCCTGGGTGTACTGGACGTCGAGGGTGTCGGGGGCGACCTCCGCCCAGCGCGGCTCGGCGTCGTCGCCGCAGCCGAGCAACAGGAGGGCGAGGGGGAGACAGAGAAGAAGGCGCGGCATGATGTTCCTCCGGACGGGCCGTTTCCCCACCGGTAGCAAACTCCGGTCCGGAACGCGAGCCCGCGCGGTGCCGTGCTCGCCGCTGCCGCCCGGTTGCGACGGTCGCGACAACGCCGCGACGTTCAGCTCCCGACGCTCGTCAGCGCGTTGACGAAGCGCGGCACCGTCAACGTCAGGGTGTCGACCTCGGCGAGCAGCGGCACGCCGAGGCTGCCGAGGAAGCCGAACCAGCTGTCGGCGGTGCTGTACGACACCGGCTCCCCTTGCGCGACCTTGCCGAGCTCGGTGTTCAGCGACAGGGCCGAGCGAGTCGCCTGGAGGATGCGCTCGCGTGCGCCCGTCGTCGCCATCTGCTTGCCGATGGTGGTCAGGGTCGTGGTCAGGCTCTTGACCGCCGCCTGCAGGAACTGGCGTCGCAGATTGTAGCTGGCGAAGGTCTTCAGCCCGGTCCCGAGCGCCGTGCCGAGGGAGGCCAGGCTCTTCAGCCCGAGGAAGATCGAGGCGAGATCGCCGAGGGTCTTGTACACCTCGAGGATGTTGACGATGGCCTGGGCGGCATCGCCGACCTGCTCGCGGAAGGCGAGGAGGTTCTCGCGGGCGACGTCGTTGGCGCGGTCGAGGCGCACGAGGATGCCATCGATCCGCTCCGCGGTCGCGCCGGCGTCGTCCTCGTGTCCGCCGAGGCGTTGGCGGGCGGCCGCCCAGGTCGCGCCGAGCACGGCGTGGAAGCTCAGCTGCGCGTCGAGAAAGAAGCGCTGCATCGCCGCCGTGAACTGCTCGTGGCCGACCTCCTTGCCGAACAAGGCGAGGGCGACGACCTCCCACTGGCGCGCCTGGGCGTCGTGCATCAGGTCGTAGACCTCGCGGGCGTGCTCGAACAGCAGCGAGGCGCTGATCAGCACCTGGCCGGGGCGGTCCTGCTTCCGGCCCGAGGCGGCGTAGCGCTGAGCGCGGGGCAGCAGGAAGCCCTCGACCAGGTCGGCCAGGGCCGTGGTGTGGCGGGCGTCGACGTCGCGGCCGCTCCTCCGCTTCCACAGCCAGGCGAGGCGCAGGCCGTCGAGGGCGTAGCGGCGGTCCTTGTCGGAGTCGAGGGTGGCGAGCAGCATCGCGAGCCGGGCGTAGAGGCGGAACTGTTCGGGTTGCGGGAAGCTCCCGAGCGGCAACACCCGCGTCAGGAAGTCCTCGAACAGCGCTCCGGGCAGGCCCTCGTCCCGGGCCAGGCTGGCGAGCAGCCCGGCGAGCTCGTGGAGCGGCGCGAGCAGGGCGCCGGAGTCGGGGTTCCGTGGGACCATCAGCCGGCGGTACGCCTTGTCGACCTCGAGCAGCGCGGCGATCAGGGTCTCGTGGAAGTTCGCGCAGGTCTGGATGATCGCCGGACCCGCGTAGCTGTTGAACTCGTCGATCGTCTCCTTCACGCCGGTGGTGAGGCCGGGCGCGGGGCGCGCCGCCAGCTCGTTCTCCAGCTGCATCAGGCCCGCCGCGATCGTCGTGCTCGCGGTCAGGAGCAGGCGCACGGGGGGCAGCCCGTCGCCGGTCGTCGCGCGCGCCTCGGCGAGCACGTCGCGGAGCGCCTGGGCGCCGATCCGGCCGAGGGCGGCGACCGCCCGGTCGTAGCGCCCGACCCCCAGCTCTCCGTGCTCGGAGAGACCGCTGCCCGCGCTCCATCCGCCCTGCATACCGCGGGCGGCGAGGCGCAGCATGCCGAGCAGGTTGCCGATCTCGTGGAAGCGGGCCTTGCCCTCACGCGCGGCGAAGGCCTCGGCGAGGTCGAGGGTCAGCGGGGTGAAGCTCGCGCCGAGGGCCTGGCAGAGCACGTGCAGCGACTTCGGCTCGGACAGCGCGCGCAGGGCGGCGATGGCCTCCGCGCCGGAGAGCGGGTGATCCCGGCCGGCCTCCCGGGCCCGGGCGAGGGCGAGCAGGGGGGCGAGCGCGGTCAGGTCGGTCGGAGCGCCGTCGAGCGGGAGCTGCATCGCGTCGAGGAGCACCCGCCGCAGCGGGCGCATCAGCTCCTCGTGCGGGTGGGGGCGTCCGTGGCGGGCGGCCCAGGAGGGCTCGCCGGCGTCGAAGATGCCGAGGTAGAGCTCGAGCAGCGCCCGCCGCACGCCGACGTCTTCGAGGGCGCCGCGGGCGTGTCCGGGCAGCGGCGCGGGCGCGTCCGGAGCCCGGCGGGCGCCGGGGGCGGGGAAGAGGGCGTCGAGCCCGGCGACGATCTTGCCGTAGAACCAGGGCTCGACCCTGGACGGGTGGTAGCCCTCGAGCAGGAGCACGAGGGCGCGCTTGGCCAGGTCGCGGACGCGCCGCTCCTCGAAGCGGCCGATGCCGGGCCGCTCCTCCGCGGGGCTGCCGAGGCCGGCGGGCACCAGGATGCGGGGGTCGGTCTCGCCTCCGGCGAGCACGAACAGCCCGCGCAGGCTCCCGATCGCGGGGCGCCAGGCCTTCTTCAGGGTCTCCGGCACGGCGTCGCGGAGCAGGGCGCTCACCATCAGGGGCAGGGCCGGATGCTGCGGAGCGTCCTCGAGCAGGCTCGCGATCGCCGCGTGGGCGCCGCGCTGCTCGAGGCTCGCCAGGCAGCTCGGCAGGAGCGGCGGGCTGCTGGCGAGCAGGGCGGGAGCGACCCGCGCGGCGAGGTCCCGTTCGCGGACGGCGCCGCCGTACACGCCGGCCCAGGCGGCGAGGAGGCGCTCCCCCTCGAGGTCGCCGCTGGCGAGCACGTGCTCCTCGAGCAGGCCCGCGAGCTCGACGTTGCCGGCCTCGAGCTCGCGGCAGACCAGCTCCCGGATGCCGGCGTCGGCGAGCCTTCCGCAGGCGAGCGTCCGGGCCTCCGCGAGCAGCGCGCTGTCGAGGGCGTACACCAGGGCCGGCGGAAAACGCGCCGCCGCGTCCGCGGCGAGGGTGCGCTCGAGGGCCAGGCACAGGATCGCGTCGGCGGCGTCCCGCTGGCTGCCGCGGCTCGCCTCGCTGCGGGTCACGGCGCAGGCCAGGCGCAGGAGCCGCTCGACGACCGGCACGATGGCCTCGCCGAGGGCCTCGCCCGGCAGGCTGCGCAGGGCCCGCAGCAGCAGCGCGAGCACCGCTCCGTCCCGCTCCTCCAGCGCCGGCTCGAGCAGCGGCAGGAGGCGCGGGCTCCAGCGCTTCCGCAGCTCCTCCGCCGCCGTCAGCGCGATGCGGTAGGCCTGCTCGCGGCTGCCGCTCTTCTGCAGCCGGGTCAGGGCGGGCAGGAGCGGCCCGTCGGGGTCGTCGGCGGCCTCGCGCACCAGCTCCTCGAGCAGGGGCAGGTCGAGGCCGGCGAGGATCGCATCCTCACACAGGATGCGCGTCCCCTCCGCGCGCGCCTTCACGTACAGGTCGCGTTTGACCTCGAGGGCGGGGCTGTGCAGAGGGCTCCCGCGCAGGCGGCGGAAGAAGCCGGCGCGGCTCAGGGCCAGGGTGGCGGCGGCGATGCCCGGCGTCGCGATGCGCCGGCGCAGCTCCGCGGCAGGGAAGCCGCGTCCCCCGAGAACCTCGGCCAGCCCGGCGGCGAACAGGTCCCGGGCGTCGAGACCGCTCGCCTCCGGCGCGACCGGGGCGGCGGCGAAGGAGGCGGCGAGGGCGCGCCAGACCGGCTCCCGCGCCTCCTCCGTGAGGTCGACCTCGAGGATCCACCGCACCGTCGCCTGGGCGGCGCCCCAGCCGTCGGCCCGGGCGCTGTCGAGCGGCTCGGGGCCGCGGTAGGCGCGCCAGTCGGCCAGGCGGCCGAGGATGGCGATGACCGCCGCGGCGCGCTCCTCTCCGCCCGCCTCGAGGGCGGCGGCGCTCGCCTTGTAGCAGAAGGCGCGCAGGTTGACGGTCCCCAGCGCGGGCTCGAGCGCCGCGAGCCGGCCGCTGTGGGCGGCCTCGGCGAAGGCGTCGCAGAGGAACAGCGCGCGCGGGTCGTTCTCCGCCAGGCCCTCGAGCTCACCGCGCAGCTGGGCGGCCGCGCTGCCGTCGCCCTCCAGGCGGCGCAGCAGGCGGGTGCGGAGGACCGGCCAGCCGTCGGCCTCCAGGTCACGGAGCAGGCGTGCGGCGCTCGGGATGATCGGGTCGGGCATGGCGTGTCTCCTCGCGGGGGCGGTGGCTCAGGGAAGGGGCGGCAGGCGGAGCTTCTCGCCGCGCAGCTCGAGGCGGTAGCGCCCCGGGGGCACATCCTCGACCGTCGCGCGGCCCTCGGCGTCGAGCACCCCGCGGCGGGTGCCCCCCGGTATGTGGAGGACGAAGGGAGCGTGGGCGAGGGGCCGGCCGTAGGCGTCGCGGGCGTCGATCTCGACGCGGTCCTTGAAGGTCAACAGGGCGGAGCGGGCGGAAGCCTCGCCGAGGGTGCAGGTGAAGTAGTACTCCGGACAGGTGTACGGCCCGCCGTCGCCTTCCTCATCGCTGTCGTCGGTGTGCACGTACTTCCACACCGCGCGGGCGGTGCCGCCCTGGACGGTGGCGTCGAGCGCGGCGACGAAGTCATCCGCCCCGCCCGCGTCCTGTTCCAGGATGCGGAACTGCACCGCGCTGCCGTCGGGCACGCCGCCGACCTCGGCGCGGAGCTCGACCTCCTCACCGCAGCGCGCCTCGCGGCGGGACCAGCGCGCGCCGTGGAGGTGGCGGCCCTCGACGGTGATCGACCAGCTGCGGCCGGTCTGCAGGCTGATGCCGGCCTTCGATGCGGCGGGCTTGATGCGGATGGTGTCGGCGCAGGGAGTGGGCATCGCGGTTCCTCCTCGCTCAGGAGGAAGAACAAAGCGCGTGCCGCCACCGTCGCCGGCGCTTTCTCGCGGCCCGGCCGGGTGCGCCGGTGAACCTGGCGTTGACGTGCCCCGGGCAGGCGGCCGATCACGTAGACCTGGGGTTTACGTCTCCGAGAAGCTGTCGGCGTCGATGCCGTGGCGGCGCATCAGCCGCCACAGGAGCTGGCGGCTGACCCCGGCGCGCTCTGCCGCGCGGGTGACCTTGCCGGACGTGCGGCCGAGCAGCTCGCACAGGTACAGACGCTCGAAGCGCCGGTTGGCCTCGGCGCGGGCCTCCTGCAGGGGCGCGAGGGCCGGTTCCTCCAGGGTCGGCGCCTCCGGCTCGCCGAGGCCGAAGTCCGCGCTGGACAGGTAGGGCGGCTGGCCGAGCAGCACCGCCCGCTGCACGCCTTGCTCGAGCTCGCGTACGTTGCCCGGCCAGTCGTGGGCGAGCAGGGCCTCGGCCGCCTCGTGGGTCCAGCCGGCGAAGCCCTGACGGTCGCGGGTCAGGCGCTCGAGGAACTGGCGGGCGAGCAGCAGCACGTCCTCGCCGCGCTCGGCCAGACGCGGGATCTCGAGGCGGATCCCGCCGAGCCGGTAGAACAGGTCCGAGCGGAAGCTGCCGTCCTGGACCATGCGCTCGAGGTCGCGGTGGGTCGCGCACACCACCCGCACGTCGACCGCCTGCCGGCCGCTGCCGCCGACGGGCTGGACGGTGCGCTCCTGGAGCACGCGCAGCAGGCGCGACTGCAGGTGCAGCGGCAGCTCGCCGATCTCGTCGAGGAACAGGGTGCCGCCGTCGGCTTCGCGGAAGCGGCCGGGCCGCGCCCGCACCGCCCCGGTGAAGGCGCCGCGCTCGTGGCCGAACAGCTCGCTCTCGATCAGGGGCTCGGGCAGGGCGCCGCAGTCGACGATCACGAACGGCCCCGCGGCGCGGGGGCTGAGGGCATGCAGGTAGCGGGCGAGGACCTCCTTGCCGGTGCCGGTCTCCCCGCGCAGGCAGACCGTCGCGTCGGAGGGAGCGACCCGCCGCACCGTCTCGAGCAGGCGCCGCATCTTCGGGCTCTGGCCGATCGGCCGGGCGAGGGCGAGGCGCGCCTTCAGGGCGCTGTTCTCCGCCTCGAGCCGCGAGCGGGCGTCGGCCTCGCGGGCGGCGCGCCGTTCCTGCAGCCGGGCGCGCTCGAGGGCGAGGGCGCCGTAGGCGGCGAGGCTCTCGAAGACCGCGACGTCCGCTTCCCCGAAGCTCCAGATCGGCCGCTGACCGGCGACGTACAGCACGCCGAGCGGCCGCTGCTGGCCGGGCAGGGGCGCGCACAGCACCGCCCGCAGCCCGGCCTCGCGCACGCTCTGGGTCACCGCCTGCTGCTGGTCGGGCTGGGCGGCGTCGGTCAGGATGATGCAGCGCTCCTCCTCGAGCACCCGGCTCGGGAAGCTGTGGCTGAGCAGCGCATCCTCGCCGAGCACGCTGCCGGCGGCGTCGCGGGCGAGGGCGACCTCGAGGGCGCCGTCGGCGTCGGCGAGCAGCACCGCCCCGCGGTCGGCGCCGGCGAGGGCGATCGCGCGGTCGACGATGGTCTCGAGCAGGGTGTCGACGCTGTCGGTCGTGAAGAAGGAGCGGATCGTCGAGAGCAGGGCGCCGACGTTGTGGGCGTCGCGGCCGCGCTCCCCGGACAGGACCGAGGCGGAGGAGGCCTCGAGCACGATCTCGGTCGCGCCGATGCGCAGGCACTCCCCGGGCAGCATCGGCATCGGCCCGCTGACGCGATGGCCGGCGAGGAAGCTGCCGGCCTTGCTGGCGAGATCCTCGATCAGCACCCGCTCGCCGTCCGGGACGATGCGGCAGTGGCGGCGGGACAGGGCGGGATCGGGGAGGATGACGTCGCAGTCCTTGCCGCGGCCGAGCACCAGCGGCGCGGCGCCGAGCTCGACGCTGCTCTGCCGGTCGCCCGCGCGGATGCGGAGCGTCGCCATCTTCGGTCTCCTGGGCGGCCTGGCTCAAGGCTCGAGGATACGGCCGGGGGCCCACGGGCGCAACGGGGCGCAGCCCCCGTCCGAACACCCCTCGCCATCCCACCCCCCATCGGACACAATCCCGTCATCCCCACCCGGAGGTCCGCCGTGCGCCGCACCGCCCTCGTCTGCCTCGCTTCCCTCGCCCTCGCCCAGGACTTCGAGCTCGTGCGCTTCGAGCGCCAACAGCTCAGCGCCGAGTTCCGCGCCGAAGGCGCGCACTTCGGGGACGTCGACGGCGATGGCGCGCTCGACGTGGTGTGCGGGCCCTTCTGGTACGCCGGGCCGGACTTCGCGGAGCGGCGGGCGTACACGGCGGGGCGGGTCTTCGACAAGAACGGCTACTCCGACAACTTCTTCGTCTGGCTCGACGACCTCGACGGGGACGGCGACCGGGACATCCTGCGCGTCGGCTTCCCCGGCCAGGCCGCCCACTGGTTCGAGAACCCCGGCGGCCGCGCGGAGGGACATTGGCCGCGGCACCTCGTGCTCGAGGCGGTCGACAACGAGTCGCCGACCTACACCGACCTGACCGGCGACGGCCGCCCGGAGCTGGTCTGCCAGCAGGGTGGACGGCTCGGCTGGGCGGAGCCGGCCGCCGACCCGCGCGCGCCCTGGCGCTTCCAGGCCCTCTCTACGGCGGGCCAGGGCGGCGCCTTCAGCCACGGCCTGGGGGTCGGGGATGTCGACGGCGACGGCCGACAGGACGTGCTGAGCCGGCGCGGCTGGTGGAAGCAGCCGGCGACGGCCGACGGCACCTGGGAGCACACGCCCGTCGTGTTCGGGGCCCGGGGTGGGGCGCAGATGTTCACCCTCGACGTCGACGGCGACGGCGACGCGGACGTGATCACCAGCGAGCACGCCCACGGCTACGGGCTGAGCTGGTACGAGCAGCGCGGGCCCGCAGACTTCCTGCGCCACGAGATCCTCGGCGAGCGGCCGCACAGCGCCGACGCCCTGTGCTGTGGGAACCTGCACGCGCTGACCCTGGTCGACGTCGACGGGGACGGGCTGCAGGACATCGTGACCGGCGTGCGGCACTGGGCGCACAACGGGCGGGACAAGGCGGACGGGGAGGATCCCGTGCTCGCCTGGTTCCGCCTCGAACGCGGGGCCGGCGGGGCGCGCTTCAGAGCCCACGAGATCGACGCCGGCTCGGGGGTCGGCACCCAGGTCGAGGCCGGCGACCTCGACGGGGACGGGCGGCCGGAGGTGGTGGTCGGCAACAAGCTCGGCTGCTTCGTGCTGTGGCAGCGGCCGCAGACGGTCGACCGCCGCGCCTGGTTCCAGGCCCAGCGGGAGGAGCGCCAGCGGCTCGCGGCGCGCAACGCGCGGCAGTTCCCGGTGCGGCGCGAGGGGGTCCTGCCGGTCGGCCTGGACGGGCGCCGGCTGAACACCGACTTCGAGACCGGGGAGCTCGACGACTGGGAAGAGGACGGGCCGGCCTTCGAGGACCAGCCGATCCGCGGCGACACCGTCCGCAAGCGCCGCCCGGGCATGGCGAGCGAGCACCAGGGGAAGTTCTGGATCGGCGGCTTCGAGCCCGACCTGAGCGACGCCGCCCAGGGCACCCTGACCAGCGCGCCGTTCGTGGTCAGCCACCCGCTCGCGAGCTTCCTGGTCGCCGGTGGGGGCTCCCGGGCGACCCGGGTGGAGCTGGTGCGGAAGCGCACGGGGGCGCCGGACTCGGTGCTGTTCGCGACCGCGGGGGGCAACCGCGAGAACCTCGAGCCGTGTTTCGTCGACCTCGGCGCCCACCGCGGCGAGACGATCTTCATCCGGCTGGTCGACGAGAGCTCCGGAGGATGGGGCCATCTGAACTTCGACGACTTCCGCTTCCATCCGAGCGATGCCGAGCTCGCGCGGCTCGCGCGCTCCGGCAGCCGCGGGCAGCTGCAGGGCTACCTGCCGCAGGAGGCGGCGGCGCGGATGGAGGTCCCCGAAGGCTTCGCCGTCGACCTGATCGCCGGGGAACCGGACCTGCAGCAGCCGATCGCCCTGACCGTCGACGCCCGCGGCCGGCTGTGGGTGGCCGAGGCCTTCAGCTATCCGGTGCGGCGGGCGGAGGGCGAGGGGCTGGACCGCATCGCCGTGTTCGCCGACGAGGACGGCGACGGCCACTTCGAGACCCGGACCGAGTTCCTGACCGGCCTGAACCTGGTCAGCGGTCTGGAAGTCGGCTTCGGAGGCGTGTGGATCGGCGCGGCGCCGGAGCTCCTGTTCGTGCCGGATGCGGACGGCGACCTGGTCCCGGACGGGCCGGCCGAGGTGGTGCTCGACGGCTGGGGCTTCCAGGACACCCACGAGACGCTGAACAGCTTCCGTTGGGGCCCGGACGGCTGGCTGTACGGCTGCCACGGGGTCTTCACCCACAGCCGGGTCGGGGCGCCGGGCACGCCGACGGAGGAGCGGGTGCGCCTCAACGCCGGGGTATGGCGCTTCCACCCGCTGCGCCGGAAGTTCGAGGTCTTCGCCCACGGCAGCAGCAACCCCTGGGGGCTCGACTTCGACCGGCGCGGGCAGGCGTTCATCACCGCCTGCGTGATCCCGCACCTGTACCACGTCGTGCAGGGCGGCCGCTACCGGCGCCAGTCCGGTCCTCACTTCAACCCGCACACCTACCGGGACCTCGACACCATCGCCGACCACCTGCACTACCTCGGCGACCGGCCCCACGACGGCAACGCGACCTCGAGCAGCGTCGGCGGCGGGCACGCCCACTGCGGGGCGCTGGTCTACAACGGCGACGCCTTCCCGGAGGTGTACCGCGACCTCGTGCTGATGAACAACATCCACGGCAAGCGCGTGCTCAGCGACGTGCTCGGCCGCGAGGGCTCGGGCTACCGCGCCTCCCACGGGCCGGAGATGCTGCGGGCGAACGACTTCTGGTTCCTCGGCGTGGCGCTGCACGAGGGGCCCGACGGCAACGTCTACCTGATCGACTGGTACGACCGCCAGGCCTGCCACGACCGCCGCCCCGAGGTCTGGGACCGCACCAACGGGCGGCTCTACCGCCTGCGCTACGGACCGGTCCAGACGGGCCGCATCGACCTCTCCGGCCTCGACGACCTCGCCCTGGTCGGGCTGGTCGCCCATCCCAACGCCTGGCACGCGCGCACCGCCCGGCGGCTCCTGCAGGAGCGGGGCGGCTCCGCCGAGGTGCGCGCGGCGTTGCGGAGGAACCTGGCGGAAGGGCCGGGCCGGCTCGAGGCGCTGTGGGCGCTCCACGCGGTCGACGGTCTCGACGAGCCGCTGGTGCTGGAGCTCCTCGGAGCGGGGGATGAGGACCTGCGGGCCTGGAGCATCCAGCTCTGGCTCGAGACGCATCCCGCTTCGCCGGCGCTGGTGGAGGTGCTGGAGCGGCTGGCGCGGGAAGATCCCTCGCCGGTGGTGCGGCTCTACCTGGCCTGCGCGCTGCAGCGGCTGGGGGCCGCGGGGCGGGAGGTCGCCGCGGGGCTCCTACGGCACGACGACGCGGCGGATCCCAACCTGCCGCAGCTCCTGTGGTACGGCCTGGAGCCCTGGCTGGTCGACGACCCGGAGTGGGCCCTGCAGGCAGCCTGGGACACGCCGCAGCGGCGCCTGCGGAGCTTCATCCTGCGCCGCCTCGCCCACGACGAGACCGGCCGCGAGCACGTGGTCGCGGCGCTCGCCACGGTCGCGGAGCACCGCCGCACGCCGCTGGCCGAAGCGCTGCTCCGCGCGCTCGCCGGACGCGGTGAGGTTCCGGCCCCGCAGGCCTGGCGTGACCTGTCGCCCGAGCTGTTCGCTGCCGAGGGGGAGCTCGGCGACCTGCTGCTCCGCCTGTCCTCCCTGTTCGGCGACGACGCCGCCGAGCGCGAGCTGCGCGCGGTGCTCGCGGACACCTCCCAACCCGCCGCGCGCCGCCTGCAGGCGCTGGCCAGCCTGCGCGAGGTCGGGGCCGCGCGCGGGTCGGATCTGCGCGGGCTGCTCGACGATCCCGCCCTGCGCCTGCCGGTCCTGCGGGCGCTGGCCGACGACGCGAGCGAGGAGACCGCGGCGCGGCTGCTCGGCCTGCTCCCGGAGCTGGTCGGCGCCGAGCGCCAGGCCTGCCTGGAGACGCTGGTCGCGCGGCCCGCCTTCGCGCGCTCGCTGCTGCTCGCCATCGTCGACGAGCGGCAGCCCGCCTCCCTCCTCGACGACGCGAGCCTGCGCCAGGCGCTGGTCGCCCTGCGGGACGCGCAGGTCGACACGCTGCTCGCCCAGGCCTGGGGTCGCTCCGCGGCCCTGAGCGCCGACATGGAGGTGCGGGTCGGCGCCTACCGGGACGCGCTGAGCGGGGCGGCCCTGGGCGGCGCGGACCTCCCGCACGGGCGGCTGCTCGCGACCCGCACCTGCCTGCCCTGCCACACGCTGTTCGGCGTCGGGGGGAAGATCGGGCCGGACCTGACGGGCTCGCACCGCGAGGACCTCGACTACCTGCTGCGCAACATCGTCGATCCGAACGCCGAGGTCGGCCGCCAGTACCTCGCGACGACCGTGCGCACGGCCTCCGGGAGGGTCTTCACCGGGGTGGTCGTCGCCGAGGACAGCTGGAGCGTGCGCCTGGACAACGGGACCGCGCAGCACACCGTCCAGCGGTCCGCGATCGAGGAGCTGCGCACGGCCGACGCCTCGCTGATGCCGGTCGGCCTGCTCGACGCCTTCGACCCCGACCAGGTGCGCGACCTGGTCGCCTACCTGCAGTCCCCGGCGCAGGTGCCGATGCGCGCCGCCCCCGAGCATCTCCGGGCCTGGACACGCTTCGAGGGCTGGCGGCTCGAGGGCTTCCGGCTCGAGGAGGGCGCGCTCGTCGCCGGTCCGTCCGACACCGCGCGCGTCGCCGAGGCGCCGCTGGAATTCGGGGACCTGCGCCTGCGCTTCGAGGTCTTCCCGAGCGCCGGCGCGGCCCTGTTCCTCCGCTCCACCCGCCTCGACGACGGCAGCCGCGACGGCTATACCTTGCGGCTCGGCGGCGACTGGCAGCTCGAGGCCCGCGGCCGCGGAGCGCTCGGGCGGGCGGAGGCTCCGCCCGTGGACGGCTGGCTGGCCTGTGAGGTGCGGCTCGAGGGCGGCAGGCTGACGGTGCAGGTCGGCGATCGGCGGCTGCTCGAGGTCGACGATCCGGCGGGTCCGCGGCGGGGAGGGCTGGGCTTCAGCCTCGATGGACCGGGGGAGCTGCGCGTGCGCGGGGTGTCGGTCGAGCTCCTGAACTGAGCACGCGGAACAAGCATCAAAATGCTGCACACCCCCCGCTTTTGGTGTATGGTACAGGGGACACAAGCGGACGGGAAACCGTCTCCGGAAACACGAGCCGCTTCATGCGCCGAAACCTCAACCCAGCCCCCGACCAGCACTTGGCGGCATCCCACCTGGGCGAGATGACGGAGGCACCCCCCGGGGGCGCCGACTCCTCCGGTTAGGATCCGTTTCGGGTCCGACCGGCACCGTTCCGGAACGCAACCGTCCGCACCCGCCGGAGGTCGGCATGGGGCCCTGTGCTTTGCCCCTACAACGATGCGCTCTTCCCGTTCCGGGAGCCTCCGGAGCATCGCTTCCACAGCGTCGACGCGCCGGATCCTTCGCGATCCCGCGCAGCCCTTTTCTCGAGGACCGTGGGCTCCCCTGCCCGCGTCCCATCACCGATCGAAGCCGCGCTCGCGCGTCGGCCCGATGGTCGGGGTGGAGGCGCGGAGCGAGCCGCGCGGCCCTCTTACCGGAGCGGAGGTGCGGGCACGGCCCGACCTCCCTGGAGGACCACGATGAAACGGACCCTGAACGGAGTGCTCGAACGCGCTGTCGAGGTGCGGCCGGGCGGTGTGGCCTGCATCGATCCGAGCGGCGCGCGCATGACCTACGCCGCGTTGCACCAGCGGGTGCGGCGGGTCGCCGCCGGCCTGCACGCCAAGGGCAAGGGGAAGGCTGACCTCGTCGGCATCTGCCTGCCCAACGGCGAGGGCCTGTTCGCCGCGTTCTACGGAGTGATGCACGTCGGAGCGATCGCCGTCCTGCTCGATCCCTTCCACGAAGCCCGCCACGAGGCCGTCCTGCTCGAGAAGGCGCGCTGCCGCTTCGTCATCGTCGAGAGCCAGGAGATGCTCGCGAAGCTGAAGGAAGCCGACGCCGAGCTCGACGGCATGCTGATCAAGGACCTGATGGTCTGCGAGGAAGAGGTCCCCGACACCGTCGACGACCCCGAAGCCTTCGCGATGTTGCTGTCGACCCGCGGCGCGACCGGCGTGCCGAAGCTGTGCCCGGTCAGCCACCACCAGGCGATCCGCCGCGCCGAGCTCTACGCCTGGGCGCTCAAGGCCGGCAGCCGCGAGGTCTTCCTCGCCTCGCAGCCGCTGTACCACCACCCGCTCGCGATCTCGATGCTGGTCGGCTCGGTGCGGCTGACGGGCATCGTCGTGATCGCCGAGCGCGGGGACCCGCGCGCCGCCCTGATGGCGATGGGGCGCTACGGCGTCAGCCTGGTCCACACCACGCCCCACGAGATCTCGACCTGGCTGCGCGAGGTCAAGGCCGACTGGCGCCTCGAGGGCATCGTCGGCCGGGAGCCGCTGCGCGCGGGGCTGGTCAGCGGACAGCTGCCGATCCCCGGGCTGCTCGAGAAGGCCGAGAGCCTGTTCGGCGTGCCGTTCTACTTCCACTGGTCCTCGGTCGAGACCGGCCCGGGCACGCTGCACGACTACGACACCCGCGCCCCGAAGCGGCACCAGGCGATCGGCCAGCCGGTGCCGGACTCGGAGATCCAGG
>JAUIEM010000615.1 GCA_030428695.1 bacterium
CGAGCGGTGGCGGTGGAGGACTACGTTGGTTCGAATCCAACCCTGCCCAATCACTGAGACCCCGCAGCTTCGGCTGCGGGGTTCTGGTTTGTTGGGGGATGCTGCAGACCCGCGCCCCTCGCGGTGTCAGCGAGATCCTTCCCCCGAGGCACGAGGGGGGAGGATCGCTGCGGCCGAACACCGCCGAGGCGAGAAGGTCGCGAGCCACTTGCGCGCTGTTTGCGCTCGCGCACATGGAGCGCAGAACACCGCCCGACAATTTTCACTTGGCGCCAGAAAGTAAAATAAGTACCGTCGTGCCGTGTTTTGTTCTCGGAGTCGACAACATGGAACCGGACAGTCCGACTTCGCGCGCCGGACGCTATGTCCAGCAGCTCACCGGCTACCGGGCATTCATTCCCGCTTCTCTTCCCCCGGAGCCCCCCATCGCCAGGGACGCGGAGATGGACCAGCTCCACTTCGAGGCGACGCTGGCGCTGGGGAAGCTCGACGGAGCGACCGAAGCGCTCCCCAATCCCGACCTGTTCGTCTTCATGTACGTCCGCAAGGAAGCGGTCCTCTCGAGCCAGATTGAAGGCACCCAGGCTTCCCTGATCGATGTGCTCGAGTTCGAGTCGGCAAAGCTCCGGCCGGGGGCGCCACACGACGTCAAGGAGGTCGTCAACTACGTCGATGCCATGAGCCACGGCTTGCGCCGCCTGGCCGAGCTGCCCGTGTGCCTGCGCCTGATCAAGGAGATCCATCAGCGCCTGCTCGCGGGTGTCCGCGGAGGAGCCCTGAGCCCGGGCGAGTTCCGCACGAGCCAGAACTGGATCGGGCCCCCGGGCTGCACGCTCGCGGATGCTGCCTTTGTCCCCCCTCCCCCGCATGAGCTGCCCAAGGCCCTGGGCGAGCTGGAGAAGTTCGTCCACGACCGCGACCCCCTGCCTCCCCTGCTCAAGCTGGGGTTGATCCACGCCCAGTTCGAGACGATCCACCCTTTCCTCGACGGCAACGGTCGGGTCGGCAGGCTGTTGATCGCGTTCCTCCTCTGCGAGAGGAAGATCCTCGGCCGGCCCCTTCTCTACCTCTCCTACTACTTCAAGAAGCACCGCAGCTATTACTATGAGGCCCTCCAGCGGATCCGCGACGTCGGAGATTGGGAGAGCTGGCTGAAGTTCTTCCTGCGCGGTGTCGCGCTGGTCGCGCGGGAGGCCACAGCCAAGGCGCGCCAGATCGTCAACCTTCGAGAAGACCACAGGAGCAGCATCTCGAGCGACCTCGGGCGCTCCGCGGGGAATGGTCTGACGCTCCTCGAGAGTCTCTACGAGCGGCCGATCGTCAATGTGAACGACGTGGCGGAGATCACGGGGACGGTGTTCGCGACGGCCAACCGGCTCGTCGACGCTCTGGCGCGCCTCGGCATCCTGGTGGAAACCACCGGCCAGAAGCGGAACCGCGTCTTCTCCTACGCCCCCTACCTGGCCCTCTTCCGCGACGACCAGACCGACGTCCCAGCCGTCGACTGAGCCCTATCGGCTTTCCCCCCTTCGTCCTCGACCCTATCGGTCACGTTGAACAACCGCACCTCTCCGGGCAGGCGCTGGGCCCAGGACTGCGGCTCGATGGCGGTCAGGCACGCCCGCGACGAGCGCTCGCCTCGACCGCGCGTCTTCTGCCCCTCCGCGGGCGCCCGACCCCCCGCGAACAGCCTTCCCGAAAAGCCCTGGACACTCCGCACCGCACGATGTACTTAACGCATACGCTAATTAACTCATATGCGAAATACAGAATGAGCAGCCCCGATGCCCTGAGCGTGATCTTCGCGGCCCTCGCCCACCCGGTGCGGCGCACGATCCTCGAGCGGCTGACGGCGGGGGAGCGTTCGGTCTCCGACCTCGCCGCGCCGATCGCCCTGACCGGCCCCGCGATCACGCGTCACCTCAAGGTGCTCGAGCAGGCCGGCCTCGTCGAGCGGCGCAAGGTCGCCCAGTGGCGGCCCTGCCGCCTGCGCGCCGAGCCGCTCGCCCAGGCCTCCGACTGGCTGCTGCGCTACCGCGCCCACTGGGAGCAGCGCCTCGACCGGCTGGAAGACTACTTGCGGGAGCTGCAGGAACGCTCCCCCACCCCCGATGAGAGAGGACCCGACGATGCCTGAGCCCATCCCCGCCGACCGACGGATCACCATCCACCGGGAGCTCGACGCCCCCCGCTCCCTGGTCTGGGAGGTCTGGACCGCGCCCGCGCACATCGCCCTGTGGTGGGGCCCGCGCGCCTTCACCACCCGGGTCGAGGAGCACGAGCTCCGCGTCGGAGGCCCCTGGCGCTACACGATGGTCGGCAGCGACGGCGCCGAGCACGGCTGCCGCGGAGAGTTCCTCATCCTCGAGCCCGAAGAGCGCCTCGTCACCCGCATCGACTTCGACGGACCGCAGGCCGATGATCCCGACCTGCCCCACGGGATGGAGCTGACGGTCCGCTTCGAGGCGCTCGACGGCGAGCGCACCCGCGTGTCGCTCGACATCCTCCATCGCAGCGAGGCCGACCGCGACCGCCACCTCGCCCTCGGCGTCGTCGACGGCTGGGGCTCGAGCCTCGACTGCCTCGCCGACCAGCTCAGCGTCGCCGCCGCCGACCGGGAGATCCTGCTGACCCGGCACTTCACCGCGCCTCCCGCCCGCCTGTTCGACGCCTTCACCGACCCGGCGCAGCTCGCCCACTGGTTCGGGCCGCGGGGCTTCTCCCTGACCACCCACGCCGCCGACTTCACCCCGGGAGGCAGCTGGAGCTTCACCATGCACGGCCCGGACGGCCGCGACTACGAGAACCGCGTCGAGTTTCTCGAGGTCCTGCGGCCGTCGCGCCTGGTCTACCGGCACGTCGGCGGCGAGGACGTGCGCTTCGCGACGACAGTGCGCTTCACGCCCGAAGGCGGAGGGACCCGGTTGACGATGGTGATGGAGTTCGCCTCCGCCGCCGAGCGCGAGCGGGTCGAGCGCAGCTACGGCGCGGTCGAAGGAGGCCTCGGCACCTTCGGACGGCTCGCCGACCACCTCGGCGGGGAGCAACGCGGCCTGACCGTCGCCCATCCCCACGCCCGCCAGACCATCCTGCGGCGCGTGTTCGCCGCCCCCCGCGCCCTGGTCTTCGAGGCCTTCACCCGCCCGGAGCACATCGAGCGCTGGTGGGGCCCCCGGGACAAGACGATGGTCGAGTGCGCGATGGACTTCCGCCCCGGCGGCAGCTGGCGCTTCGTCCTGCGCGATCCGGACGGGCGCGTGCT
>JAUIEM010000159.1 GCA_030428695.1 bacterium
GACGATGATCTCGTAGGGCGGAGTGTTGCAGAGCAGCCGCGGGAGCAGTTTCCGCAGCCCCTCCGCCTCGTCGAGCACCGGCAGGATGATGCTGACCCGCTCGCGCGTCACCTCCTGCAGGGGAGGATCGGGACGCAGGGCCTCCGCCGCGATCGTGTACAGGATCTTCACCCCGGCCCGGAACGAGCCCCACAGGTTCCCGGAGATCTTCGAGGTGCCGACCCGCTTGCGGTAGCGCACCGGCACCTCGACGATGCGCAGGCCAGCGCGGACGGCGCGGATCTGCATCTCGATCGTCCAGCCGAAATCCTCGTCGGCCATGCCGAGGGCGAGCAGGGCCTCCCAGCGCACCGCGCGGAACGGCCCGAGGTCGCTGTAGCGCACGCCGTAGAAGGCCTCGATCAGGCCGGTGGCGAGCCAGTTGCCGAAGCGCGCGTGGGGCAGCAGCGCGCCGCTCTCGCGCGCCCCGGCCTCGCGCGAGCCGATCACCAGGTCGGCGCGGTCTTCGAGCAGGGGCGCAACCACACGCGGGAGCTCGGCGGGGTCGTCGCTGTAGTCGCCGTCGAGGAAGACGACGACATCGGTCGCGTCAACCGCCCGGATCCCGGCCAGGCAGGCCGCTCCGTAGCCTCGCTTCGGCTCGTGCACGACGCGCGCGCCGGCCGCGCGCGCCCGGGCAGCCGTGCGGTCGGTCGAGCCGTTGTCGACGACGATGACCTCGGTCAGGAGCTCCCAGGGCAGATCGCCGAGCACGCGCGGCAGCGCGTCCTCTTCGTTCAGCGCCGGGATCAGGACGGTGATGCGGGGCGTCACCGGCCGTTCAGCGTCCAGTCGTACTCGAGGAAGGCGATGTCGACCTCGCCGAGGCGGCGCAGCCGCGCCTGCAGCTCTGGCGGAGCGTGCTCCTTGACGTAGCGAAGCACGTCCCCGTCGGCGAAGTCGACGGCGTACCACTCGAACAGCTTGCTGAGGTAGAGGGTGTGCGCGCCGTTCTCGCTGACCAGCTTCGCCCCCTTCTCCTCGTCGGCGAGGAAGGCGCGGGTCGCGTCGGCGAGCTGCTGCTCGAGCCGCCCGGCCACCCAGGCCTCGGAGATCAGGTCGGGGCAGGAGAAGGACGCGCACACGATCGCGAAGTGGATGCGCGCCTCGTCGCGGTGGCGCAGGATCTCGTTCTCGATGTGGCTCAGGCTGTACTTCTCGCCCTGCACCGGCCAGACCTCGCTCGACCAGGGGCTGCTCAGCTCGAGGATGCTGTCGAGCTCGGGGTAGGTGTTCAGGATCAGCTTGAGGGTGAAGGCGTTGTACGCGTTGATCCAGAACGCGAGCTCCTCGTTCCGCTCGAGCGTGCCCGGATCGGTCGCTTGCAGCCGCGCGAGGTAGCGATCGAGCTGGGCCTCGTGCTCTTTCAGGCAGCGGTAGTCGACGACGCCGTCGTGGACGAACGAGCGCAGCAGGCTGTCGAGCAGCGCGTGGGAACCGGCGTCCTCGGCGGCTTGCTGCAGCTCGTACGGACAGGGACCGGTCGCCTTCTCCTGGGCGCGGACCAGGGCGCAACCGGAGAGCAGGGCGAGCAGGCACAGGAGAGGTGTCGTGCGCATCAGTATCCTCCAGGGCAGCCCCGACACTTGGGAAGAACGGAAGGAGCGCGCCCCCGGTTCCAACAACTCCGGTCCGACCCCGTAGTACTGCCACACGACCTGTCCGGCGGCCCCGCCGCCCTGTGAAGGAGTCATCATTCCCATGCGCAAAGCGTTCCCCCTGTTGTTGCTCGCCCTCGTCTTCACGGGCTGCACGCTCGTCCCCGACGTCAGCTACCGCGCCGACGTCGTCGGTGAGCAGCCCGGTTGGACCGGCGACGATTTCATCCGCTACAACGGCTACGACAACGTCGCCGGCACGATGCAGGTCAGCGCGACCGACTATACCACCGCTGACGGCAAACACACGATCACCCTGGTCGGCGCCGTGCACATCGGCGACGCCGCGTACTACGCCGAGATCCAGGGCCTGCTCGACAAGAGCGACCGGGTCTACTACGAGCTGGTCAAGCCCGCCGACATGCCCTACCCGACGCCGGGGATCGAGGAAGCCGACGGCATGTACTCCGGCATGGCCGACCTGTTCGGCCTGAGCGAGCAGATGCGCGAGGTCGACTACGACCGCGAGCACTTCGTCTGGCTCGACATGTCCCAGGAGGAGTTCTCCGCCCGCCTGAGCGCGATCGTCACCAAGGCCGCCAGCCGCCTCGCCGAGCTGTTCGGCCAGGGCGGCCAGGAAGAGCCGATCCGCG
Organism: bacterium; assembly: GCA_030428695.1. Next base: position 2,291 of record JAUIEM010000159.1, read on the forward strand.
CCTTCGGCCAGGCCCTGCGCCTCGCGTCCCCCGAGCTGCGCGCCGCCTTCGCCCGCGCCCTGCTGCACGCGCCGATCGCCGCGAAGGCGGCGCCGACCGATCCGATCGCGATGCTGATGGAGCTGATCTACCTGCCCCTGAGCCTCGAGAAGGCGTACTACCGCGAGACCAAGGGCGAGAAGGCCTTCGAGGACAAGTACAAACACAACATGAACGTCGGCCTGCAGGACCCCGAACAGGCGATCCAGCAGATGGAAGAGCTCGGCCGTGACGGCCTGACCGACATCCTGATGGACGCCCTCGAGGAGTTCCAGGGCGTGATCCTCGAAGAGCGCAATCAGGTCGTGATCGACGGCCTGCTCGCCGACCTGGAGTCCGGCGACATGCCCGCCCACGTCACCGTCTTCTACGGCGCCGCCCACAACCCCGGCATCGCCGCGGGCCTGCGGGAAGCGGGCCTGGTGCGGGGCAGGAAGGTGCACTGGATGAACGCGATCGACATCCAGCCCTGAGCGCCTCCGTTCCTCCTCCGCAGAGACGCACGCCGCGCGGCGTGCGTTTTCTTTGGGGAAGCGTCGCGCCGGTCGAGGCTGCGGGTACCATCCGGGCAAGCACCTCACCCGGCCCCGCGATGCCCGAGAAGCACGTCACCATCTTCGCCGGTCTCGGCCCGACCGGCCAGCCCCTGACCGGACCGGGCGCGAGCAAGCTGCGCCTCACGCTCTCGCCCAAGGACCCCCGCGCCCACCAGAAGGCGCGCCCGACGCTGCTCGCCGGCGCCCACTTCTGGGTGCTGCGCTACCACCAGGCCCGGCGCTCCGACTTCCAGCAGCTCGCCGACGTACGCGCGATCGTCGAGGAGTACATCAACACCCCCCAGCACCACGCCCGCATCGACTACACCCTGCCGACGCAGTTCTACAGCCCGCGGGTGCAGCGCGCCGCCTCGGTCACCGTCGACTACGGACGCTGGAACAACCAGAACCCGATGGTGTTCTCGACCTCGACCATCGACCTGCTCGGCCGGAACATCGTCTGCCGCGCGTACTTCCTGCGCTTCCGCCCGAAGCTCCCCGCCCTGCTCGTCCGCCACGCGCAACGGCTCGGCGTCCAGCCGCGCTACGTCAGCGCCGCCCAGAAGGTCTGGATGGCGGCCTGGCTGGCCAGCTACGTCGCCGGCACGGACCAGTACAGCGACCTGCTGCTGCCGAAGCGTTTCCGGCAGCGGATGCCTGACATGGCGGACTTCGCGAAGGTGATGGGCGCGTACCAGTGCGCTCAGCGCCTGGCCGAGCTGCTGAAGATCGCCCCGGGCAAGCCCTGCACCCGGCTCTGACCGCCCCTCAGAAGCTGACCCGCTGCCGCACCCCGAAGCCGATCAGCACAACCCCCGGCCACCGGCCCGATCCAGCGCACGGTCACGATGCCGCGACCGCACACCTTCACGGGTTGCTGCTCCCCGGCTGGCGCCGGCGAGCAGCAACAGGAGAAGCCTCTTCCTTCCTGCTCACCCGCGCAAGCGCGGGGTCGCAGGCGAGGCTTCTCCTGGCTCGAGAACGCAACTCGCTACGCTCGTTGCATTCTCTCGCGGCGGCCGTGGATCAAGGAGACGCGGATCAGCACAAACAACACGGGCCCGATCAGAACGATCAGGCCCATGCCGAGGACGTAGCCTTCGAGCAGCGTGAACAGAGGCCGCTCACTTCTTCTGCTTGCGCCGGTACTCCTCGACGAGCTCGTCGACCACCGACTTGGGGGCCTGGGCGTAGCGGCTGAACTCCATCGTGAACTCGGCCTTGCCCTGGGTCGCGGAGCGCAGGTCGGTCGAGTAGCCGAACATGCAGGACAGCGGCACCTCGGCGTCGATGATCGAGACGCCCTGCTTGACCTGGGTGTCGACGATCGCGCCGCGCCGACGGTTGAGGCTGGCGAGGACGGTGCCCTGGAACTCCGACGGGCCCTCGACGCTGACCTTCATCACCGGCTCGAGGATGGTCGGACCGAGCTTGGTGTAGTTCTCCCGGAAGGCCTTCTTCGCGCAGGTCGTGAAGGCGAGGTCGCTCGAGTCGACCGCGTGGGAGTTGCCGTCGTTGATCTCGACCTCGACGCCGACGATCGGGAAGCCGATCAGGCTGCCCTTCTTCAGGCTCTCCTGGAAGCCCTTCTCGCAGGACGGGATGTACTCACGCGGGATCGCGCCACCGACGATCTTGTCGACGAAGCTGAAGTCTTCCTCTTCGATCGGCCGCATGATCCCACAGATACGCGCGTACTGGCCGGAGCCGCCGGTCTGCTTCTTGTGGGTCGTATCGAACTTGCCTTCCTTGGTGATCGCCTCGCGGTACGCCACCTGCGGCGGGCCCTTCTCGACCGCGCAGTTGTACTCGCGCTTCATGCGCTCGACGTACACGTCCAGGTGCAGCTCGCCCATGCCGGAGATGACGGTCTGGCCGCTCTCCTCGTCCTTGTGGACGCGGAAGGTCGGGTCCTCGCGGCCGAAGCGGTTGAGGGCCTTGCTGAAGTTGCCGAGGTCCTTCTTCCGCTCGGTCCAGACCGCGTACGAGATCACCGGCGCCGGCACGAACATGCTCGCCTTGCTGTAGGACACGTCCGAGCCGTGGAAGGTGTCGCCGCTCGCGCACTCGACGCCGAACATCGCGACGATCTCGCCCGCGCCCGCCGCCTTGATCTCGTGCAGCTCGTCGGAGTGCATCTTGACCAGGCGGCCGAGCTTGACCTTGCGGCCGTTGCGGGCGTTGAAGATCCAGTCGCCGACCTGCAGCTTGCCCTGGTACACCCGGGTGTAGGTCAGCTGGCCGTACTTGCCGTCCTCGAGCTTGAAGGCCATCGCGCACAGGGGCTTGTTCGAGTCGGCCTCGAGCACGACCTCGACCTCTTCGGAGCCGGTCTCGTCGAACGCCTTGTTCGTGATCTCCGCCGGATTCGGCAGGTAGCGGCAGGCCGCGTCGATCAGCGGCTGCACGCCCTTGTTGCGGTAGGCCGAGCCGCAGAAGACCGGCGTGATCTCGAGGTCGAGGGTCGCCTTTCGCGCGACCTTGTGGAGCAGCTCGACGGGGATGTCCTCGCCGCCGAGATACAGCTCGGCGAGCTCGTCGTCGAAGTCTGCGAGCACCTCGATCATCTCGGTGCGGTGCTCCTCGACCATGTCCTCGAGCGCCGCGGGCACCTTCTCGTAGCGGATGTCCTCGCCGTTCGGCCCGTCGAAGTACAGCGCCTGCTCGGTGATGAGGTCGACGACCCCTTCGAACTCGGCGCCCGAGCCGATCGGGACCTGCATCAGGCAGGTGTGGTGGCGCAGCTTCTCGCGCAGCTGCTTGCAGACCTCGAAGACGTTGCCGCCGGTGCGGTCCATCTTGTTGACGAAGGCGATGCGCGGCACGTCGTAGCGGCGCATCTGGCGGTCGACGGTCAGCGACTGGCTCTGCACGCCACCGACCGCGCACAGCACGAGGATGGCGCCGTCGAGCACGCTCAGGGCACGCTCGACCTCGATGGTGAAGTCGACGTGGCCGGGCGTGTCGATGATGTTGATGTTGAACTTCTCTTTGTCGGCGGTGATCCACTCGCAGTAGGTCGCGGCCGACTGGATGGTGATGCCGCGCTCGCGCTCGAGCTCCATCGAGTCCATCTTCGCCCCGACGCCGCTCTTGCCGCGCACCTCCTCGATTTTGTGGATGCGCCCGGTGTAGAAGAGGATGCGTTCCGTCAGGGTGGTCTTGCCCGAGTCGATGTGCGCGGAGATACCGAGGTTGCGCAGCCTGTGCAGATGTTTGTCGGTGACGGCCATGGAACTTGCTCCGTATGCGGTTGTTGGAAGGGTCCTGTCCAGCGTCGCGCGTCCGAGTGCAAGTGGCGACTCGACGTGACGATCCAACACGGATGGTCTTAGGAGCGCGGCGGCGCGAGACGGCGGGCAGGACCCCGGCTTCCGCCTGTGGTGGGCGCATTATGTCAGCTCGCCTTGCGCAGACAAGCTTTATTCCCCTGGCAGGGAAGGGTTTTGCGTAAAAACTCCGTGAAGCCGCCCCGGGCCCCTGCCCATCCCTCGCAGCCCGCTGTGCTCCAGGCTTCGGCGGGCCTCACCGAGGAACCTCCCCCCCTCCTTCCCGACGATCTCGTGGTTTTTTTGTAAGCCCGCCCCCTCTCCGGGACATGGAAGTCGACCGAAGCGGAGCTGCTTCGGCACGACACGCGCCCCGCGGCGCACCTTTCTTCCTCCCAGGAGAGATTCCCATGACTTCCGACTTCAACACCTTCGTCGCGTTCCTCAAGAGTGATGCCGGCGCCGACGCCCGGGCCGAGATCGAAGCCAGCACCTCCCGCGAAGAGCTGTTCGCCACCATGACCCGGATCGGCCTCGAGCGCGGCGTCGCCGTCAGCTCCGAGGAGCTCGACGCCTTCGTCGCCGAGAGCCTGCCCGCCCGTGACGAGCTGTCCGAGCGCGAGCTGCTCTCCGTCGCCGGCGGCAACCTGGTCGGCCGCGGCGACTCGAGCGCGGACCAGCCGCCGTGGACCGGTGGTACCGAGATTCCGAGCTACTGCCCGAGCCCCTGCTTCCCCGAGCGCACCACCAACATCTACTGCAAGATCGGCGACACCGTCACCGGCAACTGCACGATCGTCGGCAGCTGCGGCTCGAGCGGCGGCACCGGCGTCGGCTCCCTGGCGGGCTGAGCCCTCCCGTCCCACGGGGCAGGCCGCACGGCCTGCCCCCTTTTTTGCCCGCGTCCCAGCAACCCCATCCGGAGGCCCCCGCATGCACCTCTCCGCCCCCCTTCCCCCCGCGCTGGTCACGCCGTCGGAGGTCGAGCGTCTGACGCGCTTCCTCGACCGCCTGCCCGACGACCTCGCGAGCTGCCTCCTGTGCGAGCGGGTGCTCGGCGGCGCGGCCCGCGGCACCGACCTGACCCTGCACGTCGAGGGCGGGACCCGCGGCGCGCGGATGCTCGCCGGGACGCTCCCCGGGCTGTCCGACGCCTGGTTCGCACACGCGGCCTGGCAGCGCGCCCGCGCCCTGGCGCAGGCGGGCCACGGCTGGGTGCTGCTCGAGGTCGATGCGGAACAGATGGAGCGCGCGCTCCCCGTCCCCCACATCTTCATCAACCCTCCAGGACGCGGCCTCGAAGCCGGCATGCGCTGCCTGGCCGGGCTGACCGGCGGGCGCCCGGAGCTCGCCGCCTTCGCCCGGGTCTTCGCCTGCCTCCAGGCGGTGCCCGCCCCCCACGGGCTGTGCCTGATGGGGAGGATGTTCGGGCGCGGGCACGACGATGTGCGGGTGCTGATCCCCTTCCGCCGCCTCGCGGACCTGCGCGGCTACCTGGCCGCGGTCGGCTGGCCGGGCTGCGCCTCGGCGGAGGAAGGCTTCCGCCGCGTCGCCGCCGACGCCGATTGCTACCTGCTCAACCTCGAGGTCGGCGCGGAGGTGCGCCGCCGGATCGGGGTCGAGCCCTACTTCTTCGACCTGCGGGCCGGGCAGGACCCGCGCTGGGAGACCTACCTGCGCGGGATGGTCGCCGCCGGATTGTGCACCGTGGCGGAGGAAGCGGCGCTGCGGCGCTTCCCCGGCCACCGCGGCGCCGACGGCACCCGCGGCTCGGTCTCGACCAAGCTCGTGATCGACGGCGGCCTGCAGCTCAAGGCCTACCTGTCCCTGGCCACCCCCGAAGCCTCCCTCGAACCCCTGGAGTCCCTGGCATGTCGCTGAACCTGCACGAGCTCGCCCGCCGCGCCCTGCGCCTGTCCGAGCACGCCTCCCTCGAGCCCCTGCCGACCCCTCCGGAGGTGATCGAGGAGCGGCTGGAGCGCTGGCGCGCCGCCGTCGCCCCCGACGATCCCACGGCCTTCCACCGCCGCCTGCGCTGGCGCGGCGGGGACGAGGCGGATGCCCGCCTCCTGCTCCGCGACCGCCGGCTCGACACGCTGCCCGCGTGGACCGCGGTCGTCGCGGACATCGTCGCGGCGGTCGCCGCCGGTGATGTCGAGCATCCACCCCCGCTCGACGCCCTCCGCGACCCCGCGCAGCCGCTGCCCTTCGAGGAGCTCCTGCTGCCCGCGGTCGGCGTCGCCCGGGTGCGCCTGGCGGCGGCGCTGGAAGGACCCGCCTCCGCGCTGGAGCGCTCGCTCGATCCCGTCGCCCGGCGCGCCTTCGAGCGGGCCCTGCTGATCGTCCTGTGCGAGCGGGCTGGCCCGGCCCTCGCCGCCGAGCTCGCCGAGCGCAGCCTCGGCGCCCGCCTGTTCGGGGCCCCGCGGGGCGACGCGCGCTACCGGCGCTTCGTCGCGGAGCAGCGCGCCGACGGCCTCTGCGCCATCTTCACGAAGTACCCGGCCCTCGCCCGCCTGCTCGGCGAAGGCATCGCGCTGTGGGTCGCCTCCCGCGCCCGTCTGTTCCGCCGCCTGGCCGCCGACGCCGCGGCGCTGGAGGCGCGCTTCGGGGCCGCCGCCGACCGGGTGGTCAGCGCGGTCGCCGGGCTGTCCGATCCGCACCACGGCAACGAGAGCGTCTGCGCCCTGCGCTTCCAGAGCGGCCTCGAGCTGGTCTACAAGCCGAAGGATGTGCGGGCCGAGCGCGCCTTCGGGGAGCTGCTCGCCTGGTGCCACGCCGAGGGCCTCGGGGTCGCGCTGCGCGCGCCGAAGGTCCTGTGCGGCGACGGCTACGGCTGGGTCGAGTTCATCGAGACGAAACCCCTGGCGCGCGCCGCCGACATCCCCGTCGCCTTCGAGCGCGCCGGGGCGCTGACCTGCCTCCTGTACGCGCTGCGGGCGACCGACTTCCACGTCGAGAACCTGATCACCTCCGGCGCCGACCTCGTGCCGATCGACATGGAGGCGCTGCTGCACGCCGACCCCGCCCCCCTCGACGGCTCCCCGGCCGAGGACCAGAGCCAGGATCTGTACGGCACCCTGCTCGGCAGCGTGATGCGCTCGGGCCTGCTGCCGCAGTGGACCTTCGACGGCGACCGGGCCTACGACTACAGCGGCATCGGCAGCGTGCACCCGGAGAACGTCTTCCGCACCCGGGAGTGGAGCGGCCTCGGCAGCGACGCCCTCGACCTCGGGACCAGCGAGCGCGACCTGACCCTGCGCCCGCGCTGGAGCCTCGACGGCGCGCCCGTCGATCCCGCCGCCCACATCGACGCGATCGTGCGCGGCTTCGAACGCTGCTACCGCTTCCTGCTCGCCCGGCGCGAGGCGTTGCTCGCTGGGCCGCTGCGCGCGCTCCGCGGCATCCCTCAGCGCTACATCTTCCGCGAGACCCGCATCTACGGACGCTTCCTGTCCGACAGCTTCGCCCCGGAGGCCCTGCGCTCCGGGCTCGCCCGCTCGCTGCACATCGACAAGCTCGCGCGGGCCTACCTGTATCCGGAGATGCCGGCCTGCTTCCCCCTGCTCGAGGCCGAGCGGGAGGCGATCGAGCGGGGCGACATCCCCTTCTTCGGCTGCGCGAGCGACGGCACCGCGCTGACGGTCGGCGTCCGTGCGCCGGTCGAGGGCGTCTTCCAGGCCAGCGCCTGGCGGGGCCTGCGGCGCCAGCTCGCCCGCCTCGGCAGCGACGACCTCCGCGTCCAGCGCGACCTGCTGCGGGCGAGCTTCGACACCGTGCAGCTGCGCGGTCCGGCCTCGCGCACCGTCCCGACCTGGCTCGAGGAGACGGAAAGCGCGGCCTTCCGCGAGCGCCCCGCCCTGACGCCGGACGACTGCCTCGCCCTCGGCCTGCGGCTCGCCGAGCGCATCCATCGGCGGGCGATCCGCGGCGCCGACGGCGGCGCGGGCTTCATCGTCCCCCGCCTGCACGGCGGGGACGGCGACAAGTACCATCTCCATCTGATGCCGCCGGGTCTGTACAGCGGGCTGGACGGCGTCGCCCTGACCCTGGCGGCCGCCGACGCGGCCGCGGGACAGGAACGCCACCGGGGGCTGGTGCGCCGGCTGCTCTTCCCGCTCTTCGACCTCGACCCGCGCGTCGCGATCGAACGCCGGCCGCTCTACGGCCTCGGCCTGAACGCGGGCTACGGGGCGCTCGCCTACAGCCTCAGCCAGCTGACCCGGCTGACGGGGGATGAGGAATACGCCGAGCGCGCCCTCGCGGTCCTGGAGCTGCTCGACCCCTCGCTGATCGAGGCGGACCGCCAGCTCGACCTGCTCGGCGGCAGCGCCGGCCTGCTCGTCGGGCTGCACGCCCTGCAGGAGGTGACGGAGGACGCGCGGCTGCTGCCCCTGGCGCGGCGCTGCGGCGCGCACCTGCTCGCCCGGCAGGAGCGGGTGGACGGGCGGCCCCCGGCGTGGAAGACCATCCCCGAGGCCGCGCTGCCCCTGGCCGGCCTCTCCCACGGCGCCGCGGGCATCGCCCTCGCCCTGACACGGCTGGCAGCCTGGAGCGGCGAGGAGCGCTTCGCCGCCGCCGCCCGCGAAGGGATCGCCTACGAGCGCAGCGTGTTCGACGCCTCCCGCAGGAACTGGCCGGACTTCCGCGCCGTGCGGAACAACGGCGGGCAGCCGGCCTTCATGAACAGCTGGTGCCACGGCGCGACCGGCATCGGCCTCGCCCGCCTCGCCTGCTTGCCGCAGCTCGGCTCCGACGCCGCCCTCGAGGCCGAGATCGAGCACGCCCTCGCGGGGGCCGTCCCGGCTTTCGGCCGCTGCGACCTCGACCACGTCTGCTGCGGCAACTTCGGGAAGATCGCCCTCCTGCTCAACGCCGGCCGCCAGCTCGACCGCCCGCAGCTCCTGGCCCGGGCCTACCGGGCCGCCGCCGCGCTCGCCGCCCGGGCGGAGGCGAACGAGGGCTTCCTGCTGTTCAAGGGCGTCCCTGGCCGGGTCTTCGAGCCCCAGCTCTTCCAGGGCCTCGGCGGCATCGCCTACCAGCTGCTGCGCCTCGCCCGTCCGGAGCTGCCGGCCGTCGAGATCTACGGCAGCACCCAGCCCATCTTCGCAGGAGCCGGACGATGAACGACGCCCCCCTCCCCGCGGCCCCCGCGGTCCGCATCCCGGTCCCCCGCCTGGTGCGCCCGCGCGCCGCCTGGCTGCTGGCCGGCCTGGTGCTGCTCGCCCTGCCCGCCGCGGGCTTCGCCCTGTTCGGCGCCCTGCCCGTGCGCGTCGAGGGCCGCACCCTGCTCGTCGCCGAAGGCGAGCGCAGCGCCCTGGTCGCGCCGGGCGACGGCTGGTTGCGCCGCTGGCGGGTCGCGGTCGGCGCGGAGGTCGACTCCGGCGCCGTGCTCTGCGCGCTCGAGCTGCCCGGCCTGCGGGCGGCGGTCGAGGACGCCCGCAGCGAGCTCGACGAGCTCGTCCTCTTCCACGCCGAAGAGCGCGCCCGCCGCGAGCGCCTCGGCGAGCTGCGGCGGGCCGAGCTCGCCGCGCGCCAGGCCGCCCTCGACGCGGCCGATGCGGTGCCCGAGGACAGCCTGCGCAGCCGCCGCGCCGCCCTGCTCTCCACCCGCCGCGGCGAGCTCGAGCGGGGGCTGATCGATCGCGAAGAGGGAGTCGCTCTGCGGGAAGAAGAGGCCGCCCGCCACCGGGAGCTCTTCGCCCGCGGCCAGCTCGCACGGGTGCAGCTGGACGCCGCCGAGCAGGCGGTGCGCGAGGCCGAGCAGGCGCGGGACGCGCAGCGCACCGCCCTCGCCGCCCTCGCCCTGGAAGAGGACGAGCTCGCCGCCGCCGACCAGGAGGCCGCGCGCCGCGCCGCCGAGCGGGCCGAGCAGCGGGCCGGCCTCGCCCTGGAGCGGCGCCGCCTCGAGGCCGCCGAGCGCGAGGCCGGAGCCGCCGAGGAGCGCGAGCAGGCCGCCGCGCGTCGGGCTCTCTACCGGCTGGAAGAGCGCCTCGCGGCCGAGAGCGTCGTCCGCGCCCCGGCCGCCGGGCGCCTGCTCGAGCGGGCCGTGGCGGAGGGCCAGCGGCTCGCCGCCGGGCAGGCGGTCGGCAGCCTGGTGACGGGAGGCGGGACGCTGCGCGCCCTCGCCTACCTGTCGCTGGTCGACGGCGCCCAGGTCGCGACCGGCCAGCCCGCCCTGCTCGCCCTCGACGGCTTCCCCCGCGCCCGCTACGGCAGCCTGCGCGCCGTGGTCGAGAGCGTCTCCGCCCTGCCGGTCAGCCCCGGCGACGCCCGGGAGCTGAGCGGCCATCCCGCCCTGGCCCAGGAGCTGACGGGCGATGAGCGCTGGATCCGCGTGTGGCTGCAGCTCGAGCGCGATGCCGAGGGCTTCGTCTGGACCAGCGCCGCCCCGCCGGAGCAGCCGCTCGGCGGCGGCCTGCCCGGGGCCGCCCGCATCGAGGTCGGCAGCCGCCGGCCGGTCGGCCTGTTCCTGCCCCGCCTGGAACGCGCCCTGGAGGAGATCCTGCGATGAAACGCGTCGTCACTCCGACCGTCCAGCAGATGGAGCGCTCCGCCTGCGGCGCCGCCGCCCTCTCCAGCGTCCTCGGCTACCACGGCCGCTTCGTCCCGCTGCCCGCCCTGCGCGTCGCGTGCGGGGTCACCCGCGACGGCTGCCGCGCCCTCGACATCGTCCGCGCCGCCCGTCGCCACGGGCTCGAGGCCCACGGCCGGCGGGTCGGCTGCGCCGAGGCCGCGCGCCTGCCCGTGCCCTTCATCGCCCACTGGCGCGCGGAGCATTTCCTCGTCGTCGAGGGTTTCCGGCCCGGGAGGGTCTTCCTCAACGACCCCGAGCGCGGGCGGCGCCACGTCTCGCCCCAGGAGTTCGCCCGCGACTTCAGCGGCGTCGCCCTGGTCTTCCAGAAGGGGCCGGACTTCGTCCCCGCAGGTCGCCCCCCGAGCCTGTGGAGCGGTCTGCGCCGCCGCCTGCGCGGCCTGGCCCCGGCCCTCGGAGGCTTCGCCCTGCTCAGCCTGCTCGCGACCTTGCCGGGGCTGGTGCAGCCGATCTTCGGCCGGGTGCTGGTCGACGAGATCCTCCTCGCCGGCCGCTCCGACTGGCTCGGCCCGCTGTGCTGGGGCATGCTCGCGACCCTGCTGGTCGGCGCCGCCCTCGCCGCCCTGCAGAAGGCCGCCCTGCGCCGCCTCGACGCGGGCCTGCGGGCGCGGCTGGCGGCGAGCTTCCTCGGCAAGCTGCTGCGCCTGCCCCTCGCCTTCTTCTCCAGCCGCCAGCCGGGCGAGATCGTCTCCCGCCTCAGCCTGCAGCAGAAGCTCGCCGGCGTGCTGTCCTCGCAGCTGGTCGACGCGACGGTGCAGGTCTTCGCGGCCCTGCTCTACCTCGCGCTGATGCTGTCCTACGATCCCTGGCTGACCGCCCTGAGCGTCGGCTGCGCCCTGTTGAGCTTCGTCGGCCTCGCCGTCGCGAGCCGCACCCGCCAGGACGGCCATCGCCAGCTCTTGCGCCACCGCGGAGAGGCCGTCGGCATCAGCCTCGCCGCCCTCGACGACCCCGCCGGCCTCAAGGCCTGCGCCCTCGAGGACGAGCACTACCGGCGCTGGGCCGCCGAGACCGCCGCCGCCCACAACGTCTCCTCGGACTGGCAGCGCGACGACGGCCTGCTCGGCGTGCTCCCCGAGCTCAGCGCCGGCCTCGCCGCGGTCGCGATCCTGCTGCTCGGCGGCGCCCGCGTGATGGACGGCAGCCTCAGCGTCGGCATGCTCGTCGCCTTCCAGGGCTTCCAGCTCGGCCTCCAGCGCCCCCTGCGCTCGGCCCTCGGCCTGGTCGGCCTCAGCCACACCCTGCGGGGGGACCTCGAGCGGCTGGACGATGTGCTGGAGGCGCCGGAGGTGGGGGTGGACGGAGGAAGCGCCGCGTCCGCGAACCTGTACGCGACGGGCGAGCCGCCACGCCCCCGACGGGCGGGGGTAAACCCCGCCCCTACCTCCGGATTTGCACCTGTTTCCGTCAGCGACGGGAGCCCCGCCCCGACCTCCGGTGGTGCACCGTTCTCATCCACCCACGGGAACCCCGCCCCCGCCTCCGGTGGTGCACCGTTCTCATCCACCCACGGGAACCCCGCCCCCGCATCCGGTGGTATACCGCTCCCTGCCAGCCACGGGAACCTCGCGCCTACCTCCGGTGGTGCACGGTTCTCATCCACCCACGGGAACCTTACGCCTGCCTCCGTCGGTGCACCAAACCAAGGTAGGGGCGGGGTTTACCCCCGCCCGTCGTGCCGGGTGAACACGCCTCCAACCCTCGCCGGGGACTCCCGGACGCGTTCCGCGACACCCCCCACCCTCGAGGTCCGCTCGCTCCGCTTCGGCTACCGCCCCGATCTGCCCGTCCTGCAGGACATCGAATTCGCCCTCGCACCGGGCCGGAAGATCGCGATCGTCGGCAGCTCCGGCTGCGGGAAGTCGACCCTGCTGCGCCTCGTCGCCGGGCTCTACGCGCCGGACGCCGGCGCCGTGCTGTTCGACGGCCGGCCGCGGAGCGCCTTCCCCAAAGAGCGCTGGAGCCGCGACGTCGCGATGGTCGACCAGGACATCCGGCTCTTCCCCGGAAGCTTCCTCGAGAACCTGACGCTGTGGGACCCGAGCGTGCCCTTCGCGAAGGTCCGGGAAGCCTGCCGGGACGCGCTGATCGAGGAGCTGATCCTGCGCCGGCCGGGGGGCTACGCCGCGCCCGTCGCCGAGGGCGGGAAGAACCTCAGCGGCGGCCAGCGCCAACGCCTCGAGCTCGCCCGGGCGCTTGTCCACGAGCCGAAGCTGCTGCTGCTCGACGAGGCCTCGTCCGCCCTCGACCCCGCCTGCGAGCGGCGGCTGGAGCGGAACCTCAAGCGGCGCGGCTGCGCGCGGCTGGTCATCGCCCACCGCCTGAGCACGGTCAAGGACGCCGACGAGATCCTGGTCCTCGCCGCCGGGCGCATCGCCCAGCGCGGCACCCACACCGAGCTGCTCGCCGTGCCCGGTCTGTACCGTGCGCTGCTCGCCGCCGAAGGAGCCTGCCGATGAGCCCCCCCGACGACACCCGGCGCGCGCTCGCCGCTTCCGCCGCCGCCACCCGCGCCCTCGAGGCCGAGGCCGACGGCGCCTTGCGCGAAGCGCTCGAAGAGCGGACCGCCACGCCGGCCTGGCGGGGAGACGCCCTGGCGAGCGCGCTGGCCTGCCTCGCGGACGCGACGGGGCTCGCCCTCGAGGAGCCCGCCGACCGGCCGGAAGACGACCGCGCCCGGCTCGAGGCGGTCGCCCGCCGGGCCGGCCTGCGACTGCTACCCCTGGAGGGCGACCCCGCCCGCCTCGAGCAGCCCGCCCTCGGCTTCCGCCGCGACGGCGCGCCCCTGGTCATCCTGCCCGCCAGCGGCCAGTGCGCGGTCTTCGCCGCCCCGGGCCACGTCGCGCGGCCGCCCCTCGCGGCCTGCCCGATGCTGACGGCGCTCTACACCTTCGTCGCCCCGTTCGGCGCGGGCCCGACGCGGCTGCCCCGGGTGCTCGCCCACGCCGTCAAGGGCGCGAGCGGCGGCCTGGCGTTGCTCGGCGCCCTCAGCCTGGCCGGCGCGCTGGTCGGCCTGCTGCTGCCCTGGGCGCAGCAGGCGGTGCTCGACGGGGCGGTGCCGGACGGCGACCGGGGCCTGCTGCTCCTGATCGGCGGCGGGTTGCTGCTGACGACGCTGTGCCGGGCGGCGGTGCAGTGGTGTATGAACCTCGTGCTGCTGCGGGTCCAGAGCCGGGCGAGCCTGCGCACCGGGCTCGCGGTCCACGACCGGGTGCTGCGCCTGCCGTACACCTTCTTCCGGCGCTTCTCCAGCGGCGACCTGCTCCAGCGCATCGGCGCGGTCGAGCAGGCCCGCGGACTCCTCGAGCAGTCCCTGGCCGGGGCCCTGCTCGGCGGCGCCTTCGCCCTGTGCAGCTTCGCTCTCTTGCTGTTCCTCAGCGCCCCTCTGGCGGCGATCGCGGGGCTGCTCGTGCTGCTGCGTGGCCTGAGCACCGTGCTGGTCGGCTGGCTGCGGCTGCGCGCCCAGCGGGAGGCGGCGCGCCTCGAAGGGGAGAACTTCGCCTGGAACGTGCAGCTGCTCGAGGGGCTGTCCAAGCTGCGCACCGCCTCCGCCGAGCGCCGCGCCTTCGCGACCTGGGGCCTGCGCTTCGCGGGGCAGCTCCGGGCGGGCCTGACGGCCGGGCGGCTCAGCGACAACTTCGCGGTGCTGCAGGGGGCGCTCGGCCAGGCGGGCACCCTGGCGCTGTTCCTCGGCGCCGGCCTGCTCGCGGCAGGCGGCGGCCTCGGCCTCGGCGTCTTCGTCGCGTTCCAGGCGACCTTCGCCGGCTTCCTCGGCACGACGGACAGCCTGGCGGGGAGCGTGCTCTCCCTGTTCCGCCTGCGGGTGCTGCTCGAGCGGGCGCGGCCGGTGCTCGAGACACCGTGCGAGCCGACGGGCGGCATCGATCCGGGGCGGCTCGAGGGGCATGTGCGGCTCGAGGGCGTGTCCTTCAGCTACGACGGCGCCGAGCGCGTGCTCGACGACGTGACGGTCGAGGCCCGCGCCGGGGAGATGATCGCGCTGGTCGGGGCCTCGGGCTGCGGGAAGTCGACGGTCTGCCGGCTGCTGCTCGGGCTCGAGGAGCCGACCGCCGGGCGGGTGCTGTTCGACGGGCGCGCGCTCGGCTCCCTCGACCGCCAGGCGCTGCGCCGGCAGCTCGGGGTGGTGCTGCAGAACCCGAGCTGCTTCGGCGGCAGCCTGTTCGAGCTGATCGCCGCCGGCCGCCCCGTGACGGAGCGGGAAGTCTGGGAAGCCTGCCGCGCCGCCGCGATCGACGAGGAGCTGCGGGCGCTGCCCCTCGGCCTGAAGACCCGCGTCGGGGCGGGAGCCCGGGAGCTCAGCGGCGGCCAGCTCCAGCGCCTGCTGCTCGCCCGCGCCCTGGTCGGGAGCCCGGCGGTGCTGGTCCTCGACGAGGCGACCTCGGCCCTCGACAACGCCCGCCAGGAGCAGGTCCTCGCCCACCTGCGCGGGCTCGGGCGGACCCGCGTCGTCGTCGCCCACCGGGTCGAGAGCGTGCGGGATGCGGACCGCATCTATCTGTTCGAGAAGGGGCGCGTGGTCGACAGCGGGAGCTTCCGGGAGCTGGTCGAGCGGCGCGCGGAGCTGCGCCGGCTGCTGCGGGTCGCGGCGCCCGCTCCCGCCCGGTCGAGCTGATCCTCGACCTGCGCCGGCCCCACTGCTTGCCAGGCCATTGCAAGCGTGTGTGGGCGAACCTCTGCGACCGTATTGTGCATTTTTGCACGAAGCCTATAATCGAGACCCTCCCGCGGGAGACCACCCGAGTCGGGGCACATCTGTGGAGGTGACATGAAGGTCCTGGTCAAAGCCCTGCGGTCGACGATCGGCAAGAAGCTGATCATGGCCGTGACAGGTCTGCTGCTGTACGGCTTCGCGCTCACGCACATGGCCGGCAACCTGCTGTTGATCCCAGGTCAGGAGGCCTTCGACGCCTACGCCCACCTGCTCGAGACCAACCCGCTGCTGCCCTTGGCGGAGCTCGGTCTGGTGGCGCTGTTCGGCGTCCACATCGCCTGCGCCTTCTCGCTGACCTTCGACAACAAGAAGGCCCGCCCTGTCGACTACGATGACAAGCAGTGGGCGGGGGCGCGCAGCCTCGGCTCCTCGACGATGATCATCTCCGGGGTCGTGGTGATGGTCTTCCTGGTCATCCACATCTACGACTTCCGGATCTCCAAATACTGGGAGATCGACAATATCAAGGCCGCCGCCGCCGCGGTCGACGGACGTGTCCCCAGCGACAGCACGGCCGCGGGCTCCGCGCTTCCCGCAGAAGCTGAGGTCGAGACGCCGGCTGCCGCGCCGAAGAAGGACAAGACCGAGCTCTACCTGCTGGTCAGCACCGCCTTCCAGAACCCGCTGCGCGTGGGCTTCTACCTGCTGTGTCTGGCCGCGTTGGGGTTGCACCTCAGCCACGGCCTGCAGAGCACGGCACGGACGATCGGCCTCAGCCATCCGAAGTACTACCCGCTGCTCAAGCACGCCGGTCACGGCCTGACCGCCCTGGTGGTCGGAGGCTTCGCCCTGCCGGTGGTCATCATTCTGCTGAGAGGAGCCTGAGCCATGACCTTGCAATCCCATGTGCCCGACGGCCCGATCGACAAGAAGTGGACCAACCACCGCTTCAACCTGAAGCTCGTCAACCCGGCGAACAAGCGCAAGTACTCGGTCATCATCGTCGGCACCGGCCTCGCCGGGGCCTCCGCGGCCGCGACCCTGGCCGAGCTCGGCTACAACGTCAAGTCCTTCTGCCTGCAGGACAGCCCGCGCCGCGCCCACAGCATCGCGGCCCAGGGCGGCATCAACGCGGCGAAGAACTACCAGAACGACGGCGACAGCGTGTACCGGCTGTTCTACGACACGGTCAAGGGCGGCGACTTCCGCTCCCGCGAGGCCAACGTCTACCGCCTCGCCGAGGTCAGCTCGGCGATCATCGACCAATGCGTCGCCCAGGGCGTGCCCTTCGCCCGGGAATACGGCGGAACCCTGGCCAACCGCTCTTTCGGTGGCGCCCAGGTCTCCCGTACCTTCTATGCCCGCGGCCAGACCGGTCAGCAGCTCCTGCTCGGCGCCTACAGCTCGCTGATGCGGCAGGTCTCGACCGGCAAGGTCAAGCTCTACCCGCGCACCGAGATGCTCGAGCTGGTCGTCGTCGACGGCCACGCCAAAGGCATCGTGACCCGGAATCTGGTCACCGGCCGCCTCGAGCGTCACGTCGCTGACGCGGTCGTGCTCGCGACCGGCGGCTACTCCCAGGCCTACTACCTGTCGACCAACGCCAACGCCTGCAACGTCAAGGCAGCCTGGCGCGCCTACAAGAAGGGCGCCTACTTCGCGAACCCCTGCTACACGCAGATCCACCCGACCTGCATCCCGGTCTCCGGCGACCACCAGTCGAAGCTGACCCTGATGAGCGAGAGCCTGCGCAACGACGGACGGGTGTGGGTGCCGAAGAAGAAGGGCGACAGCCGCGCGCCGAAGGACATTCCCGACAGCGAGCGCGACTACTACCTCGAGCGTCGCTACCCGGCCTTCGGCAACCTCGTGCCCCGCGACGTCGCCTCGCGCGCGGCGAAGCGAGCCGTCGACGAAGGCCGCGGGGTCGGCCCGACCAAGGTCGCCGTCTACCTCGACTTCCGCGACGCGATCGCGCGCGACGGCGAGGACACCATCCGCCGCAAGTACGGCAACCTCTTCCACATGTACCAGAAGATCACGGCCGAGGATCCCTACAAGGTGCCGATGCGGATCTACCCCGCGCTGCACTACACGATGGGTGGGCTGTGGGTCGACTACAACCTGATGAGCAACCTGCCCGGCCTGTTCGTGATCGGCGAGGCGAACTTCTCCGACCACGGCGCGAATCGCCTCGGCGCCAGCGCGCTGATGCAGGGCCTGGCCGACGGTTACTTCGTCTTGCCCTACACGATCGGCGGCTACCTCGCCGGACAGAAGCCCGGCGCGATCACAACCGATCACGGGGCCTTCCTCGCGGCAGAGAAGGACGCCGACGCGATGCTGAAGAAGCTGCTCGGCATCAAGGGCAAGAAGACGGTCACCCAGTTCCATCGCGAGCTCGGCAAGATCCTCTGGGAGTACGTCGGGCTCTCTCGCGAGGCCGACGGCCTGAAGACCGCGATCGAGAAGATCGGCGGGCTGCGCGAGGAGTTCTGGACGAAGTGCGGCTTGACCGCCTTGTCCTGCTCCTTGGCCTCCTGGAAGATCGGGTCGACCGCGTCGGCGAACTCGGGGAGCAGGCCGTCGACCACGCGCTCGACGAAGCCGGGCTTGACGCCCTTGACCGCCTTGTAGCCGGTCTTGATGACGACGCCGCTCAGGCCGCTCTTGTTGGAGACCTCCTCGTCGACCAGCTTGCAGCAGTCGTCGATCACCGCGTCACGCGTGCCGGGCTCGCAGATCTTCTCGCTCAGGCTCATGGTTGGGTCCTCGTCGTAAGGGCGGGCTCACTTGACCTGGATGCGGTCGCGGCCCACGTTCTCGTCCCACTCGTTGCCGTAGCCTTCGTAGTGGATGCGATAGCGCTCGGGTCCTACCACGCCCACGATGACCGCGCCGTAGAAGTGGCCGTGCCAGTCCACCTTCACGCGGTCGCCGATCTTGTACTGGTTTGTCTTCGACGCCTGCACCGCGGTGCGGCGCACCTTCTCCGGCGGCTCGGGGGTGGGCACCTCGCCCTCCACGCGCCCGCGGAGGCGGCTCCGCGCCACCGTCTCGTCCCAGATGTCGTCGTAGCCGTCGTAGTGGACGCGCACCTTCCCCGGGCCGGGGATGTCGGTGATCATCGCCGGGTAGACCTGGCCCTCCCACTCCA